>CAZQES010000055.1:0-23687 GCA_964591425.1 uncultured Anaerolinea sp.
GAGATTCGGCAGGTCGCAGAAAAGCACGGACTGCCGACTGCTTCACGAAAGGATTCACAAGATTTGTGCTTTCTCGCGGGTGAGGATTACCGCAACTTCCTTCAGCGCAACGCGGCGGAGATGCTCAAGCCCGGTGAGATCGTGACCCGCGAGGGTTCGACGATCGGCTCTCATACCGGTCTTGCCAATTACACGATTGGTCAACGCAAAGGATTGGGCATCGCGTCGTCTGTGCCGCTGTACGTGATTACGAAGGATGCAGTGCGCAATACGTTGGTGGTCGGCACTCAAGAACAACTCGGTTCCACAGAGTTAATCGCTCGCGATGTAAATTGGATTACAGGCGAAACGCCTCGTGAACCATTCCGCGCGGAGGTGAAGATTCGCTACACCGCGAAAGAGGCTGAGGCGTGGGTCGCGCCGATGGGGGAGGATCAGGCGCAAGTCACGTTTGACGCGCCGCAACGCGACATCACGGCAGGTCAGGCGGCAGTCTTCTATCAAAACGATTTGTTGATCGGTGGCGGCATCATCACTTAGCATTTGCGCGTAGTCAGTATGGTGAAAAAATAAAGTGGTGAAAATTTTTTTTCAATATGAAATCGCTCATGTTCGTGTCATTCAAAGTAAAATAAAAAATCTATTTTCAACAGGAGCCTTGCCATGTCGTATCGTGTCGAATCGTTGATGTCTGCCCGATTGTTCGTTGTGCCGCAACATGCCGATCATAAGGTTTTCTTTTTGAGCAACTTGTCGGGGCGGTTGAGTTTGTACTCGATGAAGTTTGGCGGGAGTGTCCCCGAACCGTTGCTGCCTCCGAACATCGCGTTGCAGAATCCGCATTTGATCGGCGGGTTGTCGTTTTATGTTTTTTCAAAACTCAAGAAGATTCTGGTGATGATCGACAAGGACGGCGACGAGAATTACCAGCCGATGTTAATTCCCCTGGATGGCGGCTTTCCCGAACCGTCGTTCGATAATTTCTTCGCCGAGTATCGCGTGCATTTGGGCGAATGCGACCCGGAAAAAGGCATCGCTTATTTCGGCGCCGAACGCCGCGACATACCGATGATCGAAACGTATCGCGGAGATCTCAAGACAGGCAAGTTAACCAAGGTCGCGGAATATCAATTTGGACTTGGCGTTGCCGCGCACAGCAAAGATCACAACAAGTTGTTGCTCGGAACAGGCTATACGGTTGGCGATGGTGTGTTGTGTTTGTGGGAAAAAGGTAAACAAAAAACCCTCTTTGGGAAATTATTGGAAGATCGCGCGGAGGGCGAGAGTGTTCCCTTGAACGGACTGGGCTCGGCGGTTTTCTCCCCGAGTGAAAAAGGGGCGCTGGTCGTTTCCTCAGTTTTTGAGGACACCTACAGCCTCGGTTATCTCGATTTTTCAAAACCCGCTGAACTTGAACCGGTACAGCTGAAAGGCGTCAAACACAAAGGTGTCGGCGAACTGATGGAAGCCGCGCACCTCCGCAAGGATCGTTATTTGCTGTTGTTCAACATCGACGGCTGTTCGTGGGTGTACGAAGGCATATTCAATGAAAAGAAAAGACAAATGACCATTACCCAGGTGTTGGTCGGCGCGAAGCCGCTCGACAACGGGATGCTCGAACGCGTTCATTACGACTCGAACGATGATCTGTTCACCTTCTCATTCTCGACTGCGACATCGCCGACACAACTCTACACGGTTGGCGGTAAAAAGCGGAACGTGGTCACGCGGCATACCAACGAGAAGATCCTTGGGATTCCCGACGCGCTTCTTTCGAAGGGCGAAGACGCTTCGTTTCTTTCCCATGACGGCTTGCGTACCTCCGCCCGGCTTTATCTCCCCGCGAAGGGGTTGGGTTTCAAAGGTCCGCGACCGGTCGTTTACTACATCCACGGCGGTCCGCAGGGACAGGAACGCCCGGACTTTGCGTGGTTCTCCATGCCGTTGATCCAATATCTCACCCTGCGCGGGTTCGCGGTCTTTGTGCCGAATGTGCGCGGCTCCACGGGTTACGGACTCTCCTACACCAAACATGTTGACCGCGACTGGGGCGGGCAGGACCGCCTCGATCACGTCCACGCGATGAAGCACGTTTTGCCGAAAGATAAACGATTGGACGTTTTGCGCGCGGCGGTCGTTGGTCGCTCGTATGGCGGTTACATGACCTTGATGCAGGCGGGACTGCACCCCGACTTGTGGAAAGCCTCGTGCGATATGTTCGGTCCGTATGATTTGCTAACGTTCTCGGAACGCATCCCTGCGACGTGGAAACCGTATTTCAAGATCGCATTGGGCGATCCCGAAAAAGCCGATGAGCGCGCGTTTCTCGTCGAACGGTCGCCGAAAACGCATTTGCACAACATGTCCGCGCCGATGCTTGTCATCCAGGGACGTAACGATCCGCGCGTGGTTGCCGCTGAATCGGAAGACCTTGTACGCGAGTTGAAATCCAAAGGCAAGGAGATCGAGTTGCTTGTCTTTGAAGATGAAGGTCACGACGTGTTGAAATACGAGAATCGCGTAGCCTGCTACAGCGCGATCGCCGATTTCTTTGCGAAGTATTTGAAGCCGTAGGAAGGATGTATCCAAGGAAACAGGTAGACACGTAAACAAGTAAGCAGTGTCTCGCATGTTTACTTATCTACCTGTCTACGTGTCTACGTGTTTACTGATCTCTCATGACTCTCCCCTCCCTCCTCTTCGCCCTCCTTGTCGCGTTGCTCCTCGGCTCGCTCTACCATTTGATTCGCGGCGGAGGATTCTGGCGACTCTTGCTCAACCTTGGCTTGAGTGTTCTCGGTTTTGCCGTGGGACATCTCGTCGGGCTTTGGCAAGGATGGATTTTCTTTCCGGTCGGATCGCTCAATGTGGGCATGTCATCGCTGGGAAGCCTGTTCATTCTTGTGGTCGGCGATTGGCTGAGCCGAATGGAGTCGAAAGGAGAAAGCGCAGTATAATCCGCCCCTGTTGCAAACCTGACCGAAGTGTCTCGTTTGAAAAATCATACTTTGTGCGCATTGGAAATTCTTATGGATCATACTGAACTTTCGCAAAACGAAGAGTCTGAACTCCGGTCCGAATCGCTTGGGGAAAAGATCGAACTCATCATCGAAAAACTGCCACTGGAAGAAGTCACACTCGTCGAGATCATGGACATCGTCGGCGCAGACAGTCTGATGCTCCTTACCATCTTCCTCTCGTTGGTGTTCCTCGTACCGGTTTCGATCCCCGGTGTAAGCACTGTATTCGGCACAGGCATTCTTCTTATCGGCATTACGCGTCTCTTTTCCCGCAAACTATGGTTGCCAAAATTCATCGCAGACCGTAAGTTGTCCTCGGTGAAACTGCGTGAAGGATTCAAGCGCGCGCTGGTGTGGTTTCACCGCCTCGAAAAAGTCAGCCGCCCGCACCGTTTGCCGGGACTTACCACCAGTCGATTTATGAATCTGGCGAACAACCTATCATTCATCCTCGCCGCAGTGTTACTTATGGCTCCGTTCGGTTTTATTCCGTTCAGCAATACAATTCCCGCCCTGGCGTTGATCTTCCTTTCCGTCGGTATGATGCAACGGGATGGCGGATCCATCCTGCTCGGTTATCTTTCCAACATCGCCACCATTCTCTATTTCGCATTTTTGATCGTCGGTGGCGGTTTGTCCATTCGTGAGTTGTTTAATTTCATGAGATAGCCACCATCTCCAGAAATGCTCAAGTGGCTGACGGTCTCCTTTGTCTTCCTAATTCTCCTCGTCATATTTCTCGCTGACACTGGAAGACTCGGCTTTCTCGGATTCATCAATCAGATTCCCAACGGCGACAAACTGGGGCACTTCATCCTCTATGGGATTCTCACGCTGCTCCTCGACCTGACCTTCACCAGCTCGCTTCCTCACCGGGACCCGAAAGGGATCGTGTTTTCAACAGGCTTGATTCTTGCCCTGCTCATCGGCGTCGAGGAATACTCGCAACAATTTTTTCGCAACCGCACATTCTCGTTGCTCGATCTCGTATGTAGTTATCTCGGCGTGATCTTCTTTTCGTGGGTGGCGTTACGAATCAAGTAAGGGCGGGGTCACCCCGCCCTTACACGATTATTTTGGCGTCAACACCAAATGCCCTTCGGCATCCGCGACGATCGCGCCTTGCTCCCACAGCATGGGATAGTATTCCACGTTCGCCCACATCTCTGCCATGTCGATGTAGTGCGGGTGATAGGCGTGACCGGATTGACCTGTAGTGTGCATCGAGAGTGAGTTGCTCAGGTCTGAGAAATCGTAAATGGCTCGATACGAGGGAACGTTGGTCACCTCGTAGCCTTCGACCGAATTCCACGATGTTGCATTGACGAGCGACTTTCCGCCATTGGTGGGGAAGGGTCCGCGATTGAACAACGCTTCGATCGGCGGGACGCCTGATTCGCCCAATGAGCCGTTCCTGAAATTGCTGACATGGATTCCTCCCCACGTCCATTGAGCGGGATCATTGCCGAGCAGTTCTTCCAATTCTGCCACACCTTCACTGAACGACTTTTTCAAAATATCGTCGCGAGTTTCGGAGACATCGGTGGTTGAAACATCGTCCCACCACGCGCTGTCCGCGGTGAGATTACGTGTCACCTCGAACCAGCGGTCGCCGCCGTCGGGCCAATACTCCTCCGGTAGTTCATCGTTGAAGGTGTTTTTCAACAAATTCCGCCAAAATGCGGCGTACACAGCCGCGGATTGTGAATCGATTGTGGCTTGATAATCCCAGCCTCGCAACGAATCGAAAGCGATCGCTTCGTTGGATTTTTCGAATTTTGGATCCAATTGCATCAACAACGGGACAAACGTCTCAGCGCTCGAGTCGTACGCGTCGGCTTGCATCAACTGAAAGTAAGCGATGTCAATTTTCCCGGGGGCTGATTCGATCAAATCCACGATGCGGTTGGCGCGGAAGCCGTAGTCATATCCAGCCTGATCGCCGGCGATCAGGTACGGGTAGTCGTCTCCCACGATCTTGTTGTTGACCGTTGCGATATAGCCCTCCGCGGGGTTGAGCGACCAGGGCATCTCTTCGAAGGGAATGACGCCGACCCAGTCGAATTCGCTGTTCCAACCCGGGACGGGCGCGAGTCCATCGCCGTTCTTTCGAATGGGAATTGTTCCCGAGGTTTGATACCCGATGTTTCCGTCCACATCGGCATACGACAGATTCTGTCCCGGCGCGTTGAGGTGGCGCGCGGCTTCACGGAACTCCTCCCAGTTTTGCGCCGGATTGAATCCCCAGATCGCCACGAACGGATTCGATTGTTTGTACGTGTTACCGGTCGAGAGGGCTGTCCAACTCAGCGCGATCACATACTTTTCGGGTAACTCAATGCCCGCGCGATCTTTGAACGGAACAAATTCCGAGTCTTCTGGATCGCCTTCGTTTTTCAAAGAACCGTACGTTTCAGAAATGACGGGACCATGCCGCGTGGCGCGGACTGTGATCTCCACCGGATCACTTCCTGCAACGTTGATCGTTTCGGTGCGAATTTCGAAATCAACCCATTCGCCGTTGACTTCGTATTGATCAGGATTCTCTGGGTTGACCCGTTCGATGAACAGATCCATCACATCTTCTTCGGCGAAAGTGAAACCCCATGCGATCTTATCGTTATGACCCAGAACAATTCCCGGTCCACCCGCCAGCGAGAAACCGGCAAGTTCGAAGGGGCAATCTTCATTCTTTGGGAAACAATGCAAGCCGACTTGATACCAAATGGAGGGCATGTTGATTCCAAGGTGCGGATCGTTTGCCAGGAGCGGCTTGCCGGTCGTTGTCAGATCGCCGGAAACCACCCACGAGTTGGAGCCTTTGCCGCGTTCGGGCGAACCAAGCATCCCGTCTAAAAGGGAGGCGTTTTGAAGGACGGCGGTAAGGACTTCCGCGGGAACGTCTGCCGCGGCGAGTGAGGTTGGCGTCGCACTGGTTGAACTTCCATCGCCGATGTTGTTGACAATGAGGGGATGATCTTCGGGATAGGGCGGAAACAGTTCCGCCAGTTGTTCCGGCGTGAGCGTTTTCATCAGGATGGCGCGTTCGATCTCGTCATTGATGTTGTCTTTCAGATCCCAAGCCAATGCGCGCGCCCATGCCAGCGTGTTGACCGGCTCCCACGGTTCGATGACGTAATTCGGGTTGATGATGGGCAGGTCGAGCACCGCGTATTCAAGACTTAATTCATCATTGGATTTCCCCTTGATGTAGGCATTCACACCATCGGCATACGATTGCAGGATGGCTTTATGTTCGGGCTCGAGCGCTTCGTATTCCTCCTGGGATGTTTTTCTCCAGCCGAGCGTTGTCAAAAACATATCGGCTTGCAATTGACTCTCGCCAAACATTTCAGCGACCCGCCCTTCGCCCACGTGACGATAAAAATCCATTTGCCAGAATCGATCCTGCGCGTGGACGAACCCTTGCGCGAAAAAGAGGTCGTGCGTTGTAGAGGCATAGATGTGAGGAATGCCCATGTGATCGCGGTAGATGTCAACGGGTCCATCGAGACCTTCGAGTGGAATCTCGCCGTCAATTTGCGGGAACGATCTTGGCGCGACGGTGTTCGGGAGATAACTCTTAAAGTAGAAAGTGCCTCCCGTGCCAAGCAAAAGGGCAAGGATCAGAATTCCAAGCCCGGCGCGCTTCACGATGATTTTTGTATTCGACATTGATCGCCTCTCAAAATTAAATTTGCAGGGGCGGGGTTACCCGCCCCTGCTGGATTATTGAATCGTTCCCAACAAGCGCGGGAACCAGTACCAAAGCACATCCCGTGTGGGCTTACCGTGGATCGATGCTGATTTATCCTGCAATTCCACCGGTTCGAAATATCCGCGGCTGATGAAGCCGCTTACCCAACTGCGCGAATTCAAAGCGTTCAACACGGCTTCGTAAATATCGATCTGTTGTTGCAGGTCGAGGTTGACGGTGGAAAGATCGGCGTTGGGTTGGTTGAGCGCGGTCCAATCGAGGCATGTGCCGCTCGCGTTGGGAATGCATCCCGTTGCGGAATTTGTTGAGGAAGGATACGAAAGCCCAATGACGAACGGTTTGCCGATCTGCGATTGCCACGGCGCGATGTTCTGGTCGAGCAGGATGCCGGCTTCGTTGATCATGTCCGCTTTGTTAGGTGTGGCGAGCGTGCTGAGCTTTGCGAACCACAGCAAGTAGACAGCATCGGTATCGCGCAGGATGCTGACCGGCGGCGTGAAGTCGGTGGAGTTGTAGGGTAGGGCGAAGATCACGTTCCCGCGGAAGTGCTGGCGGATCTCTGCGATGAGATTCTTCCAGCGCGTTTCCGCGTCGGAGGGGACTCCGCTGGGGGTGCCGTCGGCAAGTTTCCCTGCGGGAAGAGCCGGGAGAATCCAATCACCGCCGATGATCACCGCCTGCGCGCCGGAGATCGTCGCCATATCCGCGAAATGAATGGCAAAAGCGCGGTAATGTTCGAACCAATCGTTCCACCAGTTGAGGTCGCCTCGTGGGGCGTTGTTCCAAAAGTCGGCGGCGTTGGTCTCGAAACGCGGTTGCGGAAAGAGCGCTACGTTGATACTGCGCGCGCGCGCCTCGGTGACCGCCCGCACCGTATCAGACCAGAATGGATCTTTGCCGGGCTGTTGCGTGAAGATGTTTGGCGATGTGCGCTTGTACGTCCACGACGGCGTGTACACGACCCAGTTCGCGCCCAGCCCCTGGATGTTTTGCAAGGCGAGATCGTTGAAGGCGGGTGTCTGCGGATCGTAATAGGATTGATATTCAACGCCCGCCATAAAGCCGGTTCCACGCGACGGGATGGTTGCCGCGACCAGTGTGGCGGATCCTACATTGAGGGGCCACATCCACGCGTTGACGGATTCGTTGATGTTCTGCGGTGTGATCGCCGGTGTGATGTTGCGCCCGTGCGCGTTCGGACCGGCGGTCTGCGAATCGTCAGCGGAATCGCACTGTGCGTTGCGGCAATATCGATAAGCGAACGAGCCCGGCATGTTCAAGGGTCCGTAAAGTTTGTACACCCAGCGATTCGTACCCTGGTTCAACATGGGGATGGGTTGCGACCAGCCGAATAAAAAGTTGAATTGAATGTAGATGCGGTCGCTGGGAGAAGTATTTTGCGGCACAGTGACGTCGAACACGATGGGCGCTTTTGGTCCCGCCTGCCACGATTGAACGGTATCTTCGATGGTGGTGTTTTGCGAGGGAACGAGGATGCGCCGCGTCACATATGTTTGGTCGGAGGCGAACTCGGCGTTCCAAAATCCATCGCCCATCGTGTATTTGTATTGCACATCGGCGCCGGCGGGCAGAGGCATCGTCACCGAATATCTGCCGTCGGCAGTGGGCGTGAGGACCGGCATCCGGTCCGCAACGGTGCTGAATCCACCGCGCAGGTCGGCGAAGGTGTTGCCAAGCTGAAGCAGGTTCCCCGCGATTCGAATCGGGACGTTTGGTCCGACAGTGCCAGGCGGGACGGAAACGATAAAGGTCACATTGACCAGCGGCATGGACTTGACGCGTACTTGCACCGGCGTGTTGGAATTATCCGCTACCTCCGCGCCTTGTTGAAATGTTTGATACGTCCCGTCCATCGCGTACGCGACGAGGTTGTGTTTGCCGGCGCGCAAATCAGCCAGATGGAATCGCCCGGCAGAATCGGTGAGGAATTGCACGCCGCCAGCGGTGACCAGAATATCCGGTATCGGCGCGCCGGTATCCGCGTTGACCACCGTTCCGCTGATATTCCCGGAAAGCGTGTCCGCGCCTTTATCTGCCCAACTGCTGACGGTGTCTGTGACCTGTGTCGGTCCGTTGATGTAGAACAAACGGTAACGGATGTTTTGATCGCGGTTTGTATCCTCGAAGATGTGCGTATTGCCGATCGTCCGCGCGTAACGATAGCGAATCACCGATTGGTCGGGTATGGTCAGTTTCTTTGTGTAGGTAACGGCATCCACCGGGTCCATGGTGTAGTCCACGAAATTGAACGCGAGCCCGGTCACTTCATCCACGACCGTGATGGCGAGGCTTTCGCCGGGTAGAAGCGGCTCCGGCAAGCGAACCGTGAATGTGATCTCTGCGCGCGGCGCGGGTGTGGCGGTGGGGCCGGATGGGAAAGGTGTGACAACTGCTGGAGTTGGAAAGGTGGGCCACTTGATCAGTGAGATGGCGCAAGCCTGACTCAACAGAGCGAGAATGAGGACAAAATAAAGAAATTGACGCGGTAAAGCGGGGCGTGATGTCATGGGATTCTCCTTTTTCGTTCCTTCTAGCGGGCGGTTTGCTTCCCCTGTTTCGGTGCAGACTCCACCTTCGGTTCGTTTCTCCTGCGCATACGGACAGCGAGATAACTGAAACCGATACTGGCGAAGTATAACAACACCATCGGCAGCATGACCAGCCCCATGTTCACCGGGTCAATGGTGGGCGTCACTGCCGCGGCAAGAATCGCAATGATCACGATCGCCAGGCGCCATTGTTGGGCGAGTACTTTCGGCGTGATGAGGTTCAGATATGTAAGAGCGAAAACTACAAGAGGGAATTCGCAAAACAAGCCGATCCACAACATGAGTCCGGTGATGAAACCGAAATATTCCTTTGCCGTCCAAAACTGGGCGATGTCTGTGAAGCCGCCGAGGAACGGAAGCGCGGCGGGAATCAACAAGAAATGGGTGAGACCTAGCCCCACCACAAATAGAATCGAAGCGGAGGGAATCGCCAGTAGACTGAATCGTTTCTCGCGCGCGGTCAAACCTTTCGCCGCGAACCACCAGAGTTCGAAAGCGATATACGGCAGGGCGACTGTGATCCCGCTCGTCAGCGCGACGCGCATAAAGACGCCTATCTCTTCCGTTACTTCGATCGCCTGTAACTTGGTCAATCCGCCTACGGGTTGGGCGAGATAATTCATGAACGGAACGGTGAAGTAAAACGATACACCTACTGCAATTGCAATGCCACCCACGATTCGAAATAGATGCCAGCGCAGGTCTTCGATATGACCCCAGAAATCCTTGGTCGCGCTTTCGTGTGAATCGGTGCTGAGGAATATCCACACCCGCCGTACCAGCACAAACGGGAAAAAGAGGATCCTGAAAATTACAACGAAAGGGAACGCAAGAATGCGCAGGATTCGTTTTAGGAACTTAATCATTTGGCGCTGACGGGCTTTCCTCGCCCTTTTCGTCGGTGTGGAAGTCTGTCGCAGGCTCCGGTGGCGGGGCTTGCTGGAAAGATTTCGGTTTTGGCTGTGATTGCATCGGCGGCGACGCGGGCTTGCGAGGGCGCGGGTCAATCGTGTTGCGTAATTCCTGTTCCGCCTCCCACACTTCCATGTTCGCCTCCCTCATCCACTTGCGAGGCAAATTGCTGAGTTCCTGCGATGTGTCCCTGAAGATTTTCCAAAGGTCCGACTGGGTGATGCGATTCAACCAACGTCCAATGATACGCCCCGCTTCCTTCATCTGCTTCGGACCCATCACGATGATGGCAATCAGCAGGATAAATATGAATTCAGATGCGCCAACGCCTAAAATTTCCATTTAGACCTTTTGCAGGGATTGCAGGATATCATGCAGGTGCTCGGCAAGCGACCCCAGCACGCCGTTCACAAAGCGCGGCGCAGAATCGGAGCCGAACATTTTTGCCAGTTCCACGGCTTCGTTGATCGCGACCTTGATCGGCGTTTCCTGGAAGACGGCAAACTCCCACAACGCGATTCGCAAAATGTTGCGGTCGATCGCCGCGATCTGGTCGAGGGGCCATTCCGGCGCGTATTTCGAGATCAGAATATCGAGATTGTGGGTAAGGGGATGAACGCCAAAGATGATCTTGCGTGAAAATTCGGAGAGGTCCTCCGAAAGCGCAGTCTCCTCCAACCGCGCCTTGAACACGTCGGCGGGTGGGTGGTTTGCCATATCTACTTCGTAAAGTACTTGCAGGGCGAGCGAACGCGCCCTGGTGCGGGGTTTCATGCGGGCCGCGCCTCTCCCTCTTCGTAATCGATATTTTCCACATGCACTTCCACCGCGCCGACATCCATGCCGACCATATCCTGCAAGGCGCGCGCCACCTGTTCCTGCACGTTGCGGCTGACCTCGCGGATGTTCACATCCTTTTTGAGGACCAGATGCAGATCAACAACGACGACATTGTCTTCGACTTCGATCCGCACCCCGTCATGGACTCCGCGTTTGAAGAAGCGGTTCACGCCGCCGGTGACGTTTGCCATGCGGCTGACGCCCGGCACGCTCAACGCCGACAGCCTCACGATGGTGACAAGCACATCGGGAGCGATGGTGGTTTTATCGAGTGGGTTCAAGTCAGACATTTTATTTCTCCCGTCATTGCGAGGAAGGCTTTAGCCTGACGAAGCAATCTCCGTCACGGGGTTGGAGACATCGTCCTCGAACGGGATTGCTTCGCCCCTTCGGGTCTCGCAATGACGCTAGGCTCACATCATCGCCATTCCGCCATCCACGCCGAGCACTTGACCGGTGATGAACGCGGCTTGGTCCGAGGCGAGGAAGGCGACCGCGTAGGCGATCTCTTCGGGTTTGCCCTTGCGCGCCAGCGGAACTAATTTCAGCGCGGCTTCGAGTGTTTCCGGCGACATCGCGTCGAGAATTTCGGTATCCACAAACCCCGGCGCGATCGCGTTGACGGTGATATTCCGCGCGGCAACTTCGCGCGCCAGTGATTTCGTAAACGCAATCTGCCCGCCTTTGGAAGCGGAATAATTCACCTGACCCGGGTTTCCCATCTGCCCCGCCACCGATGCCATGTTGATGATCCGTCCTGTGCGTTTGCGCATCATGTGTTTGACTGCGGCTTTCGAACAATTGAACGTGGATTTGAGATTGGTCGTGATGACCGAATCCCAATCGGATTCTGACATCATCATTATAAGTGTATCCTTCGTGATGCCTGCATTATTCACGAGGATGCTCAAGTCGCCGAATGTCTCGATCGCAAATTTGATCAACGCTTCGGCTTGCTTGAAATCGGATACGTCCGCTTGAAACGCGGCAGCTTTGCCTCCCGCAGATTGAACGGCTTTCACCACTTCATCTGCGGCTTCGGAGGATTTATTGTAGTTGACGACCACTGCCGCGCCGCGCGCCGCGAGTTCCAGCGCGACCGCGCGTCCGATGCCGCGCGAACCGCCCGTCACCACCGCGACTTTGTTTTCAAGCGATAACGAGTCTGCCATGTTGAGTCTCCACAGGCGAAATTATACACCGTACTTGATACTGCGTATTCCGTACTGCGTACTACGAAATACGTAGTACGCAGTACGGAATATGAACCGCTCTACTTGACCTTCAACCCCACCCCCAATGTCACTCCGCCCCCCAGCGCAATAACCGCCGCGAGCAAAAATGCATCCTGCCAAAAGCGTAGGGGAAAGAGTCGGATCAATGTATCCGAATACAGGAACAACCACGAATCGCCCTCGAAGAATAACTGATGAAAGGCGGTGAAGAACCCCCAGAAAACGTTTGGATCGATTGCGATGCCCACCACCACGATCAAACCGATAACAGCCGCCAGCCCGACCATCAACCATCCGCCTCGCATCAACCCCTGACGGTACGCCTGTTCCCAGCTTCCCAGCCTTGACCAAATACCCAACGCGAGCAGAATCGCCAGTGTTACATACCAAACATTCAACGCGCCGCGCGTCACCTGCTTGACATCCTCCATGTGACTCAACTCTCTTTCATTATAGAGCGGAGTTCCGTCGTCGAATTTCAGGTCGCCGAGATACGAAATATCCGCGTTGTTGACGAGATACTTCAGCGCGTACGGCGCCCACTTCAAGCGGTCTTCTTTTGTGAAGCCGTATTCGTCACGCGGAAAGTAGGGCATGTTGTATTCGATTTGCAGGAATGTAGTGGTTAACAGCAATCGCAGTCCCAGCCCGATGAGAGCGAGAGGGATGAGGAGGGTAACGAGCCAGGAGAAAAATGTAAATTTATTCATTCTAAATACTCTGTGCCGCCTTCAAGGATGAAGCGAATCACCATATCGTTGACGATCCACTCGATGGGAGCGTGGTCGTCGGTGAAGACAGTGGTTGGCTCAAAGCCTGATTTGAGATTGGCAAATGTCACTTGCATGGTTGTGATGAGCAAGGGGTTGACCGTCGGGTCGTTCGATAGTGTCAGCAGATTCACCGCAAAGTTTTCAGGGATGGTTTCCTGGTTCGTGGCGAAGATCATCGTGTTCAGTGAACCCGGAATATCAACCGTATAAATAGAAGGGAAAATTGTTGCCATCGTGGTGGCGAGTCCGTTGATGAGGCGGCGGTCGCCGGGGACGGAGGCAGAGTTGATGGTGAGCACCCCGTCCTCCGTCAGGTGTGAAGCGGCGATCTGGAAAAATTCCTGTGTCGTCATGTGCGGAGGGATATACGGCGGGCGGTACGCGTCCACGGCGATGATGTCATACTTGTGCTCGCTTCGTTCGAGATTGAGGCGCCCATCGCCGATGATGATATTCAAATTGGGCATCGTCATGCCGAAATAGTTTTGACCCACTTCGACGATCTTTGGGTCAAGTTCATAGCCGTCAATTGGAATGTTCCCGTACACCGCGGTCATCTGCCGCGCGGTTGTCCCAGCCGCGAGACCGACGATGGCGACGCGTTGAACGTCTGCTGGTTCGGTGCTCGCGTTGAAGAATGGGCTGACGAGAAATTGATCCCACGGTCCGTTGTATTGCAACGTGTCGGGGTGATAGATCGAGTGGACGCCTTGCCCTTCGTTGAGCCGCAAAATCGTAAAGCCGTTTTGATTCAACACTTCGATGTAGTTATAAGCGGATTCGGTTTCGTACACCTGCGCGGCGTTCGTTTTCAACGACTGATTCGCGGTTAGCAATGCCAGCCCGACGAGCACGAATGGCATCCAAATGTGTTTGACCATTTCGCGCTGACTGGCGAAGCGCGCCAACCCAACAAGCGCAACAAGCAAGAGAATCATGCTGAATAACAGAAAGGTGTTTTTTGTCCCGATCGCGGGGATGGTGACCAGCGTCGGTAAAAACGTCCCGATGAATGAACCGAGAGTCGAGATCGCGTAGATCTGACCAGAGATTTGTCCCGCGCGGGAAGTATCGTCAACGGTGAGGCGGATCGCGTAGGGCGATATTGTTCCCAGCAAAGTAATAGGGATGATGAACAAGATCAATACCGCGACGAACGACGCGCCGAGGATTCCTACTTGTAACGAATCAAACGCAGTTGCTGCAGCGCGTAAGACAGGACTTGCAATGTAAGGCACGACCCCCAGTGTGAACGCGCCCCACGCAAGGACGCGGTACAGCGCGGCGGGAGTCGGATTCGCATCCGCCCATTTACCGCCGAGGAAATAACCGAAGGTGAGATAAATGAGGATCAAGCCGATCACGCTGGTCCACACGATGTTACTGGTGCCGAACACGTTGCCGAGCAGGCGTCCTGCCGCGAGTTCGGAGGCGAGGACGGTCATGCCTGAGATGAAGACAGTGAAGAGGAGGTAACGTTTCATGGTTGGGATGATTATACCGTTTGAGGGGGGAGGGGTAATTGGTAATTTGTAATGGAGTGAGGAAGAGAATTGAGAGAAGTGGAGAATTGGAGAATCGGAAGACAGGAGATTGGAGACTGGAATTTGGTGCGTTATACTCAGCTTGATCAAGGAGAAAAATGTATACCCCGAAGTTATATCGTGAGGAAGATCGAACCAAGATTATCGAGTTTCTGCGCCAAAACGAATTTGCGACTCTGGTGACGCACGATGGCGAGAAGCCGACGGCGAGTCATTTGTTGACGGAGGTCTTCGAGGCGGGCGAGCAGATCATTGTCAACGGGCATATGTCGAGGGCGAACCCGATGTGGAAGACGTTTGCGACGAGTAACGAAGTGCTGTTGATCTTTCAGGGAGCGCACACGTACATTTCGCCCACGTGGTACAACCACGTCAATGTGCCGACGTGGAATTATCAGGCGGTGCATCTTTATGGCAAGCCGCGTATTATCGAAAATCATGAAGAAGCATATCAAATCCTCAAGCGGTTGATCGATCGTCATGAGGTGGCGAGTCACTACAAGATGGAAACGCTTCCGCAGGATTTTGTGGAGAAGGAAATCAAAGGTATCGTCGCGTTTCAAATCGAGGCGACGCGGATCGAAGCGAATTACAAGTTGAGCCAGAATCGCAATGACGAGGATTACCAAAATATCGTTGCGAACCTTGAGGCACGGGAGGATGAGATGTCGCACGGGGTGGCGGAGGCGATGAGGAGGCAGCGCCGCCAATAGATTTTCGTCATTGCGAGCACACTGGCTTCGCTCAGTGTAAACTCTGCGAAGCAATCTCCCTCATCGGCTTGGGGATTGCTTCGTCGCCACTTCGTGGGTCCTCGCAATGACGGATAGCGAGGTTTTCTATGGTAAAATCCCGCCCGCTATGGTTGAGCCGGAAGAGTTGCCAGAGTTCGAATCTTCGCAGGTGACGAACATCTCGCAAGCCGAGGTGCAGTCTGTGCAGGCAGAATTGGTGCGGATGCATCAAGCTGACGCGGAAACTATCACGGCCGACGAAGTCGAAATGCACCAGAGCGCGGCGGCGAACGTGAAGGCAACGCTGGTCAATGCCCGTCTCGCTGGGTTTGCAACCGTCCATGCGGAAAATGTGTCCATGGAGACGAGCGCGGCGGGTTTCGTTCAAGCGGAGAAAGCTTCGACCAGCGGCTACACAGCCGTAATCGCGGCGGGAAGCGCAGATGTCCATAACAGCGCGGTCGGTTATCTGGCGGCGCGCGATGTCCAAGCCGAAGACGTCCGCACGATCGTCCTGCTTGCGCGGAATGTGCAGGGCAACGTGACCACCACGCTCGATACGCGCGGCGTGCTGATCGCCGGACTTGTCGCCGGGTTGTTCAGCGGATTGATGTTGTTGTTGGGCCGCTTTTTGTTGCGGCGTAACTAAGTTGAATGTAGTAGCGACATTTGTCGCTTTAATGATGGCGAATAAATTCGTCACTACAGAAATTCATTTCATAGAGCGAAGGTAACCCGGAGATTGAAGGTGTGCGGACTTAAGTCCGCAGTCCACCGCCGAGTGAGAGGCGCTCGAGGAGTAACGATGGAGAAAGTTGTAATTCAGGCTGAGAAGCGGGACGTGGTTGGGAAGCAAGTGAAGGCGTTGCGTCGCGCGGGTAAATTGCCGGCGGTGATCTATGGTCGTCACACTGAACCGATCAACGTGAGTTTGGATGCCCATGCCGCATCGCTGGCATTGGGGAAGATCACATCCTCCAGCCTCGTGACGATCCGCGTGGACGGCACGGAATACCCCGCGTTGGTGCGCGAGAAACAGCGCGATTTCATCAAGAACCGCCTCGTCCACGTGGACTTTCTGGCTGTTTCACTCGATGAAAAACTGCGCGCCACGGTGAGCGTTCATTTCGTCGGCGTTTCACCGGCGGTGAAAGATCACGGCGCAGTGCTCGTGCATAACCTCGAACAACTGCACGTGGAATGTTTGCCCGCCGACCTGCCCGAACGCATTGAGGTGGATATCTCCACACTCATTAAGATCGGTGATGGTATCCGCGTGAAAGATGTTCAAATTTCAGACAAGGTGCGTTTGCTCGAAGATCTTGAAACCATGGTCGCCGTGGCGACGATGCCGAAGGTCGAAGAAGAAGCGGCGCCTGTCGCGGGTGTCGAAGGCGCGGTCCCGGCGGCAGTCACACCGACCGAGCCCGAACTCTCTGTGGAACGCGGCAAGAAGGAAGACGAAGTTCCCGAAGAGAAGAAGTAAGATTCTTCTGAAAGCAAAACTCCCCGATTCGTCGGGGAGTTTTTGATTCTATGTGTCATTGCGAGGAGGGCTTTGCCCGACGAAGCAACCTCCGCGCATCATCAAACAATTGTTTATTGATTTGGTGAGATTGCCACGCTCGCCTATCGGCTCGCTGGCAATGACACCTACAACCCCAACACATTTAAAAAATCTACGGTCATACGCGCCGTCGCGCCCCAAAGCAGTTCGCCGTCGTATGGATGATACGCGATGACGGAACGATTCCTGCCCGGGATTTCAAACTGCCACCGGTTGGACGCGTTCGCGAGCCACCCCAGCGGAATCGTGAACACGCGCGCCACTTCATGTTCTCCCACGCGGAAAACCGTGGGCCATGTCACCACGCCGACTACTGGTGTGACTCGAAAAAATGAAATTGTGATCAGATTTGCAAGCCTGCCCAAAACTTTGACATCGCTGGGATTGATTCCAATTTCTTCTTCCGCTTCGCGCAATGCGGTTTGTTCGGGAGTTGTTTCTCCTTCATCGCACGCGCCGCGGAAAGAGACCTGCCCCTTGTGAGATTCGACCCTGTCTGTGCGACGCGTGAAAAGGATGTGCCACTCACCGCTTTGCCGCACCAACGGAACAAGCACCGCCGCGCACTTGAGTTGCGGTTCATCGGCAAGGTCGATCTCTGCGTAGCCGTCGGAGGAAGGTCCGGCAGAGGCGAGGGCTGTTTGCAATCGTTGGGAGATAAATTCTTCGGTGAGGTTCATTTCGTAAGTCGTAGGACAAATTGCCAATTTGTCCTACCGCACCGGGCTGCCGCAATAACCGCACTCGGCGGTGACCTCGTCCAGCCATTCGACTTCATCCGGGCGAAGCGCCGCGCCGCATTGCGGACAATGTGTTGGCAGGATCGGTTTCTTCGATGGAGGCAGTTGGGTTTCGAATTCCGGAGTAGACGGCGCAATGGTATTGAGCCACGATTCGATTTCTGCGGCTTCGTTTGCCAGCCCGCGTGCTTTGAGTTCTTCGATCACGCGGGTTTTCGCGTTCAACAACCGTTGGTATTGCCGGCGTTCCGCGAGCAGTGAAAGTCCGCGTTTGATGGAGGGCATTCCCTGCGCGGTCTGCCCTGCGAGGATGCGGGCGCGTCCCGCTTGCAAATGAAAGAGCGGAGCGCGCGGACCACCACGGGCGTCCGCGCCTTCGGCGATCCGCTCGAAGAGTTCGGCGGCGCGTCCGAATTCACCTTTGTCAAAGGCGAGATTGGCTTCCTGCAATATCGGCGGGACTTGTCGTGCGAATCCTTTGCGGGCTTGGCGGCGGAATGCTCGGCGCATGGTTAGTTATCTCCTTTGTCGATCTCTTCGGCAAGTTCTTTTCCGCGCGGGTCTGCGCTTGGTTCGATCTTGCGTGCGAAAATCAAAAATCCCGTATGCGCTACCATGCGATCGGTCGGGCGGAGGCGCGAGGGTTCGGGTTTGTAATACCTCAACAAAATTTCACATACTTCGATGAAGGCAAAGTTATGTTGTCGCAGCGCTTGCAGGACTTTTTCGACCTGATTGAAAGTGGGTATCAAACAGCACAGGAAACCTCCGGGTTTGAGCGCGGCGCGGACTTGCGCGATGTAATCATATGGGTTCGGCACGTCGAGGAAGAACGAGTCGACGTCGGTTTCATCGAAGCCGTCCACAATGTCGCGCAGTTTGAAGTCGACGCGAGAGGCGAGACCAAAGCGCGCGAGATTCTTTTTAGCGAGGTTCTGCGCGTCGGGCTTGACTTCGTACGAGATGACTCGTCCCTCGGGTCCGACGGTGTATGCCAGTGCGGTCGTCATTGAACCGGAACCGGTACCGGCTTCCATCACGGTTTGACCGGGTCCCACACCCATCGTCACAAGGATGAAACCGATATCTTTGGGATACATGATCTGCGTAGTGCGTGGCAGGTTGGTGAGCAGGTCTGCGAGTGAGGGTTGGAGCAGGAAGAACGGCGCGCCGAGGTGACTGAATACTTGCGTGCCCCACGCTTTGCCGATCAGATCATCGTGTTGCAGAATGCCGCGATGCGTTTCGAACTTCGCGCCTGCCTCTAGGTTGAGAATGAAATGTTTATGCCGCAGTCCGACGAGCTGACACAAGTCGCCGTCGCGCGCGGTGGAGGTATACGTATTGAAGGGCATGAGGTTATCTTATCACGGTTGATTTGACTGCGAACTTATTTTTCTTCTATCGTCACGCTCAACAACTTATCTCCCGGCGGCGATTCGGTTCCGGGTTGTGGGTCGCGTGGGTTGAGTGAGGTAAGCACATCCATTCCGCTGAGCACCTGCCCAAAGATCGTGTATTGACCATCGAACTGCGCGGTTGGCGCGTAGGTGATGAAGAACTGGCTTCCGCTCGTATCTGGACCGGAGTTGACCATCGCCACCACGCCGGGGCGGTTAAATTTCAATGAAGAGTCGATTTCGGTGATCACGTAATAACCGGGGTTGCCCTTGCCGGTTCCGCTCGGGTCGCCGGTCTGCGCGAAGAGGTCTGGGATTACGCGGTGAAATGTGATATCGTCGTACCATCCGTTTTGCGTGAGAAAGATGAACGAATTCACTGTAGCGGGCGCTTTGTCTGCGAATAATTCGATGACCACATCGCCTTTTTCGGTGTGTAACGTGGCAACGTATTGCCGGTTCGTTTGAACGGTAAACGGCGGACAGGTGGTGAACTGTCGTTTTCCGAGCAGGATCAACGCGAGGATGTCCCTGAAACTGCCGTGGTCGCGCGGACCGCTGTAGATCTGCCCGTTGATGAGGATGAGCGGTGTGCCGGGGATTCCGATCTTGATGCCTTCGTCCACAAAACGTTGGACGCGGGCGGCGATTCCTTCGCTTTGGAGATCTGATCTGAACTGGTCAACGTTCAACCCCAACCCACCGGCTTGTGCGGCGAGCCACTGTTCGAAATCTGCGGGGAGGAGTTGAATCCAGTTTTCGTGTTGCGCGTACAGCAGGTCATTCATCTCCCAGAATTTTCCCTGCTCGTGTGCGGCTTCGGCGGCTTGCGCGGCAAGCACAGATTTATCCAGCACGGCGGCGAGCGGGAATGGGCGATAAACGACGCGCACCTCGTTTGGATATTCGGCAAGCAGTTGATTCGTCACGTCCACGAAGAATTTGCTGCGGTTATCCTGATAATCCACATACGTGGTGATGGTGACGAACGGAGTCTCCGTGCCGCGCGCGCGGTCGTTCGCGTTTGTAGGAGGAAACAGGGACGGGTCTTCCGGTCCCGGCGTGGGTTCGACGACGAGGGTGGTGCATGTGGACGCTTGTGTTGGAAAGATGAGCTTTGGCGTAGGCAAAACCGCGCTGGGCGTAGATGCGGGCGCGGGAGAACATGCAACAAGGAAGAAAGAAAGAAGAAAGCCTGCCCTGAGCAACGTCGAAGGGAGGAAAGAAAAAAATCTGCCCATCACTTTTCTATCGCCTCTTTCAACTCATCGAAGGAGGTCATGAACGCGATGGTATTCATGAAATCTGCCAGCGAAGGGCTTTGCTCGCGCAGGGCGCGGACGGCGGGCCCCACCGGGTCCTCGCCTGCCGCGCCGCCGGGCACGTCGGCGTACGCGCCGTGGAACGCAAAGTAAGCCTGATTGAGCTTTCGAAACAAATATCCGTTCTGCCAGAAGAATTGACGCCGTTCCTCCATGTAGGCTTCGGCTTCCTCGATCTTGCTCTGCGCGAGCAGTTCATCGGCGGTGACGCGCGTTTCGCGCATCTCCGCGCGGAAGTCGAAAGGCGGCGCCTCTTCGAATCCGCCTGAGGCGAGAGGAACAAATCCAAAGGCGACCCAGTTGTCCCGTTGAATCGACGCGTTCTCGTTTGGGTTGGATGCCGCGAGTTCAGGGTAATATTTTTGGATAACGTAACTGCCGATCTCCGTCCCCGCGATGGAGGCGGTGGTCTCGTTCATCGTGCGGAGTTCGGAGGTCGTGCTGTAGTTGATTCCAAGCGGGCGCAGGTTGAGGTAGTTGTGGGTCCACTCGTGTGCGATCGTTTCCAGAAGCCATGGCAAGTTTGTAGTCTCAGTGACCATCGTGGGATACACGCCGACTCCGCCGATAGGCACGGTCAGCGTGGAAACGTCAAGGGACTCGGCGACTCGATCCTCAAGGGCAATCTGATCGTCCAGCGTCAACGTTGGCAAAACGGAGATGTTCGCGACCTGTTCGATAACGTCGCGGCGCGAGACGATGAGCGCGAGAGGCGCAGGCGTGGTGTGATACAACACCGGCGGGATGGGCTGCCCCCCGGTCGTTAGACCAAACTCCGCGAGTGTTTCTGTGATCTGGCTTTGAAAAGCCGCCTCGGCAAGCGGGGCAAGCAATTTTTGTCTTTCGACCAATTCGTCGCGTTGCACGCGCAGGTACGCGCTCGTTGCCTCTTTATCTTCGATGGCAGGGTTGGCAAAGACGCGCTCGATCTGGAATTCGACTTCCATCAGCGTTTGCGTGGTTCGCAGATATTCGAACACGATCTGCTTGTTCGTGGCGCGGTCGAAGAGGTGAGGCAGGGCGATGATATTTTGTTCGATCTTGATCCAACTTGCATCCCACACCCACGTTGGGTAGTCGAATTCGATCCCGCGCGTGAAGGCGCGCACGCGGTCGGTTTGACCGGTCAAGCGCGGCACGTCGCCTGTGGCGGCAACGAGCACCACAATGGTAATGGAAATAAAATCTAAAATTCGGGCGATGCGATAGAGCATGGCAAAATTATAACAGCAGGGATTCGCGGAGTTCCGTTGCGAGTTAACGATTTGGGCTCTACCGTTTTTAGCGGGAAGATCCAAAACCTCAGCCACGAATTTCACGAATTCACACGAATTTTTATAACCCTTCGCGAAAATTCGCGTGAATTCGCGGCAGAGAATCTTTTCTTTCGGACGTCATCTCGTCCAAAACGGGAGAACCACGATTTGTTATTTCGCTGCGGCTGCAACGATTCTCCGCTTGAAACGTATTCTGATGTGTGAGATTTGAATAAGCCTTGCTTGTTCGTTCACCGCCAATTCACATTTGTGGAGTAGAATTTCGTGGCTATCGAGCAATGTACGGAGGAACAGAAATGAGAGAATTTTTCAGGAAAAGAAAATGGCTGTTGTTTTTCCTGCTGATCGCAGGCGTTCTGGTTGTCGCGCTTGTGCTCAGGAGCGGCTCAACCACAGAAACGGCAAGCCAATTTCAAACCGAAACTATCCAGCGCGGCAACCTGACCGCGACCATCGGCGCGACCGGCACCGTGCGCGCGAAACAATCTGCCGCGTTGATCTGGCAGGCGGCTGGCACGGTGGATGTGGTCAATGTGAAAGTGGGCGACAAAGTCCCTGCGGATTTTGTGCTGGCGTACCTCGTGAAGACCTCGCTTCCGCAAAGTATCATCCTAGCAGAGGCAGACGTTGCCAGCGCGCAAAAGACACTGGATGAACTGCTCGACTCGGATACGGCGCTCGCTCAGGCAGTGATCACATTGCGCGACGCGCAAGAGGCGTACGATAAAGCCTATAACTGGCGACAAGAGTTGAACGGCAAGATTCACATCAAGGAAATTATCTACAAGACTTTCGGCAATCGAAGAATCCCCGTGCTGAAGGAATACCGGGGATATGCGAGTCAGGAAGTGATTGATAAAGCCGATGAAGACCTCGCGCTGGCAAAAGCCAAACTGGATGACGCCCAACGCGAGTATGAGCGCCTCGCCGGCGGTAATGTGGCGGAGATCGCCGCCGCGCAAGCCCGCGTGGATGCGGCTCAAGCGACCCTCAATCTGGCTCGCCTCATCTCGCCGTTTGCCGCCACGGTGACCGAATCACTTCCGCTGCCCGGCGATCAAGTTGCCGCGGGAGCATCCGCCTTCCGCCTCGATGACCTCACGAGTCTGCTGGTGGATGTGGAAGTTTCGGAAGTGGATATCAACAGCGTCTCTGTGGGGCAGTCTGCCACGTTGTCATTCGACGCCATTCTGGATCGAACCTATCACGGCGAAGTCGTTCAGGTGGCGCAAGCGGGAACCGATGTCGGCGGTGTCGTCAATTTCAAAGTGACAGTCGAATTGACGGATGCCGATCAACTCGTAAAACCCGGCATGACGGCGGCGGTCAGTATCATCGTGAACGAGTTGGCTGATGTGCCGCTTGTCCCGAATCGCGCCGTCCGTTTGGTAGATGGGACGCGCGTGGTTTATCTTTTGGAAAACGGCTTACCTGTAAAAACAGAGATCACTCTCGGCGCATCAGGCGATCTTGTGAGTGTGATCGCCGGTGGAGACATTCAGGAAGGCGATGTGATCATTTTGAATCCGCCGGTTGAATTCTCCGGTCCGGGCGGCGGACCCGGTGGCGGATTTGGGGATTAACGGCATGTCCAACGTTATCGAAGCGCACGACCTTCGCAAAGTTTATAAAATGGGCGAGGTGGAAGTGGAAGCATTGCGCGGCGTTTCTTTTACCATCCAGCGCGGCGAAGTCGTTGCGATCATGGGACCTTCCGGTTCGGGCAAATCCACGTTGATGAATACGCTCGGGTGTTTAGATCGTCCCACCTCTGGCGAATACGTGTTGGACAGCGAGCCGGTTGCCTCGCTCACCGACGACCAACTGGCAGACATTCGCAACCGCAAAGTGGGATTCGTGTTTCAAAGTT
This sequence comes from uncultured Anaerolinea sp., assembly GCA_964591425.1. Lineage (GTDB taxonomy): Bacteria > Chloroflexota > Anaerolineae > Anaerolineales > Villigracilaceae > Defluviilinea. Next base: position 23,523 of record CAZQES010000055.1, read on the forward strand.
TTAATTTGCTCTCGCGCCAGACTGCGATCACGAACGTCGAATTGCCGCTTCGTTATTCAGGCAACCTGAACGGGCGGCGCCAGCGCGCAATGGATGCGCTCAAAGCGGTGGGACTTGAAGACCACATGACGCATCGTCCCACCGAACATTCCAGCGGACAACACC
>CAZQES010000056.1:0-23644 GCA_964591425.1 uncultured Anaerolinea sp.
CGCCCCAATAGGGACACCACTCCCATGACAACGGGACAACTCTCCTTCTATACTGATCGCAACCTAATCAACCATAAGGAGAAATCAAAATGAAACCAAAACTTTTACTCACCGTCACTGGCGTGCTGTATATCCTGGGCGGCATCGCAGGCTTCTTCGTCGTCCCTGGCTATGACTATAACGCCTATGGAGCCGCCGTCCTCACCCTTTCGCTGGGTGTCCTGTTCTGGCTCGCGCGCGACGTCCCTGTTTCCAAGGCTTTGAACGCCGTCATGCTCACAGGCACGATCGCGACGTTCGGGGGAAGCCTGGTCGCCTTGTATGGTCAATACAGCGGCACATACATGGACACCGCCGTTGGCTATATTCCCGGCTTGTTCTGGCTGGTTATCGGAGTCTGGTTCCTCCTCGTCGGGCGCGCGAACATGTCCTCGGGCGCAAGTTAGTTTGGACGGCATAAGGAGATGACAAAATGAACAAACTCAAATGGTGGTTACGGATCGTTGGAGGGTTTTACCTGCTCCTCGGTGTTGCAGGGTTGGGATATTGGATCGCCGCCCCCGAAGCATACGCGGAAACCTACGCCGCGACCCTCCCTTCGGCGTACAGCGGCGAGCCTCTCGCCGTCACAGCAGTGGTAGACAGGGATTTCTTTGTCATGTTCGAATGGCTCGTGCTTGGCATATTGATGTTCGTTGCGGCACGTGATCCCGCCCGCGCCCGCTTCTTCATTGGTGCCATGGTCGCGCTGGAACTATTTCAATACGTGCCTGTGAACTTGATCTGGATGACGCGCGGTTATCCAAATGTTGTCCCGTATCTGATCCTGCACCTGATCTTCGGTATTACGGGCTTCACGTTCCTGCGCCAGTCGAACGCAGAATAACAAAAACCAAAGGAGATAAAAATGTCACCCAATAATCTCATCCGTATCGGCGGTATCGCCGGTGTCCTCTCAGCGGTATGCACGATCGGCATTTCATTCACCATCGACCAAACAACGTACGCCCCAACGTCGCCTCTGTATTGGGTATTTGTGGTAGGCGGCGGACTGGCTGGCATCTTTCTCGCGATCGGGCTTTACCAGTTCTATCGCAAAGAAGCGCCCACATTGAGTCTGGCTACTGTCCTTCTTTCCACGCTCGGCTACCTGATCTTCCTGGCTACAACGTTCACTTCAGCCAAACCCGGAGATTTCGTTGTCGTTATTGCCGACACCCTCTCTAACATTATCGGTGTTGCGCTGTTTAGCTGGATGGCATACAGAACCCGGAAGTTGCCGCGCGCGCTGGCGTTCGTCGGTTTTGCAAACAGTATTGCGGCGGCAACCATGTACGCTGTGGCTCTTGGTGCAGGCGTGAATCCGACAAATCCCAACCATCCACTGACAGGTGTGGTAATGGCTCTATACCTTGCATACTTCATCCTGCTGTTGGTTTGGTTGATTTGGACTGGCATTGCTCTCGCGTTCGGCAAAGCCAGCCAAGCCGCGATGGCGACGGCATAGTGATGCAGGCATCGCAAATATTCCGAATGAATTCAACAGAGTAGAAAGGGTAGATAAAATGAACAAACTCAAATGGTGGTTTCGCATCGTCGGCGTGTTCTACGTGCTGCTGGCACTGATCAACCTGCCCGGCTATTTTGACTACGAACTGTTCGCGCCTTCTCTTCCCTATAAGGCGGGTGAGAATGCAGCAAGGGCATTCGCAGACGGCTGGGGATATGCTGTCTTCGAGATGTTCGGTATGGGCGTATTTCTGCTCTGGGCATCGCGCAATCCGCTTGGGAACGTCAGCGTAGTCTGGCTCACGATCTGGCTCGAAATCCTTCACGGGATTGGATACGGCGCATACCTGATTGCGGGAGGATTTGAGCCCAGCCTTCAGATCGGCTTCATCCTTGTCAGCCTTATCATCGTCATAACCGGCTTCCTCTTCGCCCAACAGGCATCTGCCTCATCGTCGCAGCCAGTGCCCCAGGAAATGACAGCAAAAGCCTAGAATGCCTTTCATCCCGTATAATCACAAGTGGATTATCTGATGAATAGTCTGCCACTCACCCGCCACCCATCCACTAATGTGATCCGCTTGAGCGGGCGCACTCTCGCAGTCGCCCGCTCATTCTGGCTGGTCGTCTGTGTGACGGCAACCCTCACCTTTCTCATTGCCCTGCCGTTCCGTTGGATACAGTTGACAAATCCATCGCCGACGAACCTTTCCAACTTAATCGCGCTCGGTATCGCGCCGACATTTTTCGCCGCGTACTCGATATTTTGGGAAATCGTCATCGCCGCGCCTTTTGCCATTGTCGGCTTCATCATCTTCAAACGCTGTGGGGATGAACGCATTGCCCTGCTCACCTCGCTCTTCCTCGTTGTCTTCGGCGTCGGCAGCGCCACGTTCACGCCCACCATCCTCGCCCTGCTCGGCATTCACCCCGCGCTCGATTTCTTGCAACAATCCTTTGGGGCGTTATCCTGGATCACCTTCGCCTGGTTTTTCTATCTGTTTCCCACTGGGCATTTCGTCCCAGGCTGGACGCGTTGGCTCGCTCTCGTTTGGACTCCCGTCTGCATCGTCTGGAACTTCCTGCCAGACTCGCCGTGGAATCCGCTCAACTGGTCTGGATGGTTGTTTGGGTTGCTCGTCGGTTCCATTTGGGCGACATGGCTGTTCAGCCAGGTCTATCGCTATCGGCGCGTTTCAAACGAAATCGAACGCCAGCAGACCCGCTGGATCGTGTTTGCCGTAGCGCTGATCATGATCGCCATGTCGCTGTTCTCGATCATCGGCATCTTCGTGCCGGGCTACGACTTGATGGGTCAAGAGCAACCCAACCCGCAGGCATTCGCGTACATGTTCTGGCAGATGCCCTTATCCCCTGTCGTGTCTGCCTTGCCAATCGCCATCGCCTTCTCCATCATGCGCCATCGCCTTTGGAACATCGACCTCCTCGTCAACCGCGCCCTCGTCTACGGAACGCTCACCGCTTGCGTGGTCGCGTTTTACGTGTTGGTCGTCGGCGGATTGGGCGCACTCTTTCAATCGAGCGGCAACTTTTTCTTTTCGCTCCTTGCTACGGGTATCATCGCGATTGTCGTCAATCCGCTTCGATTGCGATTACAGCAATTCGTCAACCGCCTGATGTACGGCGAGCGCGACGATCCGTATAAAGTCCTCTCGCAACTCAGCCAGCATTTGGAATCGACTCAAACGCCCGACTCGGTTTTATCCACGATCGTGGAGACGATTGCCCAGACGTTGAAACTGCCCTACGCCGCCATTCTGCTTGCGGATGGAAAAACGCTTCAGACCGCCGCCGTAACTGGTTCGCCCACCGAGTCTTTTCTCACGCTGACGTTGACTCACCAGAACCAGGTCATCGGCGAATTGCGCGTCGCCCAACGATCGGCGAACGAACCGTTCACCCCCGCCGAACGCCGCCTGCTCGAAGACATCGCCGCGCAGACGGGAGTTGCCGTCCACAACGTCCGCCTCACCGCGGATTTACAGCATTCGCGCGAACAGATCGTCTCCGCGCGCGAGGAAGAACGCCTGCGCCTACGCCGCGACCTGCACGACGGGCTTGGACCCAAACTCGCGGGTCAGACCCTCAAACTTGAAGCCGCCATGGAGGCGCTCGACAGCGAGACCGAAACCGTCCGCGCCTTGCTAAAAGAAAGCATGACCGAATCGCAAACGCTCATCACCGAGATTCGACGGCTCGTCTACGGCTTGCGCCCGCCCGCGCTCGATCAACTCGGCTTGCTCTCCGCCATCCGCGAACAGGCGGCGGGATACCAATTGAACGGCTTGCAAGTGACAGTCTCCGCGCCCGACTCATTGCCCAATCTCCCCGCCGCCGTCGAAGTCGCCGCATATCGCATCATTCAAGAGGCACTAACGAACGTGTCACGCCATGCACAAGCAAAGACCTGTACAGTCGCACTCGCCATAAACAAAGATTTAGAAATTGAAGTGTGCGACGACGGCATCGGACTCCCAAAAACGCGCAAAGCTGGCGTCGGTCTCTCCTCCATGCGTGAACGCGCCGAAGAAATTGGCGGGACGTGTGTGATTGAATCAGTAATCAACGGAACGCGAGTCTTTGCCAGACTACCAATCTCCAATCTATAAAAGCGCGTAATTGGCGTTCTCTAACGCCAATCTTGCGCTAGAGAGCGCAAACTACACAACTGATCACTATGGACAAAACCTCCATCCTCATCGCCGACGACGAACCCGCTTTCCGAAGCGGACTGCGCGCGTTGCTCAAATCCGCGGATGAACTCGCGCTGGTCGGCGACGCGGAAACGGGAGGCGAAGCGATCCGTCTCGCCGCAGAACTGCAACCCGACATCATCCTCATGGACATCAACATGCCCGGCGTCAATGGCATCGAAGCGACGCGGCGCATCCTCAATACCAGTCCGCACATCGGCATCCTCATCCTCACCATGTTCGAAGACGATGATTCGGTTTTCGCCGCGATGCGCGCAGGCGCGCGCGGGTATCTGCTCAAAGGGACGCTCAAAGCTGAAATCCTGCGAGCCATTCAAACCGTGGGAGGAGGCGGGGTCGTCTTCGGCGCGGCGATCGCTCAACGCATGATGCGCTATTTCGCCGGAGTCAAGCCCATCGAGTCGTCCGACCTCTTTCCCGAACTCACCGACCGCGAACGCGAAATCCTTAGCCTGATCGCCGAGGGCCGCAACAACAACGATATCGCCCAGCGAGTCGGACTCAGCGGCAAGACCATCCGCAATCACATCACCAACATTTTCAACAAACTGCAGGTTGCCGACCGCGCTCAAGCCATCGTGCGCGCACGTGAAGCCGGTCTGGGCAAAAAATAGGAGCCGCTCCATGTTTTCCATCTACCTGATCGTTTTTGGTCTCATCATTTTCGCGGTCGGCGCGGGAATGCTCGGTGTATGGCTGAGGTCGAATCGCAGTAAGGTGAACGCCGAACGATCGAGCCGCGTCATGCACCTTCTGTTTTTTGTGTTCATGATCGCGCCGCCGCTAATCGCCATTTTTTATCCGGGTCTCACTCAACTGGACGCGCTTGTGGGTTGGAAACCATTGCCCTGGAAAACCGTGTTCCTGGCGCTGGGAATCATCCTTGCCATCCCGGGTTTGTACTTCCTTGCGATTACGAACAAGTTACTCCGCTCATTGGGGAGTGGAGCGAACGCCTTCCGATTGACAAAACAGATCGTCGCCGATGACATTTACAAGCGGACGCGAAACCCGATGTCGCTGGGATTCTATCTGGCTGCCCTTGCACTGGGGTTCATTTCGGGTTCAACCTTTGCCACTGTTGCAGTCGTTCTTGGCTTGATCCCCGCCCATATTTTCTTTCTCAAATATTTCGAGGAACTCGAATTGGAACTGCGCTTCGGCGAATCTTATTTGGAATACAAGAAGAGCGTTCCGTTTCTATTACCTCGAATCTTTCGGAACGAAAGATAGTCGTAAACCGCATTCCCAACATCATTGGGGAGGATTCGTATACCAAACCAGCTGGTGTATGGGTGGATGAATTTTATTTGAACCTGGATGAGAATAGATAGGAAAATGAAAATCATAGGGCAAGCTTTCGCAGGGGATCCAGATCTCCAAGCCATGGCAGAACTTGTTCGCAAATTCCCTTCAGAGAATTTGCATGTTGTGGATCTACCGTACCGTTTCAGTTCATGGTCATTTGATTTCCCGGAAAATATCAGGTTATGGAGGGACGAAAATGACAGCTTGCTGGCATGGGCGATTCTACAGGTCCCGTTTTGGACGATAGACTACGCAATCCATCCTGAATTTCAGAGCAAGTTGCATTTGCAAATTTTGCAATGGGCAGATGAACAGGCTCACAAAATCCTCAACACAGAGAGCGGGCACCCTGCCTGGTTTGTGCCTGTGCAAGCAGGTCAGGCGGAGCGGATCCGGGATCTGGAGCAGGCAGGTTTCGCGTCGCAGGCGCATGTCGGCGAGAACTCGTGGTCACAGGTATCGATGGAACATTCGATGAAAATCCCCGATCCGGTCAAGCTCCCCGAGGGGTTTCACCTCCGTCCGTTGAACGGCAGACTGGAAGTGGACGCGTATGTTGCTTTACACCGCGCTGTATTCGAGAGCAAGAACATGACAACCGAATGGCGCGCTCGTACCCTGCAAAGACCGGAATATATTCCCGATCTGGATTTGGTCTGCGTCGCACCGAACGGTCAACTCGCTGCCTTTTGTATTTGTTGGTTGGACAAATCTGTGAATGGAAATTTCAGCGGTCAGATCGAGCCATTGGGAGTCCGTGCAGATTTTCGAAAGTTAGGGTTGGGGAAGGCGATCCTAGCTGAAGGCTTGAAGCGATTAAGCGAAAAAGGGGCACGGAATATCTATGTGCAAACCGATAACTATCGCAACGCGGCTTTTAAATTATACGAATCGGCTGGCTTTCATGTAACACAAGATATATTGATCTATCGAAAAGATTATTAACGGATGTTACGCACCGTCCCGAAGGCTTGATCGGCGAAATAAGGTTTTTCAAGGAAACCTTCGGGACGTTCTGCGTAAGTGCAAGCAACCATTTTATTCTTTTGAATTCTTCAACAAATAAGTTGTGAGACTTCCATATTGCGGGGGCATAGAGTAGGTGAAGATCAAGTCGCGCTCATCGAACACGGACGGTTCCCATTCGGGGAAATCTGCCGAGATCGAAACCAGCCGCGAGCCCCGCTTCAACTGTTTTTCCAAATATGGGGCGAGCCGCATCACCTCTCTCGACGTGGCATAGATAAAAACGACATCCGCCTCACTCAGATCAGCTTTGAAATAATTTCCCCATTTGAGTTGAACCTTGTCTCCCAGCCCGCTGGCAATGATCCTCAGCCAGATCAGCGCGCATTGTACGGGTCCGATCTCGACACCGATGGTGCGCGCGCCAAACTCCTTCGCCGCGATCAGCAACACGCGTCCATCGCCCGCGCCGAGATCGTACAGGATTTCGCCAAGCTGGAGATTCACCAGTTTCAACGCGCGTCGGATTCGGTCGGGGTGTGTAGGGCGCGATGGCAATCCGTACAGCGCGGGGATGAAAACCCACAGCAAACCAAGGACAAAGAGAAAGAGGAAGAAGCCGTAGAGAATTAGAACGATCATGTTAGGTTTCAGTCCGCTTTAGCGGGCTTCGTAAGGATAGCACGGGGGTTCAGTCCCGTGCGGGTGTGCCCATCAAACGCCTAGCCAATGCAAGCACCTTCGGCAGTATCACAACCTTCTGCGTCAATTCGCCGAGCGCGAGCAGTGCAAGAACGGTGAAGAAGATGGAAGCAAGCACAATGGGAAAGAACCCGAACCGCGTGTAGATCAACGTCGAAAGCGAGGCGCCGATCGCGCGCCCCAGCGAGTGACCGGTCAGGTTGAACGACAACAACGTCGCGCGCGCTTCGGGCACAAGTTCAGACATCATCGGGATGTGGCTGACCATGATGTATTCGAAGGTGATGTAATAAAAGAACAAGCCGATCAACGCGCCGAGTGGGGTTGTGCCAATGAACGGCAACAACAACGCGCTTGCCGCATTCGCCACCAAGCCGATGACTAACGCACGCGTTTTGCCGAGCCGATCCGTCGTCAACGCGACGAGACCCTCGCCGCTGAGTTCGGAGAGTCCGATCACGGCGGAAGCGCCGGCGAGCGCGGCGATCTTCAAGCCGAACGAATCTTCGAGCCACACGCCGAAGATCAAGTTGACCAGTTCATTGCTCGCGCTCGCCCACAACGCGATCGAAATTCCCGCCAGCGCGGGAATGTTCGTGAGCACCGCGCGGAAGTTGCCGCGCGAATCGGATTTCCGCACGTGATGCGTATCTTCGCGGGGAATCATCCGCCAAACGACGAGAACCATCCCCACACCGAGCACAGCCAAAAGGGGGAAGGGAGCCGTCCATCCGTAGAGGTTGATCAGCCAGCCCATGAGGGGAATCCCTGCAATGAACGACAGGGACCATGCCACTTCCGTAACGGCGAGGGCGGTGCCGCGCTGCGCGTATGGGATGCGGTCGCCGAAGTAGGCTTGCATGGCGGGGTCGAAAAGATATTTGCCGAGGATCGCAAGCAGCATCGCCGCGCTGAGCGTGTACAAGTTCGGCGAGAACGCGACCAGCCCCATGCCAAGCGCAAATGAAATCGCGCCAGCCAACATGCCGAATTTCCGTCCGCGTTGGTCGGCGATGGGAGCAAACGCCGGGCTCAACGCGCCGACCAGCGAACGCGCCGTGATGACGAATGAAAACGTGGTCAATTCCACGCCCAACCCGCGCGCGAACACGGCGAGAAACGGATACACCATGCGGTGCATCGTGTTGAAGATCGCGCGCAGGAGCATGAAAACGAGGAGTTGAAAACGGAGTCGCATGAAAACCTTTCTAACACAAAGGCTTGAGTTGAGCTTGTCGAAACGACACAAAGAAACTTTGTTTTTCTCTTGATGAAGAGGAAGGTTCGTATTTTACCTTATGCCGCCAAACACTTGACCAATACACAAATGACGGTGAGAATTGGGCGATGGACTCCAAGCCTCCCGCCAGCCTTGCATTGGATTCACTTGGAATCGAACACCGCGTCTTTGTCCACGGGACGCCTGTTCACTCTTTCGAGGAAGCCGCGTCCGCCCGAAACCAGCGCCCGTCGCAGGTCGTTCGCAGTATTCTGTTTCAGGTAAAACCCGGTGAATTCGCACTCGCCCTCATGGCGGGACCCGCGCAAGTGGATTGGAAAAAACTGCGCACGCTCGTCAAACGTTCGCGCGTGCGCATGGCAACCGAAGAGGAAGTGTTGGAAGTGACCGGTTACCGCGTCGGGACGGTGAGTCCGTTTGGGCTGAAGAAGCAACCCAAAATCATGATCGACGCGAGTGTAATGCAAGAGGATGAAATTTCCATCGGTTCGGGAATCCGCAACACGGCGATCATCCTGAAAAGCGAGAATCTGCTCCGCGCGTTGAACGGTGCGGAGTTCGTTTCACTGGCTGTGGATTCTCCATCTTAAGTCCTTTGTCCATATCATATTTTGAGCACAAGGGTTTTATCATTTGACTTATTGAGGCAATCATGTTGACTTTACGAGACTTATTGAGACTGGCAAGCCGAACGTTCGCCATCGGCATTGAACAACTTCCCGCCGTGTTGTGCGACGCCGGGACGGTGGCATACCTGCTGTTGCGCGTGTCCGATTATCTGGAAGACAACGAAGACATGCCGGCGGAGAAAAAGATCGAACTACTTAACGTGTGGGCAGACGTGTTGAGCGGCTCGGCGAACGTGCGCGAACTTACGAGTCGAATTCAAGGCGTTGACACATCGAACCCCGACGCGGTGGTGGCGCAACACGCGGAGGATATTCTGGCGCGGCTGGAATCGCTTCCGAAAGAGGTGCGCGAGATCATCACCTCCCACGTCATTCACAGCACACAGGGCATGGCGCGCTGGGTGGCGCGCGGACCACGCGTGGACAACGAAGAAGACATGGACGATTACATGTTCGAGGTGGCGGGCCGCGTGGGATATTTGCTCACGCATTTATTCGCGTGGTATTCGCTGTTCATCCGCATCCGCATCAAGGAACTGCTCCCGCTTGCGCGCGAATTCGGGCTGGCGTTACAGACCGTGAACGTGATCCGCGGTTTGCGCAAAGATTACGAGCGCGGCTGGGTGTACGTGCCAAAGAAATTTCTGGAAGCGGTGAACCTCTCGGCGCATGAGTTGTTCCTGCCGGAGAATCGCGCCGAGGCGATCAAAGTGTTGGACATGCTCGCCGACAAAGCCGAACGTCATTTGCACGCCGCGCTGACGTGCGTCAAAACCCTGCCGCCGTGGCAGCATCGCATCCGTTTGGCATGCATCTTCCCTTTGATGTTCGCCATCCGCACGCTGGCGATCAGCCGCCGCAACACGGATGTGTTCAACTCCGAGGCGAAGATGACGCGCGAGGAAGTGAAGCGCATCGTGCGCGACGCCACACTGTGGGGCTGGTCGAACCGCTGGCTGGACCGGTATTCGCGTGAGTTGAATGTGGTCTCCGAGAAATAGACTTTATCGGTAATAAGCGAAAGTTCATTTTTTTTGGACGCAGATGAACGCTGATTTCGCTGATTCAATAAGAAAAATCTGCGTTTTTCAGCGTGAATCAGCGTCCCACTTTTGAAAGTGTAAGGCAATCGGATTGGGGGTTATAATCCACGCCATGAAACGGATCGGATTCCTTTTAATTCTTCTCAGCGCGTTGGGAAGCATGTTTCAACCCGCGCGCGCCCAAAGCGACCAGCCTCTCGTGTTGGTGATGACCGCGGACGGTCCCATCATGCCGCCGATGCTGGAATACATCAAACGCGGGATCGAAACTGCGAAACGCGAGAACGCCGAAGTTCTCATCATCCAGCTCAACACACCGGGCGGGAGCGTGGATACGATGCTCGAGATCATCACGGAAATCCGCGCGAGCGAAGTGCCGGTGGTGGTATACGTCGCGCCGCGCAACGCCCTCGCCGGGAGCGCGGGTGCGATGATCACCATGGCGGGTCACGCCTCAGCCATGGCGCCGGAGACGGTCATCGGCGCGGCGAGTCCCATCAACAGTTCCGGTGAGGATCTGAATTCTGATGCGCGCGCCAAAGCGACGAATGCGATCAAAGCCGTGATCCGTCCGTTCGTGGAGCCGCGCGGCGAAGAAGCGCTCGCCCTCGCCGAAGCGATGATCGACGAAGCCAAAGCCGCGACCGCGGACGAAGCTCTCGAAGTCAAATTGATCGACTTCATTGTGGATAACCTCGACGACCTGCTTGAATCGCTCGATGGTTTCACCGTGCAAATGAGCGGCGGCGCGCGCACGTTGAACACCGAAAACGCTGAAACACAGCCTCTTGAAATGAGTTTCATCGAACAGTTCCTGATGTTGCTCACCGACCCGAACATCGCGTTCCTACTCATCGCGATCGGCGTGCAGGCTGTGCTGATCGAGATCTCCAGCCCGGGCGGATGGGTGGCGGGATTCATCGGCGTGGTATGCCTCACACTGGCAACGTATGGTTTGGGTGTGCTTCCCGTCAACTGGTTTGGCATAATTTTCCTGCTCACCGCGTTCGTCTTGTTCATCCTCGATATCAAAGCGCCGACTCACGGCGCGCTCACCACCGCGGGAGTCGCGTCGTTCATCGTCGGCGCATTGGTGTTGTTCAATTCGCCGGGCACGCCGCAGTTCCAACGCGTGTCTGTGCCGCTGGTGGTCGCCACCGGTATTTCGCTTGGTTTGCTTTTTCTAGGCATTCTCGTGTACGCGTTACGCGCGTTGCGTGTGCCGATCCACGCGGGGGCTGAGTCGTTCGCCGGGAAAACGGGAACAGTCAAAAGTTGGGATGAAGCGAGCGGTCAAGTCCAGTTGGAATCGGAACTCTGGAGCGCGGAGTCCGCGGACTCGTTGCAAAAGATCAGTAAGGGCGACAAAGTGGAGGTCGTCGAAGTCAGCGGAATTCGATTGAAAGTGAGAAAGAAATAATTTCGTCATTGCGAGCGTAGCGAAGCAATCCCCTACTCGACTTGGAGATTGCTTCGTCGGACTTCGTCCTCCTCGCAATGACGGTTCAACAGGACCTTATGTCTGTCACACCTACGAGAGACCGAATCATCCCCCCCAACGACGTGCGCCCTCTGCGCCGCCCCGAATGGATCAAAGTGCGCGCGCCCGCGGGCGAAAGCTACGAACGCGTTTTGCAGTTGATGCGTTCGAAATCACTGCACACGGTATGCGAAGAAGCGATGTGCCCAAACCTCGGCGAATGTTGGGGAAGCGGCACCGCGACATTTTTGATGCTCGGCGACGTGTGCACGCGCACATGCGGATTCTGCGACATCAAACACGGCAAACCCACATTGATGGACTGGGGCGAAGCGGAACGCGTCGCGCAGGCCGTCAAGTCCATGGACTTAAAGCACGCGGTCATCACATCCGTGAATCGAGATGAAAGACGGGATGGAGGATCGCCCATCTTCGCAATGGTGATTCGGAGAATTCGCGAAATATTGCCCGGTTGTTCCATCGAAGTGTTGATTCCCGATTTCAAAGGCTCGCTGGAAGCGTTGAAGATCGTCATGGACGCGCGCCCTGAAATTTTGAATCACAACGTGGAGACCGTGCCGCGACTGTTCAAGCAAGTGCAACCGCAGGATAATTACGAGTGGGCGGCGGCGACTCTCTCGAACGCGAAGAAACTCGACCCCGAGGTGCTGACCAAATCAGGCATCATGCTCGGGCTTGGCGAAACAATGGACGAAGTGAAAGCCGTGATGCGCGACCAGCGCTCGTGGGGCGTGGACATTTTGACCATCGGTCAATATCTGCAACCGAGCAAGAAGCACATGCCGATTTCACGCTACTACACAATGGAAGAATTCGCCGAACTGCGCGACTACGGCAAAGAGATTGGCTTCAAATGGGTGGAGTCGAACCCGCTGGTGCGGTCGTCGTATCACGCCGCGGAGCAGGTCCGCGCGTTGAGTGTGGTGCATCGCAAGTTGTATGGGGAAATAGGAACTGCCAATTAGCAGATAATGCCGAGTACAAAATCTCGTGTGCTTTTTCGCTGAGACATTTGTAATATGGTTTCAAAATTGACTCCCAATTCAAACATTCTGTTTGAAATATTCGGGGACGAGAGCATTAATGATGAAATTGTGGCTTTCGGTATCGCAATTGCACCATACAAGAAAGTTAATGAGATCAACCGAGAAGTGAAGCAGGTAAAAAGCAAATTTGGTGGCGGGGAGGCGAGAATTCATTGCAAAGAAGTGTTGCACGGAGATCGTCGAAAATATTCCCCTTGGAAACATTTATCACAAAGTGATGTGTTTGATATGTTGACAAATATTGCCCAGTCGGCATACAACGCAGGAACAAGGGCATGGATTGGTTTTCTTGATTCTCGGTCAGTACCAGAACAAATGCTCTTTGAAGGGGACGGCAAGATTACGAGTATGAAAGTAACAAATTTACATCATCTACTATTTGCATATTGGGCAGCAATAGGGCCTATCTTCGATTTCATACCACATCAGAAAACTCGTGGGTGGATGGACCCAAACCGCTCACGGGTCAAGTTACTGAGCCAAAACAAACAAATTCGACTTGCTCAGGGTTTTTTTCCAATTCACCATAATAATATTCGTTTTGAACCTAGTCCAATTGATGGAGAGAAGCCTACACTCCTTGATTTAGCAGATATTATCGCCCATTGTTCCGCGCGCGCATTATCGATGAGGTCTTCAAAGGGGAAACAACTATACGAATCCGTGCTTTCTGCTATTCAACCAGGTTTGAGCGTAGCACACTTCAATTTTGAGCAAGGGCAAATATTGTCAATAGAAGCTAAGACAACCGCTATAACAGAATTTAGAAATTTTTTCAATGAGTTTCAATAAGATATTAAGCCTCCTGTCGGCAAAAGTCGGCAGGAGTTTTTTGTGTGACATGGGCAGGTGTAGCGTATAATTTCTTGCAGATAAAAAACATGGACGGATTAACCCCCATCCTCCTCTTCGGCTGTTCCTTTCTAGGCGTGATGGTCATTGCTGTGATCGTTGCCGTCAGCATTTCGCGCCGAAAGGAAGGACCCAAGGCGGAGGCGGTACTTCCGCAATTGGCGGAGCAAATGGGGTTGACGCGAATTGATACAAAACGTCCGCTCCGTTTTGGAGGGACACATGAGGATCACGAGTTTTATATCGACCTCGGCACCACAGGGACAATCTCTTCGAGACATGTCAGCGTGAGCAAAGCCATCGCGGTGAGCGTGGAAGTTCAAATGAAGGAGCCGCGTCAAGGCTACGCGTATTGCAACCGCGGGCGCGTCAGTTCCACCACCAGTTTTGATTCGGCGTTCAGCGCGAAACTCAACTACGAGTGGCTGTCCATCCCTGCGCGCGAGGTAATGCTGGCGTTCGTCCGTCGGCACGAAGACCTGTTTCTGGAGGGCTTGCCGATTCACACGAAGGCTGACGCGGATGACAAAGTTCGATTGCAACATAACATTCCCAACACATCGCAGGTCACACCGGATGAAATACGCGCCGTCTTGGATGAATTGATCGAAGTTGCACGAATAATCGAAACAACGTGCTAAACTTGTAAAACCATGTCCACCGACGATCTCTTCACCCAATTCCCCACCTTTCAGAGCGAACTCAAATCCTTCCTCCTGCGCCTCACCGCCAGCGTGCAGGATGCGGAGGATATCGTTCAGGAAACCTATCTCAAAGCGCAAACGAAGATTCGCTCCTTCAAGGGCGAATCTTCGTTGAAGACGTGGATATTCAGCATCGCCTCCAACCTCGCCAAAGATTTATTGAGGTCACAAAAACGCTGGCCCGAAACCGTTACCGATATTTGCCGGGAAGAGACACTGGGAAACAAGCAATTCCTGCAGGAAGCCATACACATTCGGCAAACATCGCCGCAGGGGAATTTCGAGATACGGGAACATATCGCCTTTTGTTTTACGTGCATATCCAAGTCGCTACCGCTCGAGGAGCACCTCGTTATTTTGTTGAAGGAAGTGTACAACTTCAGGGTCAAAGAGATCGCGCAGATCCTGCAACTCAGTGAAGCGATGGTGAAATATCACCTGCACGTCAGCCGCACAAAAATGATGGACATCTTCGACCAGCGCTGTTCGCTCATCAACAAGCAGGGCATCTGTCACCAGTGCACCGAGCTGAACGGCATCTTCAACCCGAAGCAACAGGCACAGGAGGAACTGGTCAAAATTGAGATGGCGCGCGAAGCGGAGAAACGAAACAGGGATGAACTGTTCGACCTGCGGATGAACATCCTGCAGGAACTGGATCCGTTCGAATCGGGGGCGGCGGAGCTGGAACTGCACCACCTCGAGCACAACCGTCAGGTGATGGAAAAATACCTCCACGAATCCGATTGATTCCCTATCGTTTTTTGTTCTCCATTCGTCTAAACTAGAAAGGAGAAAAAAATGAATCAAAAAGCGACAACCACCAAAAAGACCTTCAGCCGTGAGACGTCGGTTCACGCGTCCATTGCGGCTGACCCCGCCATCGTTTGGGCGCTCCTCACCCACGCCGCGGACTACCCGCGCTGGAATTCGACCGTCACTTCGATTCAAGGCGAGATCAAAGCCGGCGCGACCATCGAGCTCAAGTCCATACTGGATGCAAAGCGGACGTTCAAGTTGAAGGTCAAAGAGTTCGTGCCGGAGAAACGTCTCGTGTGGGGCGACGCGATGGGAAGCCGCGTCTACAGCCTCGAAAAATCGGGGAGTGGCACACAGTTTTCCATGTCGGAAAGAATCGGCGGTCCGCTGTTTCCGCTGTTCGCCGGGATGATTCCCCCGTTCGATGAATCCTTCGACAAATTCACAGCGGATCTGAAGAAGGAAGCCGAGACCATCCAACGATCGAAAAAGTAATGGCTTTCGTAGCGCGGGATGTCATCCCGCATGCCAATTTTAGCGGGATACCATCCCGCCCCACGTACCACCTTGACATGTCATGCTGAGCGTAGCGAAGCATCTCCAATCCGACGAGTGAGACCCTTCGGTCGTGGCGCGGGGCGCCACTCCCTCAGGGTGACACGTGACAAATAAGGAGAAACGAAATGGAAAAGCGAACGAAAGACAAACCGTGGAAGTTGAAGACACCGCCGCTCACTTCAGACTACACCATGCACGTGGACACAAAAGACGGCAAGGAGATTCTCGTCTGCACCGTCGGCACAACCGTCTTGCATTACGATTACCGCGCCATCAAAGACCTGCACGAAATGCTGAAAAAACACGGCGACTGGATGGAACTTGGGAGCAAGGACGAAAAACAGGAAACGGTGCCCGGTACTGTCGAGCATTGGGCGCGCTCGCCGAAGAATCCCATCGGCGGCTGGTACGGACTCAAAAAGGGTTTCCGCGGGCGTTTTGCGATGTACATGCCGCCGCTCATGGAAGCGCTTGGGCTTGCCGAGGTGGAGCATAACCCGAAGAACAATCGCATGAGAGTGAAGTAATCGACTTCCATAAGGGTTAGTCAACCGGACAGCCCTCGGATCGAACGTGTAGCGGACGATCCTCATCCAACGTCCTCTGCCGCCTTCAAGCGGCAGAGGACGTTTTGCATCGGAAACCGTGATTTTCGGTACGTTTCAAGAGTGCGGGTCACCGTCATAATCTGACATAGATACCTCCATTTAGCCGAATATCGGGTCATACAACACCTCCGCTGGCTACCCTTGAAATATCGCGTCCTATTCGCATCACCTAGGAGCATATGATCGACAATCAAAGTATGGGGACTCCGAGCCGACACGAGCATCAGGAGGGGTTGTCGGACGCGCCGAATCATCCCGACCTTGGGACGGCTGATTCGCCAACGCCGGCGGACTCTACCCCGGCAGAAGCCGGCGTTTTGGAGGGCAATATATCTCGGCTTATGGGGCGTTATTCCCCCGGCTACAACTTGATCATCACGTTGGGAGGCATCGCCTTCGCCGAAATCATTGCGATGATCGTGGTCTACTTCCTCAGGGACCTGCCGTATTACCAGCAGGTTCTCATCGACGCCTCCATCATGACCGTGATCATTTTCCCAATCATTTATTTCCTATCCTTCCGTCCGATCATTCGGCACATACAGCGGATCTACCAAGCCGAATTGGAGGTTCGCAAACGAGAACAAAAAGAGCAAGCGCTGTTGCAGACCATTCAAACCATGCAACTGGACATTGCCCGCGACCTCCACGATACGATCGGGCAGAACATCAGTTATCTGCGGATGAAACTCGATCACCTAAGTGGGAAAAAATCGGCAAAGCTGGCTGACCTGAAAACGGAAATGCGGAATATGGCGGGGGCGGCAAATGAGACGTACGATCTACTGCGCGGCACTCTTGCCATCCTCCAATCGCCGCACTCTTCCGATCTGTATCGCTTGTTCACCCGCTATGCAGAGCAGATCGAAGAGCGAGCCCGCTTCAAGGTCGAATGCACGAGCCGGGGCGATCCAAGACCGCTATCCGCGCCGCGCATGCGCCAGTTGTTCTACATCTTTCGAGAGATCTTGAACAATATCGAAAAACACGCCAACGCGAACCGGGTCACCATGGAAATGTCGTGGGAGTCAGAGTCGGTTTGCCTCAAGGTTTCGGACAATGGCTGTGGTTTCGAAATGGAGCAAATCCAATTTGGAGGTCACTACGGCTTGAAATTCATGAAGGAGAGGGTGGCACTTTTGACGGGCACGATCGCAATCCATTCTACGGTTGGGGCTGGCACAACGATCACGGTTCACATCCCGTATGAACAGCCCTAGGCAGGACATGATGCAATGAATTTGATGATTGTGGATGACCACGTGTTATTCCGGGAAGGGTTGGCAGCCATCATCCGCCCGGAACCGGATATCAAGATCGTCGGCATGGCGGGATCCGTCCGGGAAGCGGTGGAGTTGGCGCGCACAACGAAACCGGATGTTGCCCTCATGGACTTTAGCCTGCCCGACGGTAACGGAGCCGATGCGACCCGGCTGATCCTCGGCGACCATCCTGAATGCAAGATCGTATTCCTGACGATGTCTGAAGAGGAGGACGATCTGTTCGTGGCGATCCGCAGCGGCGCGAAAGGATATCTCCTCAAGAATATGCAACCGCGGAAACTTGTCGTTGCTTTACGCGCCGTTCTAAATGGGGAAAGCGCCCTATCCCGTTCCATGACCATGCGGGTGATGGAGGAATTGTCGCGCACGACAAAGCCGGTGCACACCCCGGAAACCACGCTGACTCACCGGGAAATGGATGTGATGCGCGCGCTGGCGGCCGGCTTGTCGAACCAGGAAATTGCCAATCAACTCGTCATCTCGGAAAATACCGTCAAATATCACGTCCATTCGATACTCGGCAAACTCGGCTTGAGCGATCGAAAAGAAGTGGCAAGCTACGCCCGGGAGCATGGTCTGATCAAGTAGGGATTAATCCGGGGATTAATTGACGGTGCGAAAAAGCCATCCTTTGGATGGCTTTTTTTAATCCCTCCGCGAGGATTTCGATAGATGCGGGCGGTTCTTGGATTCGGTACCATGATTTCAATGCCCAGCCGTAGGGATGTATCCAGCATGGATCTAACGAAACTCAACATTCAACTTGACGAGGCACGGAAAATCGCGGCACCAAAGACAGCCATCCTGTGGGGGCGCGAAGATTTACTGGGGAATGCCATCGAGTCCTTTTTGGGCATGGCAAAGAACTGGCGAGTGATCAAGGTTTGTGATTGTCAGGATTACAACCTCTTGCTCCGGGAAGTGGAAAAAACCAACCCGTCCATTGTGATCGTCCACCAGAGCGATTACGCCGAAGATTTTCCTCCGCTCGTGCATCTGGTTCAGGAGTTACCCGATCTGAAAGTCATCATCGTCAACTCGGAAAATAATATGGTGGAAGTTTACAACAAGCAACAGATCTTGATCAAAAAAGCCACAGACCTTTTATCGATCATCGATGAACATCACACGTCCGCTCAAGGAGGAGGTGAACTCTAAGATTTGCTCATTCCGTCGTTCATCACCGGGGACGCGCCCGGCAATTCGATTCTTTTTACGAAGGAGAATAACATGTTTACTCGCAAGTTACTGAATATTACACTCTCGTTGATGGTGATAAGCTCCCTCTTCCTCGGGAGTTCAAAGAGCGTCACCGCCATGCCGATGGACCCGACGGACGAGAGCAAGGTTCCGCATTATTTCGGTCCGTATCCAAACTGGGCAAACAGCCCGTTCACACTGCCCAACGCCACGGTCGAGATTCAGGGCAACGGCACCGGTGCAACGGCGGTTGCCGAGGTTGACCCGCTGACGCAAGGCATCGCTTCGATTCGAATCACGTCGCCGGGTAGCGGTTACACCTCCGCCGATGTGATCATCAACGGCGGCGACGGTAACGCCACCGCGACAGCCACGATCAACACCTCTGGCACACTCACCACCGTCAATATCGATGCGGGGGGTGGTGGATACACCTCCCCACTGGTATCCTTTTCAGGCGGCGGTGGAACCGGGACGGTCGTTTCGGTGGGTAATCCGTTGACCGCGCGATCACACGCAACGGACTACGCGACTCCGCCGGGTACGCTTGCACCGGTCTTCGTGATCATCCCCGCCGCGATGCCCGCCAATGGTATCGTGCAGGAAATACAATACTTTAACCAAGCGACTCCGGGCGCAAGCCCGAATCCTTCTGAGGGGAACCTGTTCCACGCGTACATTCTGCATCCCACAGGGACATTTAACGAGTACAACGTCGTTTGGGATAGCGGCGAGCAAACCGTCCCAGCGGCAGTTGACCCGATCGGCGATATTGTTTCGATCCCGGTCAACCCCGGCGTCGCCGTGACCACCGGCGATGTGATCGCGTTCTATGGACAAGGCATCCCAGTCGATGTTGGCGGAGGCGTAGACCTGCTGAGTTATCCCGCGCCTGCCGCGCCGACACTGAACTCGAACATCACAGTGGCAGCGGGCGACCCCAACTACCCGGTCTATTCCCAGGATCGAATTTACTCCATTTCAGCACAGGTCCTTGACCAGAGCGCGATTCCCCCGGTCATAAATGCCACGGGAACCGCGTATGGCGGCGTCGACGCAGTCACGATCATCGACGGGGGAAGCAACTACACGATGCCGACCGTAGACTTTGACCTGCCGGATGCACCGGATGGCGTGATCGCCAAGGCTCATGCTGAAATTGACGCCAATGGTTCCATCACTGCGGTCATCGTGGACGATCCCGGTTCCGGGTATCTAAATGCTCCGGGCGTTGTCATCCACAACGGCACGTTGTTCGACCCGATTGCCGGCGAAACACCCGCCTCCGTATCCGCGACTCTTACGGTCACTTCGGTCACCGTGGATACGTACGGTTCCGGCTACGTTTCTGCCCCAACAGTAACCTTCAGTGATCAAAACGGCATCGGCGACGGCGCGGCTGCCACAGCCATCGTGGAATTCGGCACAGTGACCGACATCACTGTCACCAATCCCGGTTCCGGCTACCTGACGGTTGGGATGCGCAAGTTCATCGATGACCTGCCCGGGCTTTGTACCCCGCCAGACTGCCCAACGAGCGGAAAATACATCCCTCTCGCGGTTCCGGAAGCAAAGAACTACGATGGAATTGAAGCCGACGAGTATGTTATCGGGCTGATCCAATATCGGACATCGTTCTCATCCGACCTGCCTCCCACGCTCGTCCGCGGGTACGTACAATTGGAAACCGCGGATAATGCGGACATCAGTCAACACTACCCGTTACAGAACGAACTTCTCGATGGCACACAGGTTGATACCGGTTACTTTGGCGTGACCCCTCCTCAATATTTGGGACCGGTCATCGCGGCTTCCAAGAATAAGCCGGTACGGATCGTCTTCCGCAACCTGCTGCCCACCGGCTCCAACGGCGACCTCTTCCTGCCCACCGACTCCTCGCTGATGGGTTCAGGCATGGGTCCAATGGACATGCCTGCGCCAATGAATGCAGGTTCTGTCATGGACGAAGTTCGCAACCCAATGTGCAGTGAATTTCCGAAGCCCGAAGGTTGCTTCGCAGACAATCGCGCAACACTGCACCTGCACGGCGGGATCACTCCGTGGATCTCCGACGGCACGGCTCATCAGTGGATCACGCCTGCCGGTGAAACCACCGAATGGCCCCAAGGCGTCAGTGTGGCGAACGTGCCAGACATGGGCGCGGCAGCATGTGACGGAGACCGCGATGGCTGTCAGACGTTCTACTACACCAACCAGCAAAGCGCACGCCTGTTGTTCTATCACGACCACTCGTGGGGTATTACAAGACTGAACGTGTATGCCGGAGAAGCAGCCGGTTACCTCATTACGGATGCGACCGATCAGAAACTGTTCGGTACGACCGGCTTGTTCCCAGACCTCGGCTCTGGAATTCCTCTCATCGTGCAGGATAAAACCTTCGTTCCCGATGCCGCCCAACTTGCCTTGCAAGACCCAACTTGGGATACCGGTCGCTGGGGAACCAAAGGCAGTTTCTGGTATCACCATGTGTATATGCCAGCACAGAATCCCGGAGACCCCGGCGGCATGAGCGCGTATGGCCGCTGGATGTACGGTCCATGGTTCTGGCCCCCCGCAGCAGACACTGTGTACGGACCGATCGATAATCCGTACTACGACCCGGCGTGCAATTTAGACGACCCTGCCACCTGGCAGTATGACACTGACCCATTCTGCGAACCCCAACAGATTCCGGGCACGCCGAACATCTCGGTCGGCATGGAGCAATTCAACGACACGCCCATCGTGAACGGTGTGGCGTATCCGAAGATCACGCTCGAGCCGAAAGCTTATCGCTTGCGCGTCCTGAACGCCGCGAACGACCGCTTCTTCAACTTCCAATGGTATGTTGCCGACCCGAACTTCCCCACCGAGGTGGCGCTAAAGCCCGATGAATTGGCTGCGGCACAAACGGATCCGAACGTGTTCCCAACTCCGGATACGGCTGTCAGTTTGCCGGGTCCCGACTGGATTCAGATCGGCACCGAAGGCGGATTCCTGCCGGCACCTGTGGTTGTTGATGGACAGCAGGTCACAACCTGGATCACGGATCCCACCCGATTCGATGTCGGTAACGTGGACAAGCACTCGCTGTTGCTTGCACCCGCGGAACGCGCCGACGTGATCGTAGACTTCTCGAAGTTTGCCGGCAAAACGCTGATCCTTTACAACGATGCCCCGGCGGCTTTCCCTGCGCGCGTCCCAAGTTATGACTACTACACTGGCGCACCGGACTTAAGCCCGGTTGGCGCACCGACGATCCTGCCCGGCTACGGACCGAACACGCGCACCGTCATGCAAGTGACGATCGCCGGCGCTCCGGCTCCCGCTTTCAATCTTACGAAATTGCAGAATGCCTTCAAGCACAATGCCAGCCGCACCGGCGTGTTCGAATCCGGTCAGCACCCGATCATCGTCGGTCAGGCGGCATACAATTCCGCGTACGGCACAGCCTTCGCCGCTGGCAGTAACTGCAACGCGCCGGGCAGTACGCTTCAACGTTGTGACGGATTCGTACGCGTGAGCGACACGATGACGTTTGGTTTCAACACCCTCAGCGCGCCGACCGTTAAGATGACATTGCCGCTCCAGCCCAAAGCGATTCACGATGAGATGAATGCAACCACCTTCGATGAATACGGCAGAATGCAGGCGAACCTGGGAGTGGAGGCACAGCCGCCGACGCCCGGACAACAGAACGTCACGCTTTACCCGTTCGTGAATCCCGCTACCGAGATCATCGATGCCACCAACCTGCCCAAAGCCAACGTGACCTACGATGCGAATGGCTTGCCGGTCAGTGACGTCAAGATCACGCCGATCTCAAGCGCGACGGACGGTACGCAGATCTGGCGCATCACCCACAACGGAGTCGACACGCATCCGATTCACTTCCATTTGTACGATGTTCAACTCGTGAACCGCGTAACGTGGGATAACATCATCATCCCACCCGATGCCACCGAGCTGGGCTGGAAAGACACGGTACGGATCGCCCCGCTGGAGGACACGATCGTCGCCCTGCGGCCCATCATTCCGGAAGTCCCGTGGGAACTGCCCAATGCGATCCGCATGTTAAACCCGATGATGCCTGCCGGTTCGACGGCGATGTTCAATAGCGTCGATCCACAAGGCAACCCGACCCCCCTGATCGTGAACCAACTCGTCAACTTCGGTTGGGAATATGTCTACCATTGCCACATCCTCAGCCATGAAGAAATGGACATGATGAGGCCTGTATCGGTCGCAATGCCACCGGTCAAACCGGACGGTCTGACTGCTGCAACCAGCGTAAGCGGTCCAAGCCTGCGAGTGGACTTGAGTTGGAACGACAACTCGATCGCCGAGACATCCTACATCGTCCAGAGAAGCGTTTTGAACTCCGGGGTCTGGACGGACATCACAACAATCTCTTCACCGCTCGATCAAGTGAATACGAGAGGCTTGCGGACGTTCACGGACACAACCGCCGAGTTCGCCACAGATTATCAATATCGAGTCGTTGCGAAGAACACCGTCGGCTATGGCTTGGGCTTCCCAGCCACCACCGTTCAATCGGTTTCCAGCATCCTCGATGTGGCGGCTGTCATTCCGCCGAATCCTCCACTGCCCCCGAGCGGCTTGACGGCGACGCTTGCGTTCGGTCCTCAAATTCAACTCCAATGGACGGATAATGCCGATAACGAATCAAGCTTCGTCCTTGAACGGAGCGACAACGGCGGCGCGTTCACCACGTTTGCCACGTTCGGAGCAACCCCCGGCGCAGGCGGAAGCGTGACCACCCCGGACATCACTGTCCTGCCGGGACATACCTATGCCTATCGCGTGTATGCAGTCAATGCCGCCAGCCCCTCCGGGTTCTCGAATACCGCGACGGTCATTGTTCCTCCGTCCCCCGCCGCGCCGACCAACCTGGTATTGACCGTGCAAGGCGCATTGCCTCCCACGGGACCGCGGATCCGCCTCGTCTTCCGCGACAATCAGAACGGTAACGCCGCGATC
>CAZQES010000057.1:0-23198 GCA_964591425.1 uncultured Anaerolinea sp.
TGAAAAGTTGTTGGGGGAGGAATACACCCAATTCTTATAAGGTTCATCATCGAAAGATCCATAGCGGGGTTACAGCGGAGCATGCAGATGAAATTCAGGTATTTCATGTTAATCATGTAAATCAGGAAAATCATTGAGAATGTCTCATATCAAAAACAGACAGCCGTTTAATGTCCGCCTCCCCCGTTGGTGCTATGCTGGCTTTGCTGGATGAAACGACAGCAAGCAACTAAAGGAGGTTGCCATGTTAAGGAAACTGACCGTGATTGCGATCTTGATCGCACTGTTGATTTCGGCGTTCCCCACCACCGGAGTCCTTGCCGCAGGCGGCACTGAAAAACAGCTTGAGAAGAAGTGGGACCAGTTACTCACCAACTTCGACCGCCAGATGATGGGTCACCAAAAAGCCCACAAATGGGTTGAAGCCTGGTTGAAGAACGACACCAAAGCCACAGCCGCGGAGAAGACCGAAGTTGCGCGGCATCTTGCTACCTGCAACACCGCCCTTGAGACCGCACAGGGAATCGTTGCACGCCACGCGGGCTTCAATGCAAACGGCAAGGTCACGAATATGAACCTTGCATACAAGTCCATCAAGGAATTGAGCAACGCCCTGCGCGCGCATGTCGCGTCCATCAAGAATATTACGGAACACGCGAAGTAGCAGGAATTGCAAGACAGCACAATCAGCAGGGACCCTCCCGGGTCCCTGCTAATTTATTAATTCCGCAAGCCTCAGGTTGAATCTCTGTGTTGCCCACTTCGTTGCAACTACATTAAACCCTTTTCGTATACAATACAATTCATTCCGCTGGAAAGGGATTTTAAATGAAACTATCCATCAACAACCTCGGCAAACAATACCGCCGCGACTTTTGGGGACTGAAAGATTTTTCACTCGAAATCAAACCGGGAATTCTGGGTCTACTCGGACCGAACGGTGCGGGCAAGTCCACGTTTATGAGGATGCTGGCGACCATCACCAAGCCAACCGAAGGGACGATTCTGTGGAATGACATGGATGTCGCCAGATCACCAGACACCCTGCGCGCCGTGCTCGGATATTTGCCACAGGACTTCGGCGTTTATCCAAACTTGAATGCCGTTGAATTCCTCGAATACATGGCGGCGATCAAGGGATTGGATGGCAAAGCAACCAAAAAACGGATCGATGAATTACTGCAAGTCGTAAATCTTGTTGAAGCGGCGAAACGTCCGTTGGGCGGCTACTCAGGCGGGATGAAGCAACGCGTGGGCATCGCGCAGGCTTTGTTGAACGACCCCCAACTGCTCATCGTGGATGAACCCACTGTGGGTCTCGACCCCGAAGAGAGAGTCAGATTCAGGAATCTGTTGTCAGATTTATCTGGCGAACGAATCGTCATCCTCTCCACACACATTGTTTCGGATGTGGAGGCGACCGCCACACACATCGCACTCGTGAACAAGGGACAACTCTTGCGCGAGTCCGCGCCTGAGAGTTTGCTCAAAGAATTGGATGGCAAGGTCTGGGAGTGGACAGTCACCAGCGATGAACTTGTGACTCTTAAACAGAAACACATCGTCAGCGGGACGATCAGGAGAAGCGACGGGGTGGAGCTGCGAGTCGTGAGCGCGAACCAGCCTCAGGCGGGGGCAAGAAGCGTGAGTCCGAATCTCGAAGATGCGTATCTGTATTTCATCGGAGGTCACGCATGAACCAAGCGCGCGTCATCTATCATCTGGTACGCGCCGATTTTTTAGAGCGTGTGCGCCGATATAGTTTTCTCATCATGCTGGGGCTGGCGGTGTTCCTTGGCTATCAGGTCGCGGCGGGCAACGTCACGATGCGGCTGGATGTGTATCGCGGCGAGTTCAACTCGGCGTGGGTCGGGAGCATGATGGCATTGCTCTCGTCGTTCTTTCTCGGCTGGTTCGGTTTTTATCTTGTGAAAGGTTCAGTCGCGCGCGACCGTGAAACAGGCGTTGGGCAGATCATGGCAACAACACCGTTGACGCGCCCGCTGTACATGTTCGGCAAATGGGCGAGCAATTTTTCGGTTTTGCTTGCAATGAACGTTGTGCTCGCGATCGCGGGAATCGGCATTCAATTTCTTGCGGGCGAAAGCATGCAGTTCGATCTCGCCGCCTTGTTCGCCCCTTTCCTTTTCATCGCGTTGCCCATGATGGCGCTGGTCGCGGCAGTCGCTGTTCTTTTTGAAAGCGTTGGTTTTCTCAGCGGCGGGCTCGGCAATGTGATCTATTTTTTCATGTTCGTTTTCATTTTCCCCCTCGCCGATCAATTAAGCGCAACCAATGCCGCATTCGAACCGCTCGGCATGAGGTTGATCCAACAAAGCGCGGGCGCGGCGGCAAGCGCGGCGTTCCCAGACTACGATGGCGGATTCGTTCTCGGCGACCCGGCTATTGCCGACAGTCTTGGCATAGACCTCGACCCCGCAAGTTATATCTTCCAATGGAACGGTATCGAGTGGACAGTTGAAATCATTTTCAAACGATCTGTGTTATTCGGCATCGCCGTCGCTTTGACATTATTCGCGTCCATTTTCTTCGACCGTTTCGATCCTTCGCGCAGAAGACCAAGTCGGATAAAAAGCGCCGCTTCGACTCGGATATTGAAAACTGATCCAACTCCCCAAGCCTTGTCTCAGCCTGTGCATCTAACACCTCTCGCGCCATCCCAAAACGGATTCGCGTTCCTGCGAGTATTGATCTCTGAACTCAAACTCCTGCTCAAAGGTCGGCGTTGGTGGTGGTATGCAGGGACGATCGGCTTGTTCATCGCATCGCTGACCAACCCACCGGAGAACGTGCGTGCGTTTGTTCTGCCGTTGGTTTGGCTTTGGCCCATTCTCATCTGGTCGGGCATGGGCAACCGCGAGACGATCAACAACACAGGTCAAATGGTCTTCTCCTCCTCCGCGCCGTTAATAAGACAACTCCCCGCGCAATGGCTGGCAGGGTTCATCGTCGCGGTACTGACGGGAAGCGGAGCCGCGTTGAAGTTGTTGAGCGCAGGCGATATGGTCGGATTGCTCGCTTGGTTCTCTGGCGCGTTGTTCATCCCCTCTTTTGCATTGGCGTTGGGCGTGTGGAGCAACAGTCACAAACTTTTCGAGGTGTTATACGTGACGATGTGGTATCTCATGTTGAACAAAATTGACGCGGTAGATTATCTTGGGGCGAACAGCGATGGCAACATCGGGTTTTTCATTCCATTTTCCATCGCGTTGGTCATAGCCGCGTTCATCGGCAGGGCAAGGCAGTTGAGACATTAAAGCAAAAACCCCGAAGTTTTCACTTCGGGGTTTTTTGTCGTGAGTTCAGTCCATTAACCAACAACAACGACGTTGCTGGCTTGAAGACCCTTCGGTCCCTGTTCAACAGTGAACTCGACCTTCTGGCCCTCTTGCAGGTTCTTGAACCCCTCGCCTTGAATGGCAGAGAAGTGCACGAAAACATCGGGTCCGCCTTCGCGTTCGAGAAAGCCGTAACCCTTGGTCCCGTTGAACCATTTGACTGTACCGTTGATACGATCCGACATGTTTGCCTCCTGTGGCAATAAAAATATGGAGGTAACCACTGGTATTGCATCGGAATCGCCGCAACGGCGAAAAAACAAAGCGGCTCACGGACGATCCGTGAGCCACCTGGTACTTCCAAAGCAAACTACTGGTATCCTACGACCGCTAGGATAACCGAAGCCGGTCTGAATGTCAATGATTTTGGGTGAATTCTCTGGCAGGCACCGGGCATCGTTAGCCGCCCGATTCTCGACGATGACACGAATGTTATAATCCAGCGCATGGCACTGACGGGTAACTATGAACCCCTCACTTGCGCGGAATGTACCGCGGGCGCAGGTCTCGGTTTCGACTTTAGTATGGCTTACCAGCCCATCGTCGATCTCGCGACGCGGAGCGTTTTTTCCTACGAGGCGCTGGTACGAGGTCCTGCGAATGAGCCAGCCTCATCGGTCATGGAAAAGATCCACGATCACAACCGCTACCGATTCGATCAAGCCTGCCGCGTGAAGGCGATTAAGAAAGCGTCCGAACTCGGGATGAAGACCAAACTCAATATCAACTTCATGCCTAATGCCGTCTACCAGCCTGAGACGTGCATCCGCACCACATTGCTGGCTTCGCGGGAATACAATTTTCCCGCTGAACAGATTATTTTCGAAGTTACCGAAGGTGAGAAGATCACAAACCATTCTCACCTGAATAGCATCCTGCAGGAATACAGGCATCAGGGGTTCCAAACCGCCATCGACGATTTCGGCGCCGGTTACTCCGGGTTGAACCTGCTCTCCGAGTTCCAGCCAAATTACATCAAAATAGATATGGCGCTCACCCGCAACATCCACGAAGACAAGATCCGGCGTGCGATCATCAAGAGCATCCTGCAGGTCTGTTCCGAATTGGAGATCGAGACCATTGCCGAAGGGATCGAAACACAGGACGAGGTGCTTGCATTACGCGACCTGGGCATAACACTCTTTCAAGGATATCTTTTTGCCAAACCGGGTTTCGAAACACTACCTCCGGTGACCTTTCAAAACTAAAAGAGGCCATGGGTCGTAATTTAGTTTTTAATTCTTGGTAAGGGTAATTTTTTCCTTCCCCAACCGATAATTCCCGTTATGTTTCAACACTTGCTCCACCAGATCTTCGGGAATATCCACCAATGTGAATTTGTCCTCGATGCGGATCTTGCCAATGGTATACCCCGGAATATTCGCATGGAAAGCGATCGTGCCGACGATATCATTCGGGCGGACTCCGCTCGACTTGCCCTTGTTCAACTTCAAACGGACCATCCCCTCTTCGTGCGACTCAGGTCCGCGTAGCCTTCGCGAAGCACTCCCTTGGGTCTGCCTGCTTCCCCTCCCCGACTCTTCCCGCCGCCCAAACTTTTCACTCCTCCCTCGCCTGCCCTGAGCCGTGCCGAAGGGTTCGTCTTTCCTCTTTCGTTCATCTCTCACTTCACCAATCTCAGCAATTGGACGTTGCTTTTCATCCGCGCGTGCGATCTTGATCGCCGCCGCGGCAATGTTCAGCGGGTCATGTCCTGCAGTGATCAGTTCCTGCACCATCTCGAGTTCGCGTTTATATCGTCCGCGCCCGAGCCATATTTTCATCGTTTCAACAACTTGATTCTCGCGGTGACGATGAATATCGCCAACTGTGGGAAGTTCCATCTTTGTGACGGGCTGTTTGGTCAATGCTTCCACTTCGCGCAAGCGGCGTTTCTCGCGCGGCGCAAGCAGTGTGATGGCAACGCCTGTTTTCCCCGCCCGTCCCGTCCGCCCGATGCGGTGGATGTACACTTCGGCGTCATCGGGTAAATGGTAATTGAAAACGTGTGAGATGTCTTCGATATCCAGCCCGCGCGCGGCGACATCGGTGGCGACCAGCACTTTCAATTGATTGGCGCGGAAACGCCCAAGCACGCGTTCGCGCGCGTTTTGGTCGAGGTCGCCGTGAATCGCTTCCGCAGGGATGCCGCGCACGACGAGTTCGTTTGCCAGCGTCGCCGTCTCTGCGCGCGTGCGGGCGAAGATCAGCGCGCTTTTGATGGGTTCAATTTCGAAGAGACGCGTGAGCGCGTTGGTCTTGTCCGATTCGTGGACGAGATAGTAGCGCTGTTCGATCGCCGAAACGGTGAGCGTGCTTCTTTTAATGGTGACAGGCTGAGGGTCCCGCATGAAGCGATTGGCTAGGGCGCGAATCCGCGGGGGCAGGGTCGCGCTGAAGAGGGCGGTTTGCCGCTCGGTCGGAGTTTCCGCAAGGATCTTTTCCACATCTTCCATGAAGCCCATGTTGAGCATTTCGTCGGCTTCGTCGAGCACAACGGTTTTGATGCCGTTCAAGTGAAGCACTTTTCGTTCGAGCAGATCGTTCAATCGCCCCGGTGTGCCGACGACAACATCCACGCCGCGTTTGAGGTTCCCGATCTGAGGTCCATACGGTTGCCCGCCATAGACGGCTAGCACGCGCACATGCAGGTGTTTGCCGTATTCGGTCATCGAATCGGCGACTTGTAATGCCAGTTCACGCGTCGGCGCGAGGATCAATGCTTGAGGTTGTTTTTGAGGTTGGAAATTATGAAGGATGGGGAGGGCGAACGCGGCGGTCTTGCCTGTGCCCGTCTGCGCCTGACCGATCACATCTGCCCCCGTGAGCATGATCGGAATCAGCGCGGCTTGAATCGGCGTCGGCTCGGAATAGCCGAGTTCGGTGATCGCCTGCATGATCTCGTCACGCAGGTTCAGAGAAGTAAAGTCGGTTGTCATCAGTTCCTCGTCGTGTCATTGCGAGCCCGAGCGACAGCGAGTGGCGAAACGATCTCCCTCAACGTGACGGAGATTGCTTCGTCGGGCTACGCCCTCCTCGCAACGACATATGATTTGGAATGTTCCGACGACTCCGTTTCACTTCCTTCTTGCAAACATAGCTTTTCTTTTCAGATCGGCTCGCCCAACAAAAAAGCCCGAGTCAACTTCATCGGGCGTTCGTTCGGAGTATATCAAAACAATTCCCAGATTTATTACAGCGGCGAGAGTATAACATGGTTTTCAAGGATTCAACGCTTCGGAATCGCTGGTGAAATTAAACATAAATCCTCATCGAATGGGGCAACTCTACATCCAGCAGTTGAACGGCTGGACGAACGAATGGCTATGGAAATCGCAACTGAAAATTAACCCAAACCGTGTAGAATTGGAAAATCAACAACATGGATACCCTTCAACCCGGGCAAATGCTCGGCACGTATCGGATCATCAGTCAGGTTGGGCAAGGGGGCATGGCAACCGTCTACAAGGCGTACCAGCCGTCCATGGATCGGAACGTGGCGATCAAAGTCCTGCCGCGTCAACTGGCAGAGAGCGCACAATTCGCGGCACGCTTCCAACAAGAGGCGCGCATCATCGCGCGGCTCGAGCATCCTCACATCCTACCCGTGTTCGATTTCGGCGAAAGCGACGGCGTCACCTATTTCGTGATGCGCTACCTCGAAGCGGGGACGCTCAAAACGAAAATGGAGGCGGGTCCGCTTTCGTTGAGTGAGATCGACCGCCTCTTTACCCAACTCGCCGAGGCGCTGGAGTACGCACACGGGCATGGCATTGTGCATCGCGACCTCAAGCCCGCCAACGCGCTCGTGGATGCGCAGGGAAATCTCTTCCTCACCGATTTCGGAATCGCCAAACTTTTAGAGAGCGCGTCCCCGCGCCTCACCCAAACCGACGCGATCATGGGCACGCCTGCCTACATCAGCCCCGAGCAGGCAAAGGCAGAATCGGTCGACCGTCGTTCCGATATATACTCGCTCGGCATCATCCTCTACGAAATGGTCACCGGCAGTGTGCCGTTCGTCGCTGATACGCCGCTCGCTGTCATCCTCAAACACATCAGCGATCCGTTGCCGCCACCGTCGGTCATGAAGAAAGATATCTCCGCGCCGATCGAGCGCGTGATCCTCAAAGCGCTTGCCAAGGAACCGGGCGACCGCTACGCCACCGCCGCGGAATTTCTCTCCGCGTGGAAGCGCGCGCTCGACGAAGCGGGAACAGCCCAACGCACGCCCGAACCGACTCACATCCCCGCTTCACGCGCAGGGACGGTTGCTCCGCCCTCGATAGCCGCCCCCCAACCCGCGCAGAATCGCACAGGTTGGGTGATCGGCTGTCTTGTAATTGCCTGCCTTGTTTTTTCGGTCGCGGGCATCGGCATCGTTTTCTTCAATTGGCAGGCTCCAGACATTCTGGCTCCCGCCACGTTGACCCCATTCCCAACCTTCACCAACGTGCCAACTCAGCCTCCGCCTCCCACGGAGACCTCGTTACCGATCACCACCGGCGAAGTCCTTTTACAAGATGATTTCTCTCAAAACGATGTGTTCTGGGGTACTCTCACCGATTCGGATAACTCCGTCGAATATGACGGTGAAACCTTGCGGATGCAGATCTTCCAGCAGGAAAACTGGTTCGTGTGGAGCACGCCAAACGATGAAGTGTACGAGGATATTCATATCGAGGTGACTGCAACCAACAACGACGGCGAACCTACAACGGCGTTCGGCATCATGTGCCACCAACAGGATGCCAGCGGTTCTTACTACTATCTCGCCATAACCCCGGGCGGACAATACGCGATCGCCATGGCAAAAGAAGGCGAAAGCGACACCTTCTTCACCAACGACGATCAATGGGGCGATTCGAATCTGATCACACAGAACGCTAATTCCTATCGCGTCGGCGCGGACTGCGGCAACGGCGTTCTGTCGCTTTACGTGGACGGTCAATTGATCGATTCGGTCTCAGACAGCACTTACACCGGCGGCTATATCGGTCTCTTCACTTGGAGCGGCGATAACGTCAGCACGGCAGACGTCACCTTTGACGATTTCATCGTCACCTCGCTTGAATGAGGAATGTCTTCGATGGGCGTAAATAATTCCTCCGAAGCCGAACAATTATGGCGTGAATGGTTCACCACCAGCGCGTTCAGCGCCGAAAAGCGCGTCCATCGGATGCTTCGCCTTCTCCCACACGACCCGCGCTGTAAATTCTGTAACGCGCCTTTTCAGGGACTCGGAAGCGTCCTCGTTCGGGCGGTGTATGGAAAAAAGCAATCCAACTTGAATCCGCGCTTTTGCAGTGTCTGTGAAGATTTCGCCAGCAAGTTCCCCGGCGGAGCGGAAGTCGAAATGTCCATGTTGTTCGCGGATGTACGCGGCTCCACGGCGCTCTCCGAACAAATGAGCCCCATGGATTTCAGTCACTTGATCAATCGGTTTTACGTCGAAGCTACCAAGATCATCACCGATGAAGATGGACTGGTGGAAAAACTGGCGGGCGACGCGGTCGCCGCCTTCTGGGGCGCAGGCTTTGCAGGACCCAACTATGTGAAGCGCACCTTGGATGTTGCTCAAAAAATGGCGAGAGCCATGAAAGCACGGAGCATTCCGATTGGGATTGGAGTGCATGCAGGGGTTGCCTTCTTTGGCGCGATGGGTGAAGCCAACGGTTTGATCAATATCTCCGCCATCGGCGACGAGGTGAATCTCGCGGCGCGCCTTGCCTCCAAAGCCGCGGCTGGTGAGATCATCGTCAGCGAGAAAGCGTTGAAAGAGGCGGGAGCAGACGAAAGCGCGTACGAATCGCGGAGTTTGGAATTAAAGGGAATCAGCGAACCGGTCCGCGTGCGCGTACTGCGCGGATAATTTCCTTTTCCCTTTATGTCATTTGGGGGGTTGTGATTAAATTTCATCGCTATGGAATAAAAACTTTGTACGACCTCGAATATTACAAAATCCGCTTTTCAAACAACTAGAATCTTTAATGCTCCTCTATAATCATTGGGTCGTTTATTATCAAGCCGTCGGCGCCAAAGAAACACATGATTCTCGATGAAAACGGACTTTCGATTACCCCAAACCAAATGAATACCTTCCGCCCTTCCATGTGCGCTTGATGAATCATCAAAGGGTTTACGATGACCATCTCAGCCATCAGACACACATATTCCGCGTCACCGGAAGGCGCGCGGACGCTAAATTGCCCCAACCCATACAACGGACAGAGATTTGCCCGAGGGCTTAAGCGGCGGAGCGTCTCCAATGACTCCGAGTCAAATGATTGGAAGACCGTCTGATCCAGATAGTTGGCTTGTTCCAAAATTTGTAACATTTTTTCTACCATCCCAGGATAGAGATGTGCAGATTTAATCTCTGCCAATATTTTCACTCCATGGCTCTTTGCCAACTCAACCACCTCTTCAAATGTCGGTATAGTTTCCCCTTGCCCTGCGTCTAGCGCGCGGATTTGGTCCAGAGTCAAGTCACGAACTCTGCCACTACCATTGGTCGTACGGTTAACAGTTTCATCATGAATAACGACTAAGAAACCGTCTTTTGTCATTTGCACGTCAAACTCCAACCAATCCACACCTTCGTCGATGCTCATTCGAAACGCCGCTAATGTATTTTCAGGAGCATATTTGGGACCGCCTCGGTGGGCGATTTTCTGGAGCGAAGTTAGGGGCTGTGTGCGCGGCAAGACTTGCAAACTATAGTAAACCAATAGAACGACGCCAAAGATAGCGGGATAGTGCACAGCGCGTTTGAGAAGTGAGATCTTGCAATACGTAAACATGGTGAACCTTCCTTGAATCCGCAAAGGACAACTCTTTGTCAACACGCTTGCATTAAAACGATCGGGAACTGCCAATAACAGATTAATCCCTGCCAAAAACTGCCAATCCTGTAGATGAACAAATATCTTCCATTTTCCATTCGCTCAAAGTGTGGTTAAATTCCATCCATGGATTCCAAAACCCTGCACGTCCTCGAGTATGACAAGGTTCGCGAACGGCTGAAAGCCTTCTGCGATTTTTCCACTTCGATGGAACTTGCGCTCGCGCTCGAGCCGACCAATTCGTTCGATCTCGCCATTGCCCGCCTCGCCGAAACCAGCGAAGCAAGGAAATTGTTCTCGATTCAGGATATCGGCATCGGCGGCGCGCACGACATCCGCGCGGCGGTTGACCTCGCCGCGCGCGGCGGCGTACTCGAGTCTCAGCAACTACTGGACATCAAATCCACGCTGATCTCATGCCGCGACTTGAAAAAATCTCTCGAACGCAAAACGGATGAATACCCGCGTCTTTCGCAGATTGCGGCTGGTTTGCCCGAACCGCACGGAATCGTAGACGCCATCACGCGCATCATTTCTGATCGCGGCGAAGTCCTGGATTCGGCCTCCCCGAAATTAGCCTCCCTGCGGCGGGAGATCAAAGTAGCGCATGGACGGTTGATGTCGCGCTTGCAACGCTACCTTACGGAATCGGCGAACAAATTGCAGGAGTCGATCATCACCCAGCGCGACGGACGTTATGTCATCCCACTGCGCGCGGAATTCAAAGGGAGCATCAAAGCCGTTGTCCACGATCAATCTTCCAGCGGCGCGACTTTGTTCGTTGAGCCTCTTCCCGTAGTGGAACTCAACAACGAACTGCGCGAACTCGAACTGCATGCGCGCGACGAGGAAAGAAGGATTCTCGCGGAACTTTCTGCTCAAGTCGGCGAACACGCTCAAGAATTCAAATACGGCGTGGAAAATCTCGCGGTGCTTGATCTCATCTTTGCAAAAGCGAAGTATGCGGAGGAGTTGAAAGCAAGTGAGCCAGTCCTTCAAAAGGATGAAAGAGGAAAGCGCCGCCCTGAGCTTGTCGAAGGGAAGAAAGAAGTAAACAGTGATCAGTCAACAGTAGACAGTGAGCAATCGTCAATCGTCAATCGTCAATCGTCAATCAACTTAATTCACGCTCGTCATCCCCTCCTCGACCCTCAAACCGTCGTGCCGATCGACATTAACCCAAAAGAGGGCACGCGCGCCATCATCATCACGGGACCGAACACGGGCGGCAAAACGGTTTCACTCAAGACGGTCGGCTTGCTCGCGCTCATGGCGCAAAGCGGACTGCACATCCCCGCGCAGAGCGGCTCGGAGATTCCGTTCTTCCACAGCGTCTTCGCCGATATCGGCGATGAACAATCCATCGAGCAATCGCTCAGCACCTTCAGCGGTCACATCACGAACATCATCCGCATCCTCAAGCACATCGACCATCGTTCGCTCGTCATTCTCGATGAACTCGGCGCAGGGACCGATCCGCAAGAAGGCGCGGCGTTGGCGCGCGCGATAATGAGTCATTTGCTCGAAACGGGATGCGCGACCCTCGTTGCGACGCATTACCCCGAACTCAAAACGTTTGCACACTCCACGGAAGGCGTTGTCAACGCTTCACTTGAATTCGATATCAAGACCCTCCGCCCAACGTACAAATTGACCATCGGTCTCCCCGGACGCTCCAACGCACTGCTCATCGCCCAGCGACTCGGTCTACCCCAGCCGATCATTGATTCGGCGAAAGAGGAGATTCACCCCGACAACCTGCGCGCCGACAAACTGTTAGACGACATCCGCAAGGAACGTAACCGCACCTCGCGTGAAAGACAAAAACTGGAAAAAGCGCGCGACAGGCTTGAAGCGCAGACCACCGAACTGCAAAAGCGACTCGAAAAGATCGAAGATGAACGCCGCGAGGTGTTAGCCAAAGCCCGCGCGGAGGGAGAGCTGGAAGTGGCTGTTCTCAGGAGCAACATTGATTCTCTCAAGTCGCAGTTGAAAAAAGCGAAGCAGCCCTTGGAAGCATTGAAAGCAATTGAAGAGAAGATCGAAACGATTGAACAGAAAATCGAGTCCCCTGTTGAGAGAAAGAGTGAAAAGTTATCAGTAATCAGTGATCAGGCGTTGAAGTTGGGCGAGCGAGTCACTGTCAGCACGTTGAATGCCGAAGGCGTGGTGACAGCCCTCGGTGAGTCCGAGGCGGAGGTGCAGATCGGGAGTCTGCGCGTGAGGGCGAGGATGTCTGAATTGGTGAGGAAATCCAGCGAGGCAGTGACCAGTGAACAGTTACCAGTCTCAAGTCGCCAGTCTCCAGTTGCCAGCGCGAAGTCACCCGGGCTTGAGTTAAACTTGCGCGGCAAATTGGTGGACGAGGGACTTAACGAACTGGAACGCTACCTCGAGCGCGCGTATTCGGCGGGATTGCTGTTCGTGCGCATCGTGCACGGCAAAGGGACGGGCAAGATGCGCGACGCGGTGCGCAACGCGTTGAAACAAAGCGCGTATGTCGCGTCGTTCGAGGAGCCGAAGGATAACGAGGGCGGCGCAGGAGTGACGATTGCGAAGATGGCGAAATAGCAACAACGTCCCGTCATTGCGAGACCACGATAGTGGTCGAAGCAATCTCCCTCATTGTGATGGGGATTGCTTCGTCGCCCTGCGGGCTCCTCGCAATGACGGAAAATGTTTTGGTTATAATTTCAACAATAGGGAAGTTGCGTATGTCACTCGATGACGCCATCAAGCAGATGACCGACACAATCAAAGCCGCGTGCGCAAGCGCGGACGTGAAGACAGCGAAGATCTCCGACGAGGAGGCGCGCTTGAGCGTGTACGCGCCCGCGGGTGATATGCAAAGAATCAAGGACGCGACCTTTCAGCCCGCAATTGACTTGTTGAACAAAGAAGGGATGGATATTCAGGTGTTCGTCTACGATAAAGACGCGCCGCCGTTGAAAGGATGAAGAACGGAGAGGGGTAAACTCGTAGATAAGTAAACATGTACACACGTAGTCAAGTAGACACGTAAAACAACCTGCGTATTTTTGTTCTTGTTTACTTGTTTACCTGTTTACTTGTGTACTTTTCTACAGAATCATTTCCCCGCCACCACCCGCCAAACAACATTCAACGCTTCCAGCCCCGTCATACGATGGATGCGCGCGGCTTCGTCGGTGAGGTAGATATCGCCTTGCAGTGGGCGGTCGTCGCGGGTGTATAGTCCGCGGTTGGGGAGGTCTTCCACCGCCGCCCAAAAATTCCACAACGGCAGATCATATTCAGAAGCGAGCAAAGCCATGTCGTGGTTGACGCGTTCATCTTTTTCGCGGTTGTCCGCTTTGGTGGCGAGGATCGGCACAACGCCTTCATCAAATAGTTGTTCAATGATCCTTCGCAGGTATTCCGTGTTACGCGATTCAAAATGTGTGCCGATCTGAATGATGACGAACGACGGGCGGTGAATCCGCAGTTCACATTCGACGGGTGTTTCGGCAAACGTGCAATCATATTTTCCCTGATGCCATTGGATCCACAAGAGCGCGCCGGGGGTGGTGCCATCTTGCGCCGTCGGGCTTTCGCGATTAAACGAACCGCGAAAATTCTCAACGGTCTCTTGCAAGTCGGGAGATAGACTTTCAAACAAAGCCTCATCGGTTTCAAAGACGCCGAAAAATTCAGCGGGGCGCGCCTGACAATCGCCGAACAATGAAAACGCGTGCGGGTCGTTGCCGAGTTCCAAACCGCGCTCATACACTTTTTGCAAACTGGGGTCAATGTTGGTGGGAATGACGGACAGGTTTTTCCAATCGGAAGGCGCTGGTGATGAGGGTTTGAGAATTGGAGAATTAGACACTTCGACAGGCTCAGTGCGGCGGACTTGAGACTGGAGACTTGGCGTTGATGTTGGTAATTTGTGATTGGTAATTTGAGTCACCCTCGGCGCGGGGAAGGTTGAGGTGGGCGAGGCAGGCGCAACTGTCGCGAGAGGCGTGGCAGTCATCCCGCACGCCGTCAACAATACACAGTACGCAATACGCAGTATCCATTTCATCGCAGCAGAAGTATATCCAAAGTTATGTTAAACTTTCGACATGACTTATCAAGGACTCATCCACAAATACGGACATCTGCTCGACCTCCCGCCTCACGCTTCCGCGCGGACGGTCAGCCTGCTCGAGGGTGGGACGCCTTTGATCAAAGCGGATAATTTATCCCGCCAACTCGGCGGCAGGTTCGACCTCTTCATCAAGTACGAAGGACTCAACCCAACAGGCTCGTTCAAAGATCGCGGCATGACCGCGGCAGTGAGCGAAGCGCTGGGGCGCGGCGCAACGACGGTGATCTGCGCGTCAACGGGCAACACCGCCGCATCCGCCGCGGCTTACGCGGCACGCGCACGGATGAAGTCCATCGTGTTGATTCCGCAGGGTAAGGTCGCGGCGGGGAAACTAGCAGGCGCAGTTGCTTACGGTGCACAAGTGATTCAAATTGACGGTTCGTTCGATGACGCGTTGACGATGGTCGTTGAAATCACGAACAAGCACCCGATCTGTTTGGTGAATTCGATCAATCCGTATCGCATTGAGGGACAGAAGACCGCGGCGTTTGAGATATTCGATGATTTGCAATCCGCGCCTGATTGGTTGTGTTTGCCTGTGGGCAACGCGGGCAACATCACCTCGTACTGGGCGGGGTTCAAACAATATGGCGGACTGAAGTCTACACAAAATGGCGGACTGAAGTCCGCGCTCCTGCCGCGAATTTTGGGAGTACAAGCCGCGGGCGCGGCTCCGTTGGTGTTGGGTCATGCAATTGAAAACCCCGAAACGGTTGCGACCGCGATTCGAATCGGCAAACCCGCGCGCGGCGAACAAGCCCTGCAAGCCGCGGAAGAATCAAACGGACGAATCATCGCGGTGACCGATGAACAAATTTTGGATATGCAAAAACTGCTGGCAACACTCGAAGGGATTTGGGTCGAACCTGCCTCCGCAACGGGACTGGCGGGATTGGCGCATGAGATTGCAAGTGGAAAGTTGAAAGTTGAAGGCAAGCGCGTTGTGGCGGTTTGTACAGGTCATGGATTGAAAGACCCGGAGATCATCACGAAGGATATGCAGAAGCCGCTCGTCGTGCCGCCGAGGTTGGAGGCGTTGGAAGAAGTGATTTTAGGAAAAACCATTTAAACACAAAGGACACGAAGGTCACTAAGGTGGAACGAATGACGAGCAAAAAGCCTTTCCTTGATTCTCCTTTGTGTACTTTGTGTCCTTCGTGTTAAAAAACTTTATGAGATTCATCATCAAAGTTCCCGCCACATCTGCCAACTTGGGACCGGGGTTCGATTCCCTCGGTCTCGCGTTGGATTTGTGGAATGTTACAACGGTCACACCTGCAAATGAAATTTCGGTGCAAGTCACGGGCGAAGGCGCGGGGAGATTATCATCAGGAAAAAACAATCTCCTCGTCCGCGCGGCGCAGAGACTGGCGGAACGCGCGGGGAAGTCATTGCCGCCGTTTCATGCGGAATGCGTGAATCAAATCCCATTGTCGTCGGGGATGGGATCATCCTCCGCGGCAATAGTGACAGGGTTGCTGGCGGGAAACGCGTTGTTGGAAAATCCGTTTTCGCGGGAAGAGATATTGAATCTCGCTTGTGAAATGGAAGGACATCCTGATAACGTCGCGCCTGCGATGCTGGGAGGGTTGGTGGTGTCAACGATGGAGCAAGGAAAGGTCATTGCATATAAAATCGTAGTAGGGGCGGAGCATGCTCCGCCCCTACAGATAACAATTGTATTGCCCGATTTCTACCTCCCCACCAAACAAGCACGCGCGGTGCTGCCGAAAAAAGTTTCGATGAAGAACGCGGTACAGAATATTTCTCGAACCGCGTTGGTCGTTGAAGCGTTGAGAAATGGGGATTTGGATCTGCTCGGCAAAGCCATGACCGACAAATTGCATCAGCCGTATCGGTTGAAGTTGATTCCCGGCGCGGCACAGGCAATGAACGCGGCGAAGGAGGCTGGGGCGAGCGCGGTCGCGCTATCGGGAGCAGGTCCCAGCTTGATCGCGTTCTCCACGGGCGAGGCAGGCATAGGCGAGTCTATGAAGCGTGCGTTCGAGGCGGCGGGACTCGAAGCGCGGATATTCCGTCTAGGGGTATCGAGTCGAGGGGCTGAAATTCAAACACAAACCCTTCAACGCGAATTACGCTAATCGACGAATGACGCGAATTAAAAAATTTCGCGCAATTCGTCAAATTCGCGACATTCGCGTTAAAAATTGCCCCTGTTCCATTCTTCTGCAAATTTCAAAATGCGCGGGCGGATGTAGAACGCGAACGGGTCGGCGAATGACCGGCGCGCGGCGATCAACTCCATCGCGGCTTGCGGATCATACCCCTGCGCGATGAGGATGCACGCGCCCATCGCCACACTGCGGTGACGTCCGTAGGTGCAGTGGGAGTAGACTTTGCCGCCGTCGCGGATCGTGGCGAGCGCGGCTTGCGCGCCGAAGACCAGTTTCGGAATCGAAAGCGGGAAGAAGGGACTGTCTATGCTCTGCAACCACAACATCTTGATGGGCGGATGCTTGCCCTGAGTGCCGTCGAAGGGATGCGGATCGGGCTTGGGCGCGGACGAGAATCGCATGTTGATGATAAGCCGCACGCCGAGGTCGCGCAACTGGTTGTAATCGCGTACTGAAGGCGTGGTGCCGATGAAGAGGTCGTCGGTGATGGGAGAGAAATCCATGCGGGGAATGGTATCACATTTAGGATGTTCATCACTATCAGCGAGGCATAGCTCATGCTACAGTATTACATCGGCATCTTTCCATCCGAGGAGGATGAAATGAAAAAGCTTGTCTTCATCATTCTGGTTTTAATCCTTACAGCCTGTGCTTCCACAGCTTCACCTGCAAACCCAACTTCAGCAAATACGGCAACACCGATCCCTGCCATTACACCAGCCATAAACCCATCTCCAACCCTGACACCGACGCCCGTCCCGGACGGACCGTGTGATAACCCGCTCGTCCCGCTGGTGATCGGTAATGAATGGAAGTATCGCGTCACAACAGAAAGCAGTGTGAAGGAATACAGTCTGAAGGTGGTCGAGAGGCGGGACTCGGGCAACCTCCTGATGGTTGTTGAATTCGGGGATGGAGAACAATCCGTTCAGGAACGTGTGGTTTGCATCGACGGAGCCATCGATAATTTTCCGCTCTTTATGATGGACATGCTATTCACGGACTACTTGAACAAGTTGTTCAACACCTATCACGATCACGGAAACTACGCGCCTGCGCACCAAACCTTTGCAGATAACGACTGGATACTGAATTGGGAAGCGGAATACCTGACCGAGGATGTTGCCTACATCAAGAATCCCATCGGAGGGTCGGACCTGACCGTATTGGAATCGAGCCCGATATTTTTGACTTTCGAAATGGATGGCACACGCGAGCCGGTGACCGTCCCTGCCGGGGAGTTTTCACAAGCCATCAAGGTCTCGCATACATTCAGCCTGACCGTGACCGTCACCCTCCCCACTGGCGGCGCAGGCGGATTCCTGACACTTTTCACAACGCAATGGTATGAGCCTTACATTGGACTCATCCGCACAGAACTTGAGTCTGCCTCCCTGCGCTCAGGCACGCAGGAATTCAACGTGCCGATGAAAAGCATCGTGGAATTGATCGAGATCACACCGGGGAAATGACCGTTCAGTCTCTCCAAATCTGAAACTGGCACGCTGGCGCAACCCGTGGATATTGCCGTCGGGGAATGGCGACATTGGTATTTACCTCGAACGTTAGATGATAAAATCGAAACACTTTTAGACGAGAGGAGAAAAAGATCATGAACGAAGCCGTTCCGCAACACAAATGGACAGGATATTTGATCTGGATGCTCATTTCGCAAATTCTGACAATTTTCACACTCAGCCTGTGGCTGTCGGTGGCGTTAATATCATACGGCTTTGGGTTCGACCAGGGCTCCACACCCGAAGCATGGACGTTCGTCATCGCGATCTGGTCGTACCCGATCATTCCCATCGTTCTGGTCATCGCGGCCTGGATTGCGTTCGCAAGACGAAAATACATTCTTGCCGCGGTGCTTTCGGGTTTCTCCTTTATGCCGCCTTTTTTGTGCCTCGCTTTCATCTTAGTCCTCTTCGCTATATGATTCGCCCAAAACGGCGGATTGGATTCGTTCAGACCGTGACATTGAACGTATAATTGCGGGAACGGTTTTCTTTCATCACAAGGGCAGGCAGAAATGGCGGATAACGCGTT
This sequence comes from uncultured Anaerolinea sp., assembly GCA_964591425.1. GTDB lineage: Bacteria > Chloroflexota > Anaerolineae > Anaerolineales > Villigracilaceae > Defluviilinea. The sequence continues at coordinate 18,500 of CAZQES010000057.1, forward strand.
CGTCAAAATCGGAACTGCGCTTCTCAAACACCAAGTCAAGAAACTGGTGGGTGAAGAGACGCTGGGAGTTCTCAGCGAAGAACTTGCGGACATTGGCGGGGACAAACTTGACGCGTGGCTTGGCGACAAATCCACAGTGGAAGAAATTGAGAAAGCCGCGCAATCTGCTCAATCTTGTTTTCGTGAAAAAGTGGCGGACAATGAACTTCAACAATGGATGGTTTCTCTACCTCTTGTGAATCTTCCCAAAGTCATCGAAGCCATTGACGAGTTACCCTCTTCCCCAAACGAATCAAAACTTGAAAACGCCTTGCGAGAATCCATCGCCCTGAATTGGAAAAGACTTTCCCACGAACAAGTAGACAACGCAGTCAATTCATTTTTATCTTGTTTACGAAGCGCGCTACTGCCCATCGAAAAACAGACGTTGATGGTCATTGGTCGCTCAGTGTTGAGAATTGAAGAGAAAATAAATCAACTGGCAAAATTGGTTGAGCAATTGAAACCATATTCAACTGAAGAGCAAGCTGAATCCAGATTTGGCAATATCAATGTTGGAGGAAATGTTGAAAACAGTGTTGTGATCAGTGGTAGCAACAATGTTGTCTATTATTACGCGGATGGTGAAAAACGTGAGATGCGCACAGGCTGGTTCTTCGGTCATCGTTATGGTGATTTGGCAGCGTTCACGGGACGGGCGGATGAACTCAAAATGCTGAATGAGTGGCTAGCAAACAAGACAGAAAGCCTTCTAATCGTCAATGCCTTTGGTGGATTTGGCAAGTCGGCATTGACATGGCATTGGCTCAATAACAATGTTGATAAAGCAGCATGGCAAACAGCGATTTGGTGGTCATTTTACGAAAAGGAATCTGGCTTTGATAGTTTCCTCGCCGAAGCCTTAACTCATCTTGGCATGGAGACGAAAGAACGATCCGCCCGCCAGCAAGTCAACGATTTGCTGGATGCCATGCAAAAAACAAACATCTTGATTGTGATGGATGGTTTCGAGCGGCTTTTGCGTCAATACGCCAGAATGGACGCCGCTCTTCAAGATGATAATGAAGATGCAGAGATCGACCCATCACAACGAGATTGTACATCCCAATCAGCGGAAGTTTTCCTGCGCGGCTTGAGCGACAAAAAGATGATCTCGAAAGTCCTAATGACATCGCGCCTTCTCCCTCGAGCATTAGAAAGCAAAGATGGCAAATTACAAAAAGGATGTCGCGAAGTAAATCTACAAGGCTTCTCACCCGACGACGCGGTGACGTACTTCCACAACGAGGGAATCAAAGCCACGCGCGCGGAGATTGTCGCCGTGTGTTCTGCGTATGGCTATCACCCGTTAAGTTTGAGCCTGCTAGTTGGTTTGATCAACGAAGATCACGAACATCGCGGCGATATTGTGGTGGCAAGAAATCTGGACATCTTCGGCGACATCAAAGCCAAACGAGATCACGTGTTGAAACGCGCGTATGAAAGTTTAGCCCCCGAGCGCAGGGATTTGCTGAGCAAGATTTCCTGCTTTCGTGGCTCGATGGAATACTCCGTCATCAAAAAAGTATTCCCCAGCCCCGATTTGGACAAAGCTCTCCTCGACCTGCGCAAGCGCGGACTGCTGCAATACACGGGCGAGACCCAACGCTACGATATGCACCCGATCGTGCGGCATTATGCCTATGACAATTTCACCGATGAGAAGCGGCGTAAAGAGGCGCACGTGGAACTTGCCATGCACTTTATTGACGTTATGCCCGTGACGAACAAGAACGTGAAAACGCTGGAAGACCTCGCGCCCGTCATCGAACTGTATCATCACATGGTCAGGGCGGGAAATTTGGATGAGGCAAGAAAAATATTTCACGACCGACTTGATACTCCAACTTATTATCAATTTGGCGCTTATCAATTGCAAATTGAACTCTTACGCGCTTTATTTCTTGACGGCGAAGAGAAACTACCGCGTTTGATAGGAGAAGACACAAAGGTAAATACTCTTAGCGACCTTGCTCTTGCCTATTCTGCGAGCGGACAGCCGCGCCGCGCCGCTCCGTTGTATGAAATGCACAATGCCTTACAAGAAAAAGGGATTAGTAATCCTGGTTCTTTTTCGGTCAACGAATGGAAAAGAGACTTTGCCATCGGGCTAGGGAACGTGGCGACACAGCAACTGGTTATCGGCGCGTTGAGGGTTGCGGAGCGCAACTTGCGCCATGCCATTGAACTTGATAAAGAATTGGAAAGGGCCATAGATGAAGCAGATGATAGGCGAAATCTAGGACATACTTTATCTTACCGTGGTTTGTGGGAAGAAGTAGAAGGTGAGTTTCAAACTAGCCAGAGATTATTTGAAAGAGGAAGTGAAGTTCAAGGACTATCATTACTTTGGTCGTGCCGCGCCTTGCATTTTCTACTTATGGCGCGTTTCAATCCCCAATCGTCATCCGTAAATTGTAAATTGGCAATTCAATGCGCCCAACATGCACTTGAATTGGCAGATAAAACAGCAAAAATACAGTATCCGTATCCAAGAGATTATGTTGACGCTTATCATTTTCTCGGTGCGGCGTATGGCATGAATGACGAATTGACTCTGGCAGAAGAAAACCTGTCCAAAGCACTCAATCTCTGTCGGCAAATCAATGCGGTTGATGCGGAAGCTGACATCCTACTTGATATTGCGCGCTTACGCTATGACCAAAAGAATTACTATGAAGCCAAATCTCTCGCTGATGAAGCCTTGCTCATCACTGAGCGCTGCGGCTACGTTCTGCAAGGCGCGGATGTGAATCTGTTCCTTGCGCAATATGGGCTGGAACAGGAGAAGGATAAAGCGAAAGCAAAGGAATATGCCGAAACCGCGCTGAAACTCGCCACGTGTGACGGTCCGCCGTATTATTACAAGGTGGCGTATGAGGAGGCGGAACGATTTCTTGCACAGTTGAAAGAGTAAGGTGGTCCCTGCGGCGAGGAGACGGAGAGGTTTCTTGAATATTTAAAGTAGCAAATGTCGTTGCGAGCCACGGAGTGGCGAAGCAATCTCCTCGAAACTAAAATATGATTGTTATCAGGGGATTGCTTCGTCGCCCTAGCGGGCTCCTCGCAACGACATCTACTTGGGAACAAAAATGGACTCAGCCCGTCGCTGAGTCCATTTTCTGTTTCCTAATTCGTGCAATACTGGTTATTGCCCCTCTTGTAACCGTTCCGCCAGCCAGATCTTGATGACAGACTGACGCGTCACACCCAACCGCTTGGCTTCACGGTCGAGCGCGGCGAGCATCCAGACAGGAATTTCCATATTGATCCGTTTTTGTTCTTCGGCAGGGCGGCGCGCCTGAGAAAGGTCAAGATGTTCGATCACGCTTTCGCCGTCATCGAATTTTTTATCGAAATTAGAGGCTTTCGTTTTCATAGAGTTCGATCTCCTCGTCTCTTGAACGCCGCACGGAAATGATCCGAATATTTTCACCGCGATAGGTTATCACCGCCGACCAATGCTTTCCTTCGATTTTACCAATGACCAAAAATCGTGGCTCATCCAAATTCTTCGCAGGGATTTCAAGAAAGGACTCGTCATCCCATAATGCCTGAGCCTCATCGAAGTCAATGCCGTGTTTGGCGCGGTTCGATTCGCTTTTGTGCGGATCGTATTCAAAAGGCATGGGTGGATTATACCAATTTTGAACGCAAGCCTATTATTTACATTCTAGGTCGCGTATGAGGAAGCGGAGCGATTTCTTGAAAATTTAGAGTAACAAATGTCGTTGCGAGCTACGAAGTGGCGAAGCAATCTCCTCGAAACTAAAATATGATTGTTATCAGGAAATTGCTTCGGGCGGACAAACGCCGCCCTCGCAACGACATTTGAGCGCGGCGCATAAGGAAGCGGAGAGGATGTTGGAGAAACTTTGACCCCCTTCCCGTCCTTCCCCCAAATCAACGAACGGATTTGGGGGAAGGGGAATGTTCTGTTTTTATGAATATATGAAGTATTGTTCTTCCCCATCCTGCGAATCGCGGGATGGGGAAGATGCCCAAAGGGGAAAGGACAGAGTGTGTCGAAACCTGAACCCATCCACGAATGAGCCACGAATAAACGAATTGGATGGGCATTCGTGCATTCGTTGTCCAATTCGTGGACGGTCTGTGCGCCACCCAACCCATTTTCAAGTTTTGTTTTCTGGGGGAATGTGCTAGACTCTCGATAATACAAACCCATTCGCAATCTCCAGTCTCTAATCTCTATTTCTTCCCATGGAACCCCTCCCCACCAACATCAACCCCAATAGCGAAGATTTCAAAGCCAATGCCTCCCACCACAAACGACTTGCGAACGAACTGAAACAACGCCTTGCCAAAGTCCGTGAAGGTGGCGGTGAAAAATATCGCAAGCGACAGGAAGAGCAGGGCAAACTCTTCGTCCGTGAGCGGATCGAACGCCTGCTCGACCCTGGTTCACCGTTCCTCGAACTCTCTGCGCTCGCGGCATATGAACTCTATGATGATGAAACTCCATCATCAGGCATCGTCACTGGCATTGGGCGTGTCTCCAATCGCGAAGTCCTCATCGTCGCCAATGACGCCACCGTCAAAGGCGGCTCCTACTTCCCAATGACGGTCAAGAAACATCTGCGCGCCCAGCAGATCGCCGAAGAGAATCATCTGCCCTGTCTGTATCTCGTCGATTCGGGCG
>CAZQES010000058.1:0-22446 GCA_964591425.1 uncultured Anaerolinea sp.
CGCTACGCAGTCTCGCAGTACAAACTTTACTGCGTAAGGTGAGTGATTAAAATAAATTTCAAAAAAGCTCAACATAAAACCGACCCTTGAAGGCAACTCCAAGGGTCGGTTTCTTTATCACATTTTGAATTACGGTTTTCCCTGGCTGGTCTCGGTGGGGACGGGCTTCTTCGTTTTCGTTGGGACCGGCGTCGCCGTCGGCACGGGGGTTGGCGCGGGGGTCAACACCGGTATGTTTACCAACTCGCCAAGCACTTGACCGGTGTTCTGGGCAACCCAACATTGGGCGTTGAACTTTTTCCAAAACACGAAATACCATTGCTCATCCGGGCTGATGCCGAGAATATCCACCGTGTCGCCGGCAGGGATGGCTGTCAGGTCACTGTACACGATCCCCGGTCCCTTGCGGCAGAAGGCGTTCTTGTCGAAGACGAACTTTGGCGATTCGCTCGCGGCAACAACCGGTGTGGGCGTTTCGGAAGAAGAGGCGACAGCCACCGGCAGGAACTGATAGTCCCAACCAAAATCCACATCATTGAGGATCGTGCCGGTGTCCACGGTGGCGTTGGCAAATGCATCACCGCCGGAAGCGCCCGGCGGGTACGTCCAATCGCCGGGGAGCAGAACCGAATCGTTCGGCGGGTTGAGCGGGCGGACAGCAACGCAGTAACTTCCGAAAGCGAGGATGCCGTCAAAAACATATTGCCCGTTCGAATCCGTCAGCACACTGGCAACGCTCGTGGTTGCGCAACCGCCGAAATGCAGGTCGACTTGAACGCCGGGGATGCCGGGTTCACCGGGTTCGCGGATCCCGTTGGCTCGCAGAGTTCCTCCGCCCGCGTCCACGCAACCAGTCGGCAATGGGCTGGGAGCAGGCCCATCTGGCACGGCACACAGATCGTGCCAAACGATGCCGCTGATCGAGGCGGAGGCCGGTGGGCTTCCGCCGGGACCGCCGCACAAACCGGTTGCATCACGCACAAAACTGCGAGTCAATGAGAACGGTCCAACGGTTGAGCCGCTCTTGGCGGCGACGCGCCAGTAGTAGGTCTGACAATCGATCAGAGGTTCTCCGAACAACATTCTCGTCAATGGCACATCGATGGAACTGCCCAGGTCAAGGATGGAGGTAAATGCCGCGTCTGTCGCAACGTCGACCTGATACCCGGTGGGAGTGCATCCGGCTGTGTAATCCCACCACAAGAGATCGGTGGCTTCGTTGAAACTCGCGCCATCCGCCGGTTGCAACAGGGTTGGCGCGGCGAGCGATGCGGCTGAGCAGGAGGGACCGGTAAAGAAAATGAACGTGTCGGATTGCGGTCCCAGCGTGGTCCCGTTGATCGGGGCGACCTGCCAGCGATACTGCCGGCCGGGCAGGAGCGGCGAGCCCGGTCCCCAACTGGTGGAGGGATTGCCGGTTCCGCCGCCGAGGTTGGCTGTCATCACCGGACCCTCCCAGAGCGTGATCGCGTACCCTTCCGGGTTGCATTCGGTGGATGGATAACTCCACTGCAAGGTCGGGTTTAATGTATCCACTACGCTCACCTGGGCTGGGCTTATCAATGTCACCTGTTGCAGCGAGTCGGTGGGACAGGTGGGAAGCGGTAAGTTACAACCCGCTACTGGAATCAGGATAACGATCATACACATCAAGAACAAATTCTTTCTTTTCATTCGCAGTTCTCCTTAAAGATTTGATCATTCCAACTTGGTCTGCGGAGGATTATCCGCTCTGCTTGTGGTACGTTGGGAGGTTGGTCGGCGAGTCGGTTCGAAACCGACAAAGGGTCGACCTGCGTATGGCTCAAAATAAGACGGATGCATCTTGGTCTTGTTACACTGCCCGTTCTTCGATTCTTATTCCCCCGTAAACCTTGCCTCCTCCGTGACGATCTTCCCCCGCTTGCGCCAAGCAAACTTCTTCGCGTGCGGGTTCGGCTTGCGTTCCAAAACATCGGCGATCAACTTTCCCAGCACCGGCGTGAACTTGAACGCGTGACCGCTATCTCCGGCGGCGACGAGCAAACCCGGGCGATCGGGGTCGTGATCGATCCATAAATTCCCATCCCACGAATCGCAATACGGGCAGAGACGATTGAACAACACTTTCGCGTCTGCCAACGCGGGGAAGGTCTCGCGGAAGAACGCGCGGAATTTTTCCTCCTGATCGGCAGGCATGACGCGCGGCTCATCGGGATGAAAACGCCAGCCTGCGCCGTGATTGGCGATCTTCAACCGCTTGTCTTGAATCGCAGGGAAGCCGTACCAGCCGGTGTTCGAAATATCCGCCGCCCAGACGATGAACTTCGGCTCGGAAAATAATTCCATATCAGGGACTTCAAAGTGGAAGACCGGCTGGAACACCGTCCACAAGACATCGCTCAGATGGGGGAGCAGGTGCGGAGTCCACGCGCCCGCGGCGACGAGGACAAAATCGGCGTGGTGTTTTTCGCCGTCGTCGGTTTGAATCCCTATGACGCGCGAATCGTTATCCAACAAGTGTGAAAATTTTTTACCGATATGAAACTTCACACCGAGCCGTTGCGCTTCGATGTAGAGCCACTCAAGCACGCGTCCGCTCTCTGCCCAGCCTGCCCGTGGATTAAAGTATCCATCGCGATACAGGTCCCCATTCCACGCGGGGAAGCGGCGTTTGAGTTCATCCGAATCGAGCCGCTCGACGTTGTGTCCGCGCTTTTGCAGGAGTCGAAAACTTTCGAGTTCGAATCTGCCGGGTTGCATCTCGTCTTTTGACATGATAACGAAGCCCGTCTCGTGCCACAGTGGTTTTTCCCAAACGCGGTTCCATGCCTCCCAGATCGGGAACGCCTGCTCCATGAGGAGCATGTACTCCTCGTCCGAGCCGTAATCCATGCGGAGGACTTTGCTGATGTCGGTGGTTGCCGCCAGCGGATGCGGAATCGGACCTGGGTCGAACAAGTTCACTTCGCAGCCGCGTTTGCGCAATTCGATCGCAGCGCTCATGCCGAAACACCCACCGCCGACAATGATGATTCTTTGAGAAGGACTCATATTTCAATAAAGACCTCCGAATCTCGGAGGTCTTTTCTCTACTTTACGCCGTTCCAGTCGCCGCTGTTCAATTCCGCGAAGAAGTTATCGCGGTCCTTGTCGTTCTTGATCTCCTCGCCCGCTTTTTTCGCCATTTCGAGGAACTTTAGCGATTCTCTTTTATCCCCGCTGACGGCGTAGGCACGCGCGATGGCTTCGTAGGCATAGGCTGTGTCGGCATCGTCCATTTCGCTTTTGTTGTTCTCCAGCAGTTGATAACAAAGTTGTGCATGCTTCAACGCAGGACCGCCCTCGCCCAACACCGCGTGGACGCGTGAGATCAGCCATTCGCCGCGTTGCTGTCGCACGGCTCCGCCCACCGCTCGCCAGTGTGCGAGGGACGCGTAAGCGAAATCCACCATGCGGATATCCTCGAGGCGTGTGCGGTTCTTCTTTTCGAGGAACTCCCAGGTCTGGTTGTTGAAATCCACTGCGAATTGGTAATGCGCCTGTGAGATCGTGTATGTTTTCTCTTCGGTCATTGTTTGCTCCGGAACAGAATTATACCGCCCCGTCAATCTTAGAGATGGATCGGAGTCCCCTCCGCGCCGTGCGCGGCTTCCATCAATACTTCGGAGAGCGTCGGGTGCGCGTGGACGTTGCGGGCGATCTCGTGCGGGGTGAGTTCCATCATGCGCGCCAGCGTGAGTTCAGGGAGCAATTCGGTCACTTCGGGACCGATCATGTGCGCGCCCAAAATTTCGCCGTACTTTGCATCCACCACGATCTTTACGAAGCCCGCGTACTCGCCCAACCCCAGCGCCTTTCCGTTCGGCTGGAACGGAAAACGCCCGATCTTGATCTCGTGCCCGCGTTCCTTCGCCTGCGCTTCGGTAAGCCCGAACGACGCAACCTGCGGATGGCAATACGTGGCGCGCGGCATCATTTCGTAATCAAGGGACACGGTTTCTGCGCCCGCGATATTTTCCGCACAGACGATTCCCATCGCCGAGCCGACGTGCGCCAGCATGAGTTTGCCGGTCACGTCGCCGACCGCCCAAATGCCCGGCACATTGGTCTGCATTTTCTCGTTGACTTCGACCATGCCGCGCTCGTCCAGTTTGACGCCTACCGCTTCGAGTCCCAGATTTTTGCTGTTCGGCGTGAAGGCGGTCGCTACCAACACCTGATCGACTTCAAGCGTTTCGCCGGGCAGTTTAACTTTCACCTTTGAACCAGAGACTTCGATACTTTCGAATTTGATGTCGGTCTTGATCTTGATGCCGCGCTTGGTGAGTTCCTTCGTCAATTCCTTGCTGATCTCTTCGTCTTCACGCGGCAGGATGCGCGGCAACAATTCAATGATGGTCACATCCGCGCCGTACGAATTCCAGATCGTGGCAAACTCCACGCCGATGGACCCGCCTCCCACGATGACAACCGATGCAGGCAATGTATCCTGCATGATGGCTTCGACGTAGGTGACGATCTTCTTCCCGTCCACTTTTACGTTGGGAAGCATCGCCGCGCTCGCCCCGGTTGCCACGATGATGTTCTTCGCTTTGAGTTCGGTGGCTTTGCCGTCTTTATCCGTCACGTTCAATGTATCTTTTGCCTTGAATTTCGCATCGCCCATGAAGACGGCGATGTTGTTCTTCTTCATCAAAAAGCCCACGCCTTTGGTGAGACGGTCTGAATTAGAGCGCGAACGCTTGAACGCCACACTGTAGTCCAGTTTCAAATTATCGAACGAGAAACCGAAATCTTTGCCGCGTTCGCGCAGGGTGTGCGCCACCTCCGCGTTCTTCAACAGCGACTTGGACGGGATGCACCCGATGTTCAAACACACGCCGCCCAGCCACTGCTTGTCCACGATGGCGACCTTCTGCTTGAGCTGTGCGGCGCGAATCGCGGCCACGTACCCCGCCGGTCCCGCGCCGATAACCACTACATCGAAATTTTCTGCCATGAAATCTCCTAAGGTGTGTCATTGCGAGCCCGTTGGTCGAGTAAGCGGCGATGATCGTCCGCTGCTGTATCGAGACCAGAGGGCGAAGCAATCTCCTCGTCGAAGGGTAGTACTCTTCGTTGAGTTGTGGTCTCGATACGGGCGAGAAAAGCGCTCGCCCTACTCGACCACCAGCCATCCTCGCAATGACACTGTTTTTTCTATTTTACTATTAAAGGAAACATCCCCCCGGACGAGAGGATGTTTGGAAGTTACAGGTTATTCTTGAGGAAGTTGAACGTCCGCTCCCAGGCTAATTTTGCGGCGGCGGGGTCGTATTCGGGGCGATCCTCCTCCACGAACCAGTGACCAACTCCGGGGTAGAGGTGAAGCGTCGCGTCGGCACCCGCGGCTTTGAATGCCGCGAACGTTTTCTCCACGAACTCGTTCGGCTCCCATTCATCGTTGTCGCTGTAATGCCCCATCACTTTCGCTGTGATCTTTTCATAATCTACGCCCTCATTGCCGTAGAAAAGGACGATTGCCGCGATCTGCTCGGGCTTGTATGCGGCAGTGATCAATGCCCATGCGCCGCCCATCGAGAACCCGACGATGCCGATCTTGCCGTTCACTATCCCGCGCAAATGATCCTTCGCCGCCATCACCGTGTCGCCAACAAGTTGACCATCGCTTTTTTCCATTAACTCTTTGGCTTCATCGATCGTCTTCGCGATTTTTCCATCGCGGAGATCAGGTGCGAGCGCTACGAATCCGTGCTCGGCAAGGCGGTCACACACAACTTTGAAGAATGGTTTGAGTCCCCACCACGCGTGTAAAACCAGGACACCCTTTCCACCGCCCTCAGGCGACGCGAGATAGGCGTTGACTTTTTTGCCGTTCACATCTAATTCGATTTCAGATTTTTGGATGGACATAACGCACGCTCCTTTTGACCCGCATTATACCAGAACGTGCGTTCTATTTTACACCCACCGCCTCACGCGGGACTGGTAGCCTGTGTACCCCTCCCCGAACTTTTTCGCCAGATACTCCTCTTCGTGTTCGATCACCAATTTGTTCATCAGAAAAATATAGACCGGCGCAAGAGGGATTCCCCACACATTCCCAAAAACGAGAGGAAATCCGATCAACATCAAAACCATCCCGAGGTAGATCGGGTTGCGCGTCAGGCGGTAGATTCCCGTCGAAACAACCGTTTTCACCGACCCGTGCGGGTCCAACGTTGTGCGCGCTTTCATGAACGAATAAAAAGCAAGTATGCCGAGCAGAAAACCGAATCCCGCCAATCCTAATCCGATGTTGCGGAATAACGGTGAAACTGCCATCGGCAAGTCGATCAACCTGCCCAATAGGTAAGCAACTACAATGTGAATCGCCAGCAGGATGGGTGGATGTATCTTCACCTTCGCATGATCTTTATATGCACTCATTCAACCAGTCTCCAGTCTCTAATCTCAAATTCTCTCAATCCGCACTCCTACCCTCAACTCCAATTTTCGAGAGTCTCTTTCACCTTCATCAAAAAGTTATCTGCCGACGCGCCGTCAAGGATGCGGTGATCGAACACAAACGACAAATACACCATCGGGCGGATGGCAATCGCATCGTCTAACACAACCACGCGCTTCTGCATCGCGCCGACTCCCAGAATCCCGCATTGCGGCTGATTGATGACGGGATAGGCAAACAGCGACCCGCTGATGCCGTGATTCGTCAACGTGAACGTTCCGCCCTTCACTTCATCGGGTTGCAGTTTCTTTGTCCGTGCACGGTTCGCCAAATCGTTGACCGAGCGCGCCATTGCGAGCAACGAAAGATTGTCCGCATCTTTGATGACGGGAACGATCAACCCATCTTCTCCAAGCGACGTCGCCATTCCGAGATTGACCGCCTTGTGAACCAGCACACCTTCATCCGTCCATGATGAATTGACCAACGGGTAATTTTTCAATCCTGCAACGATCGCCATCATGAAATATGCGGTGAATGTGAGATTGATTCCATCGCGCGAAAAGATCTCCTTGTTGGCTGACCGATGTTTGACGACGCGAATCATATCCGCTTCCATCACCGTCAACACATGCGGCGACGTGTGCTTGGACATGATCATATGTTCCGCGATCTGTTTGCGGATGGTGGAATGTTTGATGAGTTGGTCGCCAGCAATGGGCGATGCTGCGTATTGCGTACTGCGTATCGTTGGTTGTGCGGCTGACTTTCCACTTTCTACGAAATTCAACACATCATTCTTGGTGATGCGCCCGTTCAGCCCGGTTCCCTGCACTTGTTGTAAGTTCACCCCATGTTCTGCCGCGATCTTTGCAACAACAGGGGATATGAAACCCAAATCCGTATTGCGTACTGCGTTCTGCGTAGCAGGCGGCGCGACCGATAACTGCTGACTGCCCACTTTCGCCTTGGCTTGCGGTGCACTTTCCACTTTTCCGCTTTCCACCGCCTCTCCCGGCTTCCCAATGAACGCCAACACTGCTCCCACCTTTGCAGGGAGCCCTTCCTCCGCCATGATCTTCAACACCGTCCCAGACGCGGGCGCGGGGATTTCGGTGTCCACTTTATCGGTGTTGACCTCAAGAAGCGGCTCGAGTTCATTCACCGAGTCGCCTTCTTTTTTCAGCCACTTGATGACGGTTACTTCTTCAACGCCTTCGCCTAGAAGCGGAACCAATACTTTTGTTGCCATAAGTTCTCCTCATTTTCATTGTGTCATTCTGAGGGAGCGATAGCGACCGAAGAATCTCAGATTACATTATATTTTCCAGAACCTGTAGATTCTTCGCGGAGTTTACCCTGAGCCGTCGAAGGGCTCAGAATGACATGTTTGAAATTTATCCTTCACTGTTCACTTAATCACCGGATACAGCCCCGGATCAACTTCATTCATCATCTCATACACTGCATCGAAGATGGTCTCCGCGCTGGGCTTCGACCAATAATCTCCATCACTCCCATACGCGGGACGATGCGCCTCACCGGGCAAAGTACGCGGCGCAGAATCAAGATGATAGTATCCACCCTGCTTCTCGATGACTTCCTGCATCATGTACGCGGATGTTCCGCCGGGCACATCCTCGTCCACAAATAAAACGCGGTTGGTCTTCTTGAGCGACTCAACGATTCTTCCGTGAATATCGAACGGCAACAACGATTGCACGTCGACCACTTCGATCTCGATACCGACTTTCGATAACTTCTCCGCCGTGTCCATTACAATGCGGCAGCACGCGCCGTAGGTGACCACGGTCACATCCGTCCCTGCGCGAATCACCTCAGGCACACCGAGCGGAACGGTGAACTCACCGATGTTATCGGGTAGTTTTTCTTTTACGCGATAACCGTTCAACACTTCCACCACAACAGCGGGTTCGTTGGCTTTCAACAAGGTATTGTAAAAGCCAGCCGCGCGCGTCATGTCACGCGGCACGAGCACGTGCATCCCGCGGATCAAATGAATCAAACCTGCCATCAACGAGCCTGAATGCCAGATACCTTCGAGGCGATGACCGCGTGTGCGTACGATCACCGGCGAGGCTTGTCCGCCCGCGGTGCGCCAATGTAATGACGCCAGATCATCTGACATGATCTGCAGCGCATACAAAATGTAATCGAGATATTGAATTTCACAAATCGGCCGCAGTCCGCGCATTGCCATGCCGATCGCCTGCCCCATGATCGTCGCTTCGCGGATGCCGGTGTCGGTCACGCGCAGGTCGCCGTATTTTTCCTGCAATCCCTTGAAACCTTGATTGACATCGCCCAACTTCCCAACATCTTCACCGAACGCGATCACGCGCGGGTCGCGCGCGAGCATGGCATCGAAACCCGCGTTGACGATCTCGAATCCCATCAACGTGGGCGACGCGTCCGAGTAGGCGGGTTTCACTTCGGGAACAGAAATAGCCGTCCCGTTGTAAAGATGCGAACTGTATCGCTCGCGATTCACCGCGTCCTGTTCGATCTTCCACTGGATCAAAATCTGCTTGGATGGATTCGACTCATCGCGCAGGATTCTCAGCGCCTCGTGCGCCGCGCTGTGGACGTCACGCCTCAGCGGCGCAGGGAGGGCTGACAGCCGCTCCCGAACCTGACTCAACTCGTCCGCGTGACTCGAACTGCCCGCGATCTCATCGAGCATATCCATCACGTGACCGCGCTCCTCAAGGATCGGATTCAGATACGCATCCCACGCCGTCTTGCGGACGTGTTCAACCATTTCATAATCTTCGTGTTCCCACTGCTTGAAATCTTTTTCCGTCGCGATCTTTTGATCGAGCATCCACTCTTTCATCTTGTGAATGCCATCGAATTCCTCTTCGAACTTCAATCGCTCAGCGGATTTATATCGCTCGTGACTCCCCGATGTGGAATGTCCCTGCGGCTGTGTGACCTCGGTGACATGCACCAGCGCGGGGATGTGAAATTTGCGCGCGATCTCCGCGGCATGAGCGTATGTTTCGATCAGCCCGGGATAATCCCAGCCGCGAACCTGAAGGAGTTCATAGCCGCGTTGGCAATCAGGTTCAGGGCAATCTTCGCGCCGGAAGCCTTCCAAAATATCGTGGATATTTTCTTTGACCATCTGGAATTGATTCGGGACAGAAATGCCGTAGCCATCATCATAGACCGTGATAACCGCAGGCGCTTGCAGGACACCGATGGCGTTGACCGATTCCCAAAAGATTCCCTCGGCGGTCGAAGCGTTGCCGATACTAGCCCACGCCACTTCATCGCCGTTGTGTGAAAACTGCGTGAATTGCTTGAGTACGTCGAGCCCGCGATAGACCACCGAGGCATACGCCAGCCCGACCGTGCGCGGCATTTGTGTGCCGGTGGGTGATACATCAGATGCAGTGTTGTACAACTCGGTTTGGTTTTTCCACGAACCATCGGGGTTGATGAAGCGGTTGGCAAAATGCGCATTCATCGAGCGCCCGCCAGAGTTGGATTCGTGCTCCACATCCGCGTGGGCATACAACTGTGCAAAAAATTCCTGGATGCTCATCACGTTCAACATGAACATCCAGGTCTGGTCACGGTAATAGCCTGAGCGCCAATCTCCCTTGCGGAAGTGACGTGCAATGGCGATGTTGACGACTTCCTTGCCGTCGCCGAAGATGCCGAACTTCGCTTTGCCGCTCAACACCTCGCGCCGCCCGATGAGCGAAGCCTGCCGGCTCTGGTGCGCGAGGCGGTAATCTTTGACGATCTCTTCTTTCTCGAGGGGAAGTTTAACCGTACCCTTCTTTTGGGGCATGAAGTATTTCTCCTGAGGTTGGTGTGAAGGGGATTATAACAAAGGATGAAGACAGAAGGATGAAGCCCAAAATAGCCATTCGCATTTGCAATATGTTATGGCGTCTCGAGCATTTCGCAACCGTGCGTTTGACAATGAGGGTTATCGCCATAGGTGAAAATCAAGGTTTTCACTCCGGGATAAGCCCCAATATCGAATGATATATTGATATCATTCGCAGTCACACCTTCTTCTATGTAAAACCAATGATAGTAATCTCCTGTATAGCGAAAAGGGAGAGGCACACATAAAGTATTATCCAATTCACACTGATAAATCGCGTAGGTATATGTTTCGCAATTGTAATGATCGTTTGGGTCAGGGTTACACACAGTAGAAGGATAATATCTTTTACTTTCAAAATCTATTTCCCAAGCATCATAATATATCGGGGGTTGGCTATCAGAGTAGACGAGCCTCTCATATCCTGTTGGAAAAGCTATGACAACATTCATCCGTTGTAGTTCTTCGTCATATCGTAAATGGAGGCGATAATCTTCATACATCTCATCAACGTAGTATTTGAAAAACCAATCCCATTTTGTAAATTGATGAACTGTGTAAGGGCGGTCGGGCCAAGTAGGATAATGAACAACCAGATACATGGTGTTATTTTTAAATGCGGCATCATCAATTCTTGGCAGAGCCCAAGCTGTATACCAACCATTTATTACCAGGAAAAAGACGATCGCTAAGCTAGATAATACACTCCAGCAACCATGACTTTTTGTCAGCCTTGTGAATATTGATGAAGCGCCGTATAAACTTAGCAAGATTAACCCAAAAAGATAATTGCCATTAGCATAAGTAAACTTCCGTAAATAGACAGCATCATCCGGGTCCACAGGTCGCAGATCCCAAGGAGTCAAAAGGAACCACCAAATGTAAAGCACTATGAATATTAGGAAGATGCGGAACGACCTGTTTGTTATCCATTCGATAATAGCCTTGACTCTGCTCATATGCATGGTGCTCCTTTCTACAACCCGATTATACTTGCGCCCATGAATCCTCTCCCCGTTGCACAGGTGATGGCTCCGCCGGATGTAATTGACCTTGGCATGGGCAACCCGCCGCCTTCGTTGTTGCCGCTTGATTTGATTCGCGAATCTGCTCAGAAAGTCTTATCTCAAAGTGATAATTCTTTTTTGCAATACGGCACAGAACAAGGCGATGGATATTTCCGCGTTGCGCTGGCAAATTTCCTCACCGCTGGTTACGGCTTCACGGTGCAACCTGAAAATCTGTTTGTCACCACCGGCATCTCGAACGCAC
This sequence comes from uncultured Anaerolinea sp., assembly GCA_964591425.1. GTDB lineage: Bacteria > Chloroflexota > Anaerolineae > Anaerolineales > Villigracilaceae > Defluviilinea. The sequence goes on from CAZQES010000058.1 coordinate 11,568, forward strand.
TTGACCTGCTTTGTACATTGTTCACGGACAAAGGCGATACGATCTTTGTTGAAGAACCATCCTATTTTCTGGCGTTGCGAATTTTTGCCGATCACGGATTGAATGTTATTTCCATCGAAACTGACGAGCACGGAATGATTCCTGCCTCTCTCGAAGAGAAACTGGCTGACCACCATCCGAGATTCCTTTATCTCATCCCCACCTTTCAAAACCCAACAGGGCATACGCTGTCACAGGAGCGGCGCGAACAGATCGCGAAACTCGCAGAAAAGCACAACTTCCTCATCGCCGCGGACGAGGTGTACCAACTTCTGAATTATTCAACAGAAAAGCCGCCGAGATCATTTGGCGCGTACGTTGAATCGAAGAATGTCATTTCGCTGGGATCGTTCTCGAAGATTCTCGCGCCCGGTCTACGCCTCGGGTGGATTCACGCTCATGCGGATGTTGTCAGTCGCTTCGCCGCGAGCGGATTGCTCGACAGCGGCGGCGGGTTGAATCCGTTCACGTCTGCGGTGGTGCGGGGAGTAATCGAATCGGGAGGGTTGGAAAGCAACATTGGGAGACTCAAGCAGAAGTACGCGAATCAACTCTCCGTCATGGATGAAGCGTTGCGTCGCCATCTTCCGCAAGTCAAATATGCGGTCCCTCACGGCGGATATTTCTTCTGGTTGCAATTCCCCGAGGGCATGAATACGAGCGAACTCCGCAAGCGCGCGTCCGATTTCAAAGTGGATTTTCGCCCGGGCGCGTTGTTCTCGAGCAACGGCGAGTTAAAGAACTTTTTGCGCTTGTGTTTTGTGTATTACGAGGCGCATCAGATCGAAGATGGAATTCTGAGATTGAACAGCTGTCTTCGGGATACTTCTTGATCGTCTTTACTTGCCCAGCGCTTCTTTCACTGCTGTGTACACATCGACGATCCCGTAGCCATACGCCGCATTCGGAACCTCACCCTCAAAACAACCAATGGATGTATCTCCGGTGTATGGTTGTGCGGTCTCGATCAGGATTTGTTCTGTGCGTTCAATATCGCCAATCAAGGAAGGGTCGGCTGACCACAACAACGCTACCGCGCCTGCGATGTGAGGGCCTGCCATGGATGTGCCGCTGGTTGCGCCGTAGGTCCCTCCCGGCAGTGCAGAGAAGATATCTACACCGGGCGCGACGATATCAGGTTTCATCCGCCCTGAGTCATCTACTGTAACAGGTCCGCGACTGCTGAACGGAGCGATATTTCCAAATTGGTCGATCGCACCGACTGAAAATGCCGAATCGTAAAGGGCTGGCGGAGCGGTGACCGTACTGCAATTAGGTCCGTCGTTGCCGGTGGACACAACCACAAAGATACCCGCGGCGTGCAAGTTGTCTACTGCGGGGAGCAACGCATTCGGGTCACAGCCTTCGATCTCAGGGCATCCCCATGAATTATTCAAAACATCTGCGGCGCGGGTCGGGTCGCCATCTACAAACGGATCGCCGTCCTGTGGGAACGGCGCGAGCATGAATTGCATACAATCCAGATACAACGCGGGGTTGGCAAGATTGCGAACTAAATTCGCACATGCAAACCAGGTTGCTTCAGGCGCGACGCCAATTCCATGCTGACCAAGAATCGTCCCGAGTGTATGCGTTCCATGCCCGCCGGAGTCATAGGGTGAGGGCTTGCCATTCCACGGGTCGAACCAGTTGTAATCGTCGCCTTCGGTATCGCCTCGATAACTCTCCTTCAATTCGGGATGATTCACGTCCACGCCGGTGTCGGAATGACCGATGACGATTCCCTCGCCTCGCACGTCGAATTCATCCCACACCTTGTCCGCGCCGATCATTTGGATATTCCATCCCACATCACTTGGTACGAAGTCGCCTCCGCCTGTGGCGAGGAATCCGTTCGGGGCAACTGGACGCAGGCGCGGGCTGGGAATGACGCGGTCCACTTCGGGGCGCGTCAGCAGATATAAACGGAGAAGGATCCCGCCGCGCACTTCCAGCGCATTGACGAGATAGTACGGCGTGTAATCCACGCCAAATGTATCAAACATATTTCGCAAGCCTGCCTGCGTTTCATTCGCATGCTCTGTGAGGGTTTGATACGCGGTCATCCGCCGTTCATCAATATCCTGGATCTGACGTATGGCAGATAAATCCGCTTGATCCTTCATAATGACGAAGAGACGGTCGCCATAAGAACCGGGATTGCCCGTTGCAAAGTAAAGGATAATGACGATGATCCAAGCCGCGACTGCGCTCAAAACGCCGAACACACGCATCACGCCAGAGCCTGTACCGGATCCCGTAATCCAGCGCAGAAGCAACGCCCCAACACCGACCGCCAAACCCAAGCCGACCGCGTAATTGCGCGCCTGATTCGCCAGCGGCTGAATATCTCCAAGCACAATGGTCAGTTCGGTGGGATCGAAGAATGCCAATCCCGCCGCAGTGAGCAGACCTATAAGAATCATCCCCGCGACTCTGGATGGCATCACTGCCGAGATTGCAAACGAGAACGATGGAAGAACGGCAAGTAATATCAACTGTGCGCCGTCATAACCAAATGCAGAGCCGAGCAATGCAAGTAGCGCGCCCATTCCAAAGGCATCGAGAAATTTGTTGCCTGTGCTGGATTCCATCAACAGAGCGGCGAGACCGCCGAGGGATAAGCTTGCCAGAATTTGCAGAAGCGTATCGGTGGGTGAACCTAAGGCGCCATAGATCACGAACGGAGCAACACCGAATGCGGAGAGAAAAATTGCCAATGATTTGTTATTTGCTTTCCAATCAATTTTCACACGACGCGTTCTCGTAATGACTACAGCCGCGAACAAGCAGATCAAAATTTGCAAGATGGAACCCAGCTGATCGTTGTTCGGTCCAAGCAATCTCAACAGCAGGGCAGGGAATGATATGAGCGTCGCGGCGAACCAGCCGGCGTAAACAGGTTTGAAGCGTTCATCTTTTGTAAAGCGCCATAACGCCAAGGTAAGGCCCGCCAGTAGCACTGCCTGTGCCGCCAGCCCGATCGATCCCGTCCAGGCAAGGTATGCGAGACTACCCGATGCAATCGCAGATTGTTCCGTAAACCATAAACTAAAATGATAAACGAGCAAACATAATGGCATTGGGATTGCAAAAAGCAAGAATAAAACCAGCGCGCCTGTGGAGCGGTTCTTCGATTCCTGAGAAGGTGGAACGGGGTGGTTCAGATCGATTGGCGTCTCTGCCATACTAGCTCCCGGTGTTTGATCCAAATGAGTCGGTGCATCCTCGATGAGAATTGACGGCGCACAGATCGCAACCAGCAGGATGCTGGCGTCGTGTGGAGAACGATTCTTGCTGTACGTTTCGCGATTTTAGGCATTATACACTGCGTCAAATTAAATCCGATTCTGCCTTCCCAATTAAGGCAACGAGACTATAATTTGACTCGATGGCTACCATCACCCTTCCCGCACGCGCCAACGAACATCCGCACATCCGCGCGCTCAACGTCTTGCGCGATCTCTCGACCGTGGCAGACTTGATCGAGCTGTGCTTTTCCAACACGATGGACAACGACGGTCAGCGTTACGTGAACGACATGCGACGCGCCGGGCGCGATGAAGGTTTCCTGCGCTGGGCGAATCACATCGCCGAGACCACGTCACTGCCGCTGATGGGTTTCGTGTGGGAGCAGGACGGTCGCATCGTCGGCAATTCGAGTCTCATTCAGTTTCGCGATAAAGGCAAACGCGTCCACCTGATCGCAAACGTGGCAACGCACCCCGACTATCGCCGCCGCGGCATCGCGCGCGCGCTGACCGAACGTACCATGCAACACGCGCGCGAAAAGAACGCAACCGCCGTCTGGTTGCATGTGCGCGATGACAACCCCGCCGCGGTGAAACTGTATGCCGATCTTGGGTTTACTGAAATCGCGCGCCGCACATCATGGATTCTGACCTCCGATGCTCCCCACTATCAGGTTGAATCCGATATTCGTATTGTCCCGCGTCAACCGCACTTTTGGACTCAACAACTGGACTGGCTCCGCCGCCTTTACCCCGACTCGATCGCCTGGTATCACTCGTGGAATTTCAACTCGCTTCGCCCCGGATTTTGGGCTTGGCTCGCCAACCTCTTCATGGACTTCGACCTCGAGCAGTGGGCGGCGGTCCGCGGGGAGGATTTGCTCGGTATACTGACGTGGACTCCGTACGGAGGGCGCTCCGGCTCGCTCTATGCCGCGACCGATTCAGCAGACGCGCTGACCCAACTCCTCCTCCATGCGCGGCGCGTCCTGCCTCGGCTCTCCACGCTGACGATGGACTTCCCCGCCGGTGAAATGACAGAAGCCATCACCGCGGCTGGCTTTACCCCGCGTCGTACGCTGATCTGGATGCGCGCGTGATGCAACCAAACCAGCACCCCCTCGTATGATGGACTGAAAGAGGAGAACCCTATGACAAAATTCATTCTTCGTTGGGCGATCAATGCGGTCGCTCTCTATCTCGCAGTTCTGTTGTTGCCGGGTATCGATCTGGCAAGCGCGCCGACCTCGATCCTCTGGCTCGCGCTCATCTTCGGCTTGGTGAACGCGCTGGTGCGTCCGCTCATCAGCATTTTGACCTGCCCGTTGATCATTCTAACACTGGGCTTGTTCACGCTGGTCATCAACACCTTCATGTTCTGGCTGACGAGCGTTATCGGTCAATCGTTCGGCATCGCGTTGACGATCACCGATCCCGTCTGGTGGAACGCCTTCCTCGGCGGGCTGGTGGTCAGCATCGTAAGCGTGGTGTTGACGTTGATGTTGAAAGATGAGTTGAAAGGGAAGAGAAAGTAGTTCGTATTGCGTACTGCGTGTTGCGTGTTGAGACGGTTTGCTGTTGGCAGACCGTCTTTTTTTACGCAGTACGCACTACGCAGTATTTAATCCCACCAATCCCCCTGCCGACCTTGCCAGTCTCACCGCGCGCAGCACGGCTTCAGCCATCGCTTCCGCCGCGAACGCGCCCACCACAGACACATCGGCTTTGCGCGTACCGGTCGAAAGAGCGAAAATCACATCGCCATCTAGCATCGTGTGCGCAGGCCTGAGGGTTCGCGCGATTCCATCTTGTGCCATCTGCGCGACTTTGGTCGCCTGTGCCTTGTTCAATTTTACGTTCGTTGCAACGACGCCAATGACCGTGTTGGCGCGCGAGGCAAAACCGAGGATGCCGCGCCCGATGGGTTTTTTCATCATGGCAAGCGTATCTGCGAATTGACTTTTTCCTCCCACGCGCAACGGACCGACTCTGCCGGAGCGAAGTCCTGCAATAACTTCACCGGACTTGGGGTCAACGACATCCCCGAACGCGTTGACCGCGACCAGCGCGCCGACGATCACGCCTCCGCCCGCGTCCATGCTGGCTGTGCCGACCCCGGCTTTCATCGCCAATTTGAGTCCGAACATTTTGCCGACCGACGCGCCGGTACCCACGCCAACATTACCCTCTGCAGGCGCGGCGACGGATGCCGAAGCGGCGGCGCGATATCCCATAGCTGAGTCGGGCCGCACGTCGGCGCGACCGAGGTTCAAGTCGTAGAGGATCGCCGAAGGGACGATGGGTACTTTCGCTGCGCCGGTATTGAATCCGATCTTCTTTTCTTCGAGATAACGCATCACGCCGCCTGCCGCGTCCAACCCGAATGCAGAGCCGCCGGATAAAACGATGCCGTGAACTTTTTGTACGAGGTTGATGGGATTCAACAGATCGGTCTCGCGCGTGCCGGGCGCGCCGCCGCGCACATCCACACCTGCCACCGCGCCTGTGCGGCAGAGAATGACCGTGCAACCGGTGAGGGCTTCGTCGTTTTGCGCGTGTCCCACTTCGATACCGCGCACGTCGGTGATGGAATTGAAATTCATGTGGCTCTCGGCGGCATTCCCGCCGCCGAGGACTGCGGCGGGAGCATTATTAACTGATGTTACGCAGTTAAAGTCAATTTGGTTTCTGTAACGCGACATTTATGTCGCTTTTGTGCAACTACAGCCCGAAAAGCGAGATAAATCTCGCAGTACAAACTTACTGCGTAAGGTGAATTATTAAACAGTATTTGTATCTTACTTCAATTCGCGTACCAACGACATGAACTCGCGCCACTCCTCTTCGAAAAAGTGCACGGTGACGTTGTTTAGTTCGATGTGGTAGGTGGTTTCGCCGTCGGGTTCTTCCGCGCGCCACGCCATGAAATTATCGGTTTCGGCGAGCGTTTCGGTTTTTGGTTCGCTGTGGTTGTCGTTCATCGCTCTTCTCCTTGGATGGTTCCGGTTCAGTCGTCGCTTCTTTACTTTTATCGGCTCGTGGTCGGAAGAAATTTCTAATGCGAGCCAGCCAGGCTGTTGTGACATCGGTATGGTGATCTTCTTTGGCGGGGGGCCAGGGGTCGAGGTCGAACATCTTGCGCGTCACGTAACGTCCGAGCAGTGTAACGGTGGCAAGCAGGGGCGCGGCGACAACGACGCCGATGATTCCCAGCAGGTTGGCAAAGATGAGCGCGGTCACCAACACTGCCGCAGGATGCACCTTCAATGTACGCGCCATGATGCGCGGCGTGATCAGGTTATCTATGACCGAGTCGATGGAGGAGGTGATTGCTAGCACGCCTACCGTATACAAGATCGGAATCAGGTCGAACGGTTTATCGGGTTGAAAGTAGGTAACCAGCGCGATGGTCGTGGAGGTGATGAAGGCGCCGATGTACGGAAGGAATTTTGCCAGACCCGCCATGAATGCCAGCCCGATGGCGAATCGTACGCCCAAAATTGAAAAGAGGATCGTGTATACCACCGCCGCGAGGGTAAAGATGAGGATCTGCCCGCGCAGGAACGCGTTCCAGATGCGGCTGAGTTCGTTGCCCAGCCGGCGGAAGTCCTCCGAATAGCCCGGCAGGTTCACTTTGATCAGGTCACTTTGCAAGCCGCTGGATTCTGCCATGACAAAATACGAAACGAGCAGGATGAAGAAGAGCCAACCGATCGCTTGCGCCGCGCCGCCTGCCACGTTGCTCAACACCGTGCCTGTCTGCCCGAGCAGGGGTTGCACGTAGGAGATCAATTGACGGCTGATCTCGTTGAGGTCGATCGTGCTCATATCCAGCGTGAACGGACCGAACTGGAAGACCTCCTCCGAGTAGGTCTCAATGTAGGCGGGCAGGTCGGTGACGATCTGCTGAACCGACGATACCAGGCTTTGGATCTGCCCAACGAGTCCCACGCCTCCCAGTGTGAGCAAACCGATGAGGATCAGCAGGATCACGATATAAATGAGGTTGACCGCGGTTTTCCACGAAATCTTCAACCCGCGCGAAATGAAGGTTGTGACCGGGTGCAACAAATAAGCAAGGATGAAGATCATCAACAGCGGAGGGATCAGGTTGGAAAAACGGCTCAGTAAAAATGCCGCGATGCCGACGATGACCAGTCCGACGAGGAGTTTGGTCGTGGAACTCCAACGGGGTGATGAAGCGGATACTTGTTCCATGGGTTGCATTCTCCAAATAAGTTGACCCTATTCTAGTCAAGAGGAGGGTCTTTGGCAACCACAAAAACCCAAATCAAAAAATCAGCCACGGATTTCACCGATTAGCACGGAAAATTTTAAAAAGTTCGTGACAATCTGTGTAATCTGTGGCAAAGGTTTAAAAAAACTTCGTGGCGCCGAGCCTTAAACGGCGAGTGCGCCACGAAGTCTGGTTCAGTCAATTTTCGATCAGCATCCGCCGAGGAAGGGGAGGAACGTGCACCATAGGAAGTTGCTGTCTATGTACCAGAGCACACCTCCGCATACACAGACGAACAACAGCGCGCCAACGCCGATGACAATGGGTAAGGTATTGGATTTTCTCGCCGGAGCCGATTCCATCATGGGGCTGGCAGGCACGCTCCCCGCGTATTGCTGGGCGGGCGCCGGAGGCGGCGTAACAGGTCGTGAAGCGGAGGGTACAGCCGCGGCACGCGGCGAAGCAACGGTTGCCGCCGGGTCGAAGGTGGAGGCTTCGAAGACCAGCACGATCTGCTCGCCAAATGAAACGACTTCGCCTGCCTTCAGCACGCGCGGTCCCGCCAAACGTTGGCCGTTCACAAACGTCCCGTTGGTCGAGCCGAGGTCTTCCAGTACGAACTTCCCGCCCTGGAACGTCAGACGTGCATGACGGCGCGACACTTCCGCATCGTTGATCGTGATCTCGTTCGACGAGTCGCGCCCGATGGTAAGTTGATCGCCTTCCAGCGCGAACGTCGCGCCGGGGGTCGGACCCGACCGCATGATGAGTTGATATTGAGCCATGTGCAGTTCTCCTGTAAAACTATACCTGCGCTTAGTGTACAGGGTTCAGGAAAAAAAGTCAAACCCCGCCTGCCTAAGGCGTTATACTTGTGTCAAGACGTACTTTACACCATCAAGTTACCCGGGCGACGAAAAGCAACGGACGTGAAATGAACGGACACGATCTACCCCTCCCTGAATTTTTCGATGTGAACAAGGTCGGCGCGGTGTGGCGGATTCCTTACGAGGAGCGCGCGAAACAGGCACGGGATTGGGCGCGTCTTCACACGGTTCAGCTTGCTTCACTTTCCTCGACGCGTACGTGGCTTTTGCTGATCGACGTGCAGAATACTTTCTGCATCCCGGAATTCGAACTTTACGTCGGCGGGCGCAGTGGACGCGGCGCCGTGGAAGACAACGCGCGCTTGTGCGAATTCATCTATCGCAATTTGGGGCGCATCACGCACATCTCCGCCACCATGGATACGCACAAGGCGATGCAGATCTTTCACGCTGTTTTCTTTGTAGATCAAGATGGAAATCATCCTGTTCCGTATAGCGACATTCATGTCGCCAACTTGAAAGATGGCACGTGGAAATTCAACCCCGCGCTTGCGGATGAATTCAACCTCGCTCCCGAATACGGACAGCAGATGATGATCCACTATGCCGAAGCGCTGGAGAAAAAGGGAAAGTATGCGCTCACAATCTGGCCCTACCACGCCCTGCTCGGCGGCATTGGTCATGCATTAGTATCATCTGTCGAAGAGGCGTTGTTCTTCCATTCACTCGCACGCAATACGCAGTACGAAATAGAACTCAAAGGCGATAAACCCTTCACCGAAAACTATTCAGTTATCGGTCCCGAAGTGTTGACCGGTCCCATGGGCGAGACGCTCGGCACACACAATGCAAAATTCATCGAATGGCTTCAACAGGTTGATAGACTCATCATCGCCGGGCAAGCCAAGTCGCACTGTGTCGCGTGGACGGTTTCTGACCTGCTCGAAGACATCAATGCGGTTGACCCCGCGCTGGCGAAAAAAGTGTATCTGCTCGAAGACTGCTCTTCGCCTGTCGTCGTCCCCGGCGTGGTGGATCATACCGATGCGGCGGATGAGGCGTATCGCAGATTCGCGGATGCGGGCATGAATGTCGTGAAGTCGGTGGATAATTTCCTAACGTGATACGTAAACAGGTAAACACGGAAACAAGTACACACGGAAACAGGTAGACAAGTAAACAGGTAAACACGTAAACACGGAGTAACCTGTAACTCGTATCTCGTAATATCGGTCAATCTCCAGTCTTAAATCTCTAATCCTCTAATCCCCTAATTCTCTTTCCTCCCCATGTCCATCTTCGACAGAACACGCCTCACCAACGAAACCTTCAAACTCGACATCGAGCGTATGCGCCGCGGCTGGTACTCGGATAAATATTTCGAGAACATCGGACGAATGCTCACCGCGCTGGCTTCCGAAAAATATCTGTACTCCGGTCAGCATCACAATTTGCCCTCCGATGTTTCGCCTGAGAGTATCGCCGTCGGCGATATCGAAGTGGAGATGCAGTGGTTCACGCGGCGCGTCGGAAAGACCATCGTCGTCGGCGTGGATAAAACGCTGGCGATGCTTCGTCATTGCACGGGGTATTGGGAGCGCGACAGGTTCGTGGATACTTCAGACAAACTCGAGGTGTGGGCTGTGCATGATGGAACCATCGTGAGATCGGATGGCAATCCGCTGAATGTGGAGCCGGTCATCAAAGTGCGCGGACGCTACCGCGATTTCGCCTTGCTCGAAACGCCAACCCTCGGCGTTCTCACGCGTTCGAGTCGCGTAGCCACAAATGTGTACGAAACGTTGACCGCCGCGCGCGGCAAACCGGTCTTGTTTTTCCCGGCGCGCTTCGACCTGCACGAAGTCCAAGCCGCGGATGGGTATGCCTACAACATCGCCATCAAACGCTTCAATTTGGATTTTTCACACGAGATCGGTTCGTTCGTCTCGACCGACGCGCAGGGCGACTGGTGGGGCGGCGCGGGCGGCGGGACAGTCGCTCACGCTGCGATCGCTTCGTTCCTCGGGGATACCGCGGAGGCAATGATGCAGTTCGCGCGCATTCTGCCGGCGCGCATCCCGCGCATTGCGCTGGTGGATTTCAACAACGATTCGGTGCGCGATACCTTGCGTGTCATCGAAACCATGTTCACAAAATATCGAGAGTTGAAAGAGCTCGGCGATGAAACCGAAGCCTCGAAATATGTCTTGTACGGAGTCCGTTTGGATACCAGCGGAAGTTTACGCGATGTGTCGGTCGAACCGCTGGGCGACCCGGCGCTGGATTTGGGAGTCAACCCGCGGCTGGTGTTCAACGTCCGTCAGGCGTTGGATTCAGCGTGGGAAAACTGGAGCCTCCCGCCCGTCTGGAAAGACGCGGCGCGTGAGTATTGTCGCAACGTGAAGATCGTCGTCTCAGGCGGGTTTGGTCCCGAAAAGATCCGCCGCTTCGAAAAATTGGAAGTCCCTTTGGATATTTATGCGGTGGGTTCGTGGCTGTTCAACAACAACGGCGGCACCGTGACC
>CAZQES010000059.1:0-21213 GCA_964591425.1 uncultured Anaerolinea sp.
GCGACGACGCGCACACACACCTTGTCTTTGCCGATCCCCTCACATTCGTGTTCGCCCTCGGTTTGAAGCAACACGTCGAATTTTTCATGCAAATTTGTAATCATGCCGACCTCGCTATCGAATATTTTAACAAGACTCCGCCATCGTCCCATGATTCCGCGTCGACCAATTTCAATGGGACGGCTTCGCCTCCGCTTCGCGGCAAGCCTGTGCCTGCCGCAAGCGTGGGAGCGGATGCGCCCCCGAAGATCATCGGCGCAACGAACGCGCGCACTTCATCCACCAGCCCAAGCCGAAGCAGTTCAAAGTTGAGGGTCGCGCCGCCTTCCACCATCAAACGCTTCACGCCAAGTTCTGCGAGCGTTTGCATCATGTGGGTCAAATCCACGCGCTCGCCTGCATGGACAAACACTTCCACGCCTTGCGAACGGAGCAAGTCAAGTTTGCCTTTAGATGTACGGTTCGTGGTGAATATTACGACCTTTGCCCCGCCCTCTCGTAAGAATTTTGCATGAGGTTCGACGTTCGCCTCCGAAACGACGCCAACTTTCATCGGATTCGCCGAAAGCCCGCGCGCCGCGCGTTCCGCGCGCAACGATTCGGATTTCACGGTCAACTTCGGGTCTTCGTCGAGCAGTGTCCTGCCGCCCACCATCACCGCGTCCGAGTCGGCGCGGAGTTGATCCACGCGTTCCTTGTCGCGCGGCGTGGAAATTCCCGCGCCCTTCCGCGCCGACGTATCGATCTTGCCATCGGCGGTCATCGCGACGTTGATGAAGACGAACGGGCGGTTCATCTTTCAATTGTAATGCGATAATCATGTTAGAATTTCCTGACTTTAGTCAGGAAATTTTTACGGAATCAGTTGCTGTCCCGGTTCAACGATAAACCAAAAGGAGCATGGCATGACCGGAAAGGCTGAGCGAGTCGTGATCACCGGGATGGGCATTGCAAGTCCGCTCGGTTGCAGTGTGCAGGAATTTTGGGAAGGGTTGCTGGCGGGCCGATCGGGGGTCGGGTCGCTCGAGGGCGGCATCTTTTCCGGTATGCACACGAAGATCGGCGCGGTCGTTTGGGAGTTTGACGAAAACAAGTATTTTGACATCAAAGATATCCGGCGGATGAGCCGCACTTCGCAATTGGGAATGGTCGCGGCGGAACAGGCGATCAAGCAATCCAAACTCGATAACGGGGCTGTGAACCGCGAGGAGGTTGGGGTGATGGTCGGCAGTTCCATCGGCGGTTACAGCGCGGCAGACCCGTACTTCATGCACTTCTATAAAAGCGACCGCCTCAGCCCGTACACGATCCCGGTCTCGATGAACATCGGACCCGGCTCGAACATTTCGATCAAGTACGGTTTTCAAGGACCGCTCGTCAACGTGGACGCGGCTTGCTCGACCGCCGCGCACACCATCGGCAACGCCTTCAACATGATCCGCAACGGGAGCCTGCAAGTAGCTGTCACCGGCGCGGCGGATTGCCCGTTCTCGCCCGGTGTCGTCGAAGCGTGGATGGCCTTGCGGGCAGTGTCCACGCGGGATGATAACCCGGCGGAAGCGTGCCGCCCGTTCAGCGCCGACCGGGATGGAATGGTTTTGGGAGAAGGAGCAGGCATCCTTGTGATCGAAGCGGAGAGTCACGCGTTGAAGCGCGGAATCCCCATCCTTGCCGAACTCAAAGGCTACGGCGCGTCGGCAGACAGTCATCATCTTACGCAACCCTCACAAAAAGGACCCGCCCTCGCCATGCGCCGCGCCATGGACGATGCCGGCATGACCATCGCAGACGTTGATTACATCAACGCGCACGCCACCGGCACCGAGTGGAACGATAAGAACGAAACGAACGCCATCAAGGAAGTGTTCGGCGAGCGCGCGTATGAAATACCGGTGGTGGGCAACAAAGCCGCGTTCGGTCATTCCATCGCAGGCAGCGGCGCGCTCGAGTTGATCGGATGCATCCTTTCATTGCGCGATCAGGTCGTGCCGCCCACCATCAATTACAAGGTCCCCGACCCTGAATGCGATCTGGATTATGTGACCGAGGGCAAGCGCAGTCTGCCATTGAAAAACATTATGAGCAATTCGTTTGCATTCGGGGGAAGTAATGCCGTGCTGATCGTGGGCAAATACGAAGCCGCGCACTGAATCAAATCCATGCAAAAAAGGAACTTGACCGCCGCGCTGGTCTTCCTGTTGACGACCAGTTTTTACGTTTTTACCCTCTCCCCGTCGCTGGCATGGGGTGACGGGGTCAAACTGCAAACCGAAGCCATCCTGGGAGAATCGTTCGTGCTGGCAGAGATGCCGGCAGAAAATTTTTCATCGGACCCCTACCTCTTTTCAAAAGTTGGCGTGGCGGCATGGGATCATCCCCTCTACATCGTGCTGGGGTACGCGCTGGTCAAAGCTTTTTCATTCGTCAATGCACTGTGGCTGGTCAACTTCATTTCGGCGATCTTTGGAGCCGCGAGCGTTACATTGGTATACCTCATCGTCCACCGCCTTACGGATTCCATCTCGGCTTCCTGTTACGCCGCGTTTGCGCTGGCAGTTTCGCACACGTTTTGGTGGCACTCCTCCACCTCCGAAGTGTACACGTTGTTCGTCTTCCTGCTTCTCGTCAGTTATATTCTGTTCGACGAATATGAACGAGTTAAACAAGGCAGATACTTGTTCACCGGCGCGTTCTTTCTTGGGCTGGCGGCGTCCAATCACATCCTGGCGTTTCTGGCTTTCCCAGCTTTTGGATTTTACGTTATTCTGTCAAAACAATATCCGCGTTTCGAAATCGAAAACTTGAAGAGGTCGGCTTCTGTCATCTTCGGGTTTCTATTGGGTTTTTCACTGTACATCATTCAATTCATGCGCGTCTCCGCGAGTCTATCCATCAACGAAACGGTAGGACCCGCCGTCGGCTCGACCTTCCTCAGCCGCCTCGACTTTTTTTCGCCAACCATTTTAGGCAACAGCCTGCTAACGTATGCCGCATTCCTCGCATTTCAATACGGTCCGATGGGGATCTTTTTAGGCTTCCTTGGTATACGTCGAGCCTTTGCCAACACAGAACCCTCGTTGCGCAAAGTCTTTGCTTTTTTTATCGTGTTCATGCTTTTCGGGGTCTTGTATCGAGTGACCGACCAATTCGCTTTTTTCCTGACATCCTACGTGTTCTTTGCGATATTGATGGCGATCGGTGCGAGTCGACTATTCACGACTCTGCGGACGAATCCACGCTTCATTCTGACCTTCATCCTGTTTCTCACCATTTTGCTGACCCCGCCCTTGTACCGACTCGTCCCAGCGCTTGCCCGGCAAAACGGCATAGGCGACTCGCTCCTCGGCATCCCGCAGATCGGGACCGGTCTCCGCGACGGGTTCGCCTACTACATTGACCCCAACAAACGCGGCGACTTCAATGCCTACAACTTCGGGCTCGAAACGATGACAAACCTCGCCCCGAACGCGGTGGTGATCGCCGAGTGGTACACAGACACGGACGAATATTTCATCCTGCGTTATTTCTATAAAGTGGAAGGGATGCGCCCGGATATCACCATCCTTGGCTGGCCCACCGAAGATCCGTTTTCTTTCGATTCCCAGCTGGTGTTGAGCACGGTCGAAGATGCCTTCCCCGAACGTCCGGTTTATCTCGCGTCATTGAGCGATAAATACTACGCCGCCTCGACGCTGATCGAAACATATTGCATCGTGCCTGAAAACAATCTCTATCGGTTGTACGAAAAGGGGAATGCCGCGCTTGATTGTCTGCCTCTTGATTCGGTCACCGAATGATCATTTGCAAGTTCATCCTCAAATCCCGAAGGGATGAAAGGATTCTAGAATCAAAGCCGCATTCGAAAATAATCCCGAAGGGATGGCATGAGAATTACCCATATCACCCCTTCGGGGTTTGAAAATCTTTGACCAATTTCTACAATCTTGTCACTCCTTCGGAGTTCTTCCTCAACTATTTTCGTGGGATATCATCGTCGCCAATCCCATAACCGATATTCCAGATCATTGCCTTCCACAGCCAATGCGGCGGTGTAATTCAATTCGACCGCCAACGAGCGCAATGACCAGCGCGCGGCTTCGCTTGGGTCGTGCCGCGTCGCGCGGAGGAGGGCGGGCTCGCCAATCGACACATCGAAACTATCGAGTGGCAGAGACAAGCCCAGTCCCTGCGCTTTGATGTACGCTTCCTTGCGCGTCCAGCATTGGAAGAAGCCGAGCGTCCGTTGTTCGGGAGGCAGAGCCATCCATTCAGAAAGATCACGCGGCGAAAAATAGCGGCTGGCGAGGTTCGCAAGTTCGATGTCTTCACGAATGAATTCAACGTCAATACCAACTTTTCTTGCGCATGTGACGGCGATCAGCGCGTACGCTCCTGAATGGGAGAGATTGAATTCGATGTTGTGGTCAGGGAGAAACGGCTTACCGTATTCGTTCGTAGAAAATTTCACGTCGTGAGGTTCGCATCGCAGATAACGCCCAAGGATTTCACGCAGGCTGGCATGAGCAACGATGTAGCAAGCGCGATCGTCCTCGAAGTGGAAGCGGGAGGCGCGCTGGGATTCGTCCGCTGAAAGGGTGGATTCCATCTGCTGGAGCGAATCAGGCTGAACGGTCAGAAAGACGCGCCAAACATCCGCGTGATTGGGTCCCAAATCCAATTCATCCGGCAAAGGCGACCATGTTGTAAATGAGGTATTGTTTTGCATACAACGATTGTTTTACTCGCGCCATGCCTTGAGAGTGCCGATCCTGCTGATCCCGGTCCCAAACCACTGCGGCTGGGGGAAAGCGCCTTTCTCCACAACAGCACGAAACCCGTGCGCTTCCAACAGGCGCGCCAGGTCGAAGCGATTTCGTTTTTCGCCCTCATATTCATGATATTCCATGACCACGCGCTGAATTTTCGCAAGCGTTTCATCCGGACAGTTGAACAGGATATCGTATTCCGCCCCTTCCACATCCATTTTCAATAGATCGATCCGCGCGATGCGGCGCTGTGCAACGATGTCGGTCATGGTCGTCACGTTCACCGATTCGGTATGAGCGCTCGCGCTTTGCAATAACGAACCCATGATCGGATTGCCCGCCGGCGTGTAGAGTGTCATTTGACCCTGCCTGCCGGATACTGCGCTCTTTTCGATATACAGGTTATCCAGATTATTTAGCAGGCGGTTCGCGGTAAGCATATCGAAATTATTGCTGGAGGGCTCATAGGCATAGACATGCCCTCGATGCGCCAGCCCTGCGGCGCGCACAGAAAACGCGCCGATGTGCGCGCCAATGTCCACAACAGTATCTTCTTCGCGGATGGGGAATTGTTTATCATCGTACGTCTTTGCGTTCCAGACTTCCCAGATCATTAGCCGATCGGAGGTGTTCACGCGCACTCGGAAACGCGCTCCGTCTTTCGCATTCACCACCACCGTAGATTTTCCCTGATGCCTCAAATAGAACAGGCTAAAGAAAAGTCTGTTGAACCATACAAAAAATTGTTCGTTTTTGAGGCGCATCGAAAACTCCAACAGACAAGGATCAGCTCGGTTTAGGGGTTTCTAAACAATGAAGACGTGAACTCTGTTGCAATTGTACTCATTATCGATTCTCTGGAATCGTTGAGGAAGAAATGGCCGCCGGGGAAGTTGTGCGCTTCAAACCGTGATGCGGTCTGGTTCGCCCAGCCTTCGAGGCGCTCGCGGATGACGCGTTCATCGTCAAGCCCGCCGAATGCGATGATGGGAATATCGAGCGGAGGCTCATTGGGATCGAAGTGATACGTTTCGACGGCTTCAAAGTCCGCGCGGAGGATGGGGAGGAGGATGTTCAACGCCTCGGGTTGATTCATAATCTCAGCAGGGATGCCGTTGAACTTTTTCAGCGCATCTAAAAATTCATTGTCAGGCAAGGCGTGAATCGGCGGATTGGAATCAGGAAATTGCGGCGCGGCGCACGCGGAGACGAACAGGCATTTCGGTCGAGGGAGATTCTGCTGGCGCAACTTCTGCGCCAGTTCGAAGGCGATCAGTCCTCCCATGCTGTGACCGAAGAATGCAAACGGTTTATCCAGCGATGGTCGAATCGCCTGCAGAATATTTTCGACGAGCGCATCGAGCCTCTTGATCGGCGGTTCGTTGAATCTCGATCCCCGTCCCGGGTAGTGGGCGATTTGTGTTTCAATGTTTCCCGCCGTCCACTTGCTGAACGTAGCAGGATTGCCTCCCGCGTAGGGAAAAATGAAAAGCCGACTCTCCGCCGAGGGATCGGGTTGCGGACAAACGAACCACTTCGCCGAGGTCACGTTGTTTTCGATTTTTCGAGGAACCCGCGCGGGATGAAATAATTCAAGTACGCGCTGAACAACGCATCATTCACCGGGTGGCAGACCACGCCGCTTCCGTTCAGGCGCGTGAGGGTGTTAGTGAGGTCGAACTCCGGCATGAAGACTTGCGACTCATCCACTTCTTCGAGTAACGGCAAATAAGGCGCCCACTCGTCGGAGGGCATGTGCGGAATTTGGCTGAACAGTTCCTCGCGCCACTCGTCGAACGAAACGGTGCGGGCTTGGAGTCCCTGCGAGGCGAGCCACCCAGCCAAATGTCGGAAGTGAAGCGGGTCGGGGTTGTCGAGGTGATAAATCCCGCCGAAGTTTTTCTCATCCTTCGAAAGTTGAACGATCACCGCGCTGACGAAATCCACCGGCACGATGTTGACCATCACATCCAGATTCGGCACACTGCCGAGCAACACGCAGGCGCGCGTCATGCTGGAGATGAGGTTGTCGGTATTCCACGCGCCGGTCACGCTGTGACCCGACACTAGACCCGGGCGATAGATCGCGCACGGGATGCCGCGCGCCAGCGCCTGCGTGATGAGTTTTTCCGCGACCCATTTGCTTTGGGCGTAGCCGCCGAACGGCGCGCCGACCTCATCGAGATTCGCGTCCTCGCGGAACACGCGTCCGTCGTTGACTCCGCCCGAGTACAAGATCGAAAGCGTGGATACGTGATGCACGGGTTTCAACTTGACGCGGCACGCCAGCCGTAAAATTTCCTGCGTGCCCAACACGTTCGCGGCTTTGTGCGCGTGATACGGGTACACAAAGTTCACCATCGCGCCGTTGTGAATGATCGCGTCGATTTGATTTGCCAGTCCGTTGAATGATTCATCGCTCAAGCCAAGTTGCGGCGAACCAAGATCGCCGAGCACTGGTTTGATTCGATGCGCGAGCGATTCATCCCATAATTGATACGAATCAAGATTGCGCTTCAAACGCTTCAGTCCCTGCTCGAGGTCATCGGCGCGCAGCAAGCAATAAATTTCCGCCGAGGTCATCGTGAGCAGATCGTTCAACAGGAACGCACCAACGAAACCAGTTGCGCCCGTCAACAGAATCTTTTTCGGTTCCGCATGTTGATATTTCAAGTCGCCCGCGGTGATGTCTGCATCGAGTATTGCTTCCGCGTTCAACTCCTCCAAACTCAACTGCCCGCGCTGGATGAAGTCACTGCGTGTGCGCGTCATGCGTTCGCCGCGCCGCGCGCGCTCGATGGTCTGCGACAAATTCGCCACCGTCGGGTTTTCAAATAAGGCGCGCAACGGCAGGTCGGCGGCTTGCAAGCCGAATTTCTCGCGCAGCAAAAACACCAGCCGCGTGCCGAGCAGTGAATGTCCGCCAAGATCAAAAAAGTTATCGTTCACGCCAATTTGTTCGACGCTCAAGCCCAACACCTGCGCGCAGATTTCGGCAAGTTGCAATTCCAACGGTGTGCGCGGTGCGATGTATTGCGCTCGCAGATCGGAACGCGATTGCGTCGGCGCGGGCAACGCTTTGCGGTCCACTTTGCCGTTCGGCGTGAGCGGCAACGATTCGAGATTCACAAAAATGGATGGAATCATGTATTCGGGAAGTTTCGCACGTAGAAAATCGCGCAACTGGACAGCATCCGCTTCGTTCCCCAGTTCGGCTGGCACCACATAGGCAACAAGACTCGCCTCCGATGAGCGCTCCTTCCACGCGACGACCACCGCCTGCTTCACTTGTGGATGACTTGCCAACGCGACCTCGATCTCGCCCGTCTCGATGCGATACCCGCGGACCTTCACCTGCTGGTCACTGCGGCCGAAGAACTCGATGTTGCCATCTGGGAGATAACGCGCGAGGTCGCCTGTTTTATACAAGTGAGTCCCCTCTCCCGCTGGGAGAGGGGTGAAGAGGTGATGGATAAATCTTTCAGCCGTCAACTCAGCGCGATTCAAATACCCGCGACTGACGCCTTCCCCGCCGATGTACAGATCGCCGATCACGCCAACGGGAACAGGTTGCAGATTCGAATCGAGGATGTAGATCTGCGTGTTAGCAATCGGTCTGCCAATCGAGACGGTGTTTGAAATGCCTGATTGAGCCGAATCCACTTTGTGAATCGTTGACCAGATCGTCGTCTCGGTGGGACCGTACACATTCCACAACTGCGCGCCGCGTTGGAGGAGTTTCTCGGCAAGATCGTTCGTCAATGCTTCGCCGCCGCACAGAATTTTCAGATCAGGTTTACCCGTCCAGCCCGCTTCGAGCAGAAGACGCCAACTTGCGGGCGTGGCTTGCATGAAGGTGATGTGCGAATCAGTCAACGACTGCGCCAGCAATGCGCCGTCTGACACGACTTCGGAGTTTGCGATCTCAACTTTCGCGCCGACCGTCAAAGGCAATAGCAATTCAAGAACGGCAATGTCGAACGAAAGCGTCGTCACTGCGAGCAGGGAGTCGTCCGCGTTGATTCCCAGATCCTTTTGCATCGAGCACAGGAAGTTGACCACCGCCTGATGATGAATCTGCACGCCTTTGGGTTTCCCCGTTGACCCCGAAGTGTAAATCACATATGCAAGATCATCGGCGGAGGCTTTCGATTTTTTGCCGCGCTTTGATTTCACTTCATCGAGTGCATCAAGACAAATGACCTGAGCATCCGTCTTTGGCATTTCAGGCAACAAAGTTGAGAGCGTGAGAACAATCGAAGCCTTTGAATCTTCCAGCATGAATGCAAGCCGCTCCGCCGGGAAGGACGGGTCGAGCGGCAGGTACGCGCCGCCCGCCTTCAACACGCCGAGCAAACCGACGAGCATTTCCACCGAACGACTCACGAACAAGCCGACGAGAGTCCCTGGTTTGACACCTTGCGCGATCAAGACTTTGGCGACTTCGTCCGCGCGTTTGTTCAATTCTTTATAAGTCAGACTCTGGCTTTCAAATTGAACAGCAATGGCATCGGGAGACCGTTTTACTTGCTCTTCGATCAATTCATGAATGCAAAGATCGCGCGGATAGTCTGCTTGACTTTGATTCCACTCGACTAGAATTTTCTGCTTTTCCGATTCGTCTAACAGCGAATACGCTGAAACAGGCTTTGTCGGGTCGGTGACAATTTCATGCAGCAGTAGATCAAAATGTTTCAACATGCGCTGGATGATCTCTGCTTCGAACAAATCCACGTTGTATTGAAGCGCGGCGGCAAGTCCGTCTTCCATTTCAGACATCATCATGGTCATGTCGAACTGGGCAGGTTCGCCTCCCAGCGCAATGGATTCGAGGACAAGCCCACCGGCTTCCATGCGCGCACCGTCCAGGCCCAGCGCGAACGGGCTGAGCATTTGCACATCCGCTTCGTGCGCCTTTTGCAGAATGAACATGGTCTCGAACAACGGCGGGCGCGATGAATCGCGCTGGAGTCCGAGTTTCTTTGCCAGCAACGCGGGCGGATAGTCCTGATGCTCGAACGCGCCGAGCGCGGTCTGCTTTACGCGGTTGAGGATCTCGTTGAACGATGGATTGCCAGAAAAATCCGCCTTCAATGCAATCGGGTTGATGAAATAACCGACAAGATTCGACAACTCGGCGTGGCTTCGCCCCGCAGTCACCGAGCCAACTAAAAATTCCTCTTGATTGGAATAGCGATGCAGCAGCGTCTGGAACGCGGCGAGCAGGGTCATGAACATCGTCGCGCCGTGTTCCTGCGCGAGGGATTTCAACTTCTCGTACAGCTCGGCATCTATGAAGAAATGTTCCGAATCACCACGGTAGGTCTGCATCGGCGTGCGCGGACGGTCAGTGGGCAGGTTCAACGCGGGGAGTTGCGCGCCAAGTTGCGTCTGCCAGTAGCTCCATAACTTTTCACCGCGTTCGCTTTCGAGCATCGCCGCTTCCCAACGCACGTAATCAGAGTAACGCGCGGGCAAGGCGGGCAATTTAATCGGCTTTCCATTTTTGTTCGCTTCATACAGCATCAACAACTCACGCGCCAACACGGTCATCGACCAGAAATCTGTGACGATGTGATCCATCGCCAGTAGAAGGACATACGATCTGTCCCGCGTACGGTGAAGCGCGGCTCGGATGACCGGACCCGCCTCAAGGTCGAATGAAGCGTGCGCGTCTTTTGCAAGTCGTTCCTGTAGGGCGTCATCATCCAACGCGGACGAATCCACCGCGCGGAAAATCCCATCCATCGAATCGTGTACGCGCTGGATCGGTTCGCCGTCCACAACGTGGAACGTGCTCCGCAACGATTCGTGCCGTGCAATGAGTCCATCGAACGCAACTTGCAAAGCATTCACATCAAGCGCGCCGCGAATGCGAATCGCGCCCGCCACGTTGAATGAAAGTTCATCGGGCATGAGTTGATGCATGAACCACAACGCCTGCTGACCATACGAAAGCGGACTCTCGTTCGAAGACTCTCGCGCGACAACGAACGGCGCATCATCCCCTGTTTTGGCTGATTCCAAATTTGCGATCGCTTCCGCTGCAAGCGACGCGATGGTCGGTCCTTGCAGGAGACTTGCTACCGAGATTTGCGCGCCGAATTTCGACTCAATCGAGTTCTTCAGTTCCATCGCCATGAGCGAATCGAGCCCGAGCGTATCAAGCGGTTGATTCAAGTTCAAGCGCGAGGCGTCCATGCCGAGAATGCGCGCGGTTTGTTGCTGAATGAAGTTTTCAATATCAGTTTTTGTAAGTTGGTGGCCGCGATTCTCCCTCACCCCTAACCCATCACCCGGTGGGAGAGGGGGATTCTTTGCCATTTTTCCATTCTTTCTTTCAACAACTTTTTCTTCCTGTAATTCCGACCTGCCATTGGAACGCGGTGGCAACTTGTTTACTTGTCTACTTGTCTCCCTGTTTACTTTTGTACGTATTTCCTTGTCTACGTTCGAAGGTTCCAACCAATACCGCTGACGGTCGAACGGATAATTCGGCAATACGACTTTGTTACGTGAATAACCGGCATCGAATCCCTTCCAATCCACTTCCGCGCCTTGCACGTAGAGTTTGCCGAGGCTATCGAGGATCGTTTGCCATTCCTCTTGATTTTGTCTTAGCGAAGGCAACCACGCGGACTTGGACTCAGGCAGACATCTTTTTCCCATACCCAACAACACCGAGCTTGGACCGATCTCAACGAACGCGTCAACTCCCAAGCTGGCAAGCGACTGCATCCCTGCGGAGAATTTCACTTCCGCGCGGATGTGATCGCGCCAATATTTGGCGGTGGGAGGCTGGGTGATGGCTTCGCCCGTGACATTCGAGAGCAAGAGAATTTGAGGATTGGAGAATTGAACTTTTTTGGCAAACGATTCAAAATCATCGAGGATCGAATCCATCAAGGGCGAGTGGAAGGCGTGTGAAACTGTGAGCGGCTTGGAGGTGATGCCATATTTGGTCAATTCATCCACGACATTTTGCACAGCGGATGTTTCGCCGGAGATGACCGTGTTGTCGGGTCCGTTCGAGGCGGCGATGGAAACTTTATCTTGATATGGCTTCAAAATATCAGCAATGCGATTTGCATCTGCAAAGACCGCCACCATCGTCCCGTTTTGCGGAAGTCCGCCCATCAGGCGCGCGCGTTCGGCGATGAGGCGCAAACCATCTTCGAGGCTGAACACACCCGCGATGCACGCCGCGACGTATTCGCCGACGCTGTGTCCCATCACGGCATGAGGCTTGACTCCCCATGCGAGCCACATCTGCGCGAGGGCATATTCAAAGGCAAAAAGTGCGGGCTGCGTGTATTGCGTTTGATGAATTGTGGAATCATTTTTATCGTTGAAGATGATTTCGAGCAGTGAACGATTCAAGAGGGGATCGAGAATCGACGCACATTCATCCAGCGCGGCGCGGAAGACAGGCTGGGTTTCGTACAGTCCCTTGCCCATGCCCGCGTATTGCGATCCCTGACCTGTGAAGAGAAAGGCGATTCTTGGTTGTGCCCCCGGCTTGGTTTGACCTGTTGACATCAGAGGCGATTCTGATTGTTTGAGAAAATCTTCCAACCCCTTCAGCAATTCATCTTTTTTGCCGGCTTGAATAACAAGGCGATGCTCGAAGTGCGAGCGGGTCGTGTTGGAGGTGAAGGTGATGTCGGGTATTGCGTACTGCGTACTGTGTAGTGCTTCGCTGAAAGATTGTGCCAGTTCCTGAAGGGCTCTTTCGGATTTGGCTGATAACGTCAATAAGTGGCGCGGACGTTCGATGCTGTTCGCGTTTTTGTTTTCGATTACCAGCGGCGCATCCGACAGAACGATGTGCGCGTTCGTGCCGCCGAAGCCGAACGAACTCACGCCCGCGAAGCGCGGTGCGTCGCGGCGCTTCCACGGGCGGAGATACGTTCCGATCTCAATGCGTGAGTTTTCAAGCGAGAGATACGGGTTGATTTCTTTTAAATGAAGGTGCGGCGGAATGGACTCGTTCTGCATCCCAAGCACAACTTTGATCAAGCCTGCGATCCCCGCCGCGGATTCAAGGTGACCGATGTTCGTCTTCACCGAACCGACGATCACGCGTTGGTTCGAGTCGTCACCCAGCACGGCATTCAACGATGCCATTTCGATGGGGTCGCCAAGAGGAGTGCCCGTGCCGTGGGCTTCAACATAACCAATTTGATTCGGAGTCACGTGCGCTTGCGCCATCGCCATGCGAATCACATCTTGCTGTGCGAGTCCGTTCGGGGCGGTGAGACCGTTACTGCGACCGTCTTGATTCACCGCCG
The DNA here is from genome assembly GCA_964591425.1 of uncultured Anaerolinea sp. Taxonomy (GTDB): domain Bacteria; phylum Chloroflexota; class Anaerolineae; order Anaerolineales; family Villigracilaceae; genus Defluviilinea. Next base: position 13,058 of record CAZQES010000059.1, read on the forward strand.
AGCCGCGAATCAAAGCGAGAACGTTGTCTCCATCGCGCATCGCATCGGACAAGCGCTTCAACACAACGACACCGCAACCTTCGCCGCGCACGTAACCGTCCGCGCTGGCATCGAAAGTTTTGCAATGACCGTCCGGAGAAAGCATCCGTGCTTGCGAGAAGGTGATCGTTAATTCAGGAGTCAAAATCAAATTGACGCCGCCTGCCAGCGCCAAGTCTGATTCGCCGTTTCGTAAACTCTGACACGCGAGATGCACCGACACCAACGACGATGAGCAAGCCGTGTCCACTGCCATGCTGGGTCCGCGCAGATCAAACACGTACGACAACCGATTCGCGGCGATGCTGTGCGCGTTGCCCGTGCCAGCATACGCATCGATCATTTCGGGGTCGTCGAATTGCAAACGCGAGTAATCGTAACTGCTGATGCCGACGAACACACCCGTGCGAGTCCCGGCGAGGGACTGCGGGGGAATGAACGCGTTCTCCATCGCCTCCCAACTGACCTCCAGGAGGAGGCGTTGTTGCGGGTCCATGCGCGCGGCTTCACGCGGGGATATCCCAAAGAAGGCCGGGTCGAACAAGTCGACGTCATCCACGAATCCCCCAAAGCGCGTCAGTATCTTCCCTGCGGCTGGTTCGTCGGCGTGGAACGCGTCCACATCCCAGCGGTCGGAGGGGACTTCGGTGATCGCGTCCACGCCGTTGCGGAGGAGTTCCCAAAACGCCCGCGGACTTTCCGCCTGCGGGAAGCGGCAACTCAAGCCGATGATGGCAATGGGTTCGTTGATATTGTTGAATGTTGGTTGAGGAGTTGCAGGAGTTGGTGTTGATTTTTTTGCTGGTTGCGAATCATTCGCAAGGAAATTCGCTAATGATTCAATCGTTGGATAATCCCATGCAAGCGTGGGCGAAAGTTTGCGGTTGAGAAAAACTTCGAGATCGCCCGTGAGACTGACAGCCTGCACCGAGCCAAGTCCGTAATACGTGAACGGCTGGCGCGGGTCAATCGCGGATGCGTCCATTTCGAGCATGGAGGCGATGCGCGTGAGCAGGAAGGATTGGATGGCTTCGGTGTTGTGCTTCGGTTGTGGTGAGTGGGGGGCAGAACCATCCTTCACCCCTAACCCGCCCTTTCGGGGTGCTTCGCGATCTCCCGAGGGAGAGGGGGATTCTGGCTCCCTTCCCCCTTAGGGGGAAGGGCTGGGGATGAGGGCGAATTCTTCCTCCACTCCCCGACCAATTCCAGTTCTCCACTCAAAAACGCAGACTTCGTGGCGCGGCGCTGGATCTTTCCGCTGGAGGTTTTGGGAATGCTCATCGGCTTGACGAGCACGATAGCGGACACTTGCAGGTCGTGTTTCTCTGCAACCGCCTGACGGATTGCCGACGCGACTTCATTTACATCTGCTTGCCGCCCTTGCCGAGTGACTTCCTGCACGATGACGAGTTGCTCTTTGCCATTTTCGCTAATCGAAAACGCGGCGCCCGCGCTCGGTTGTAACGCGAGATGCGAAGACTCGACCGTGAGTTCAATATCCTGAGGGTAATGATTGCTTCCGTGGATGATGATCAGATCCTTCAAGCGGCCGGTAATGAAAAGTTCATCGTTCTGCAGAAAGCCCAGATCGCCCGTGCGCATGAATGGACCTTCGTTATCCGCTGTGTACGCGCCGAATGTGTTGCGCGTTTCCTCTTCGAGTCCCCAATATCCTTTTGCCACGCTCGGACCGGTCACCCAGATCTCGCCTACTTCGTTTTCAGCACAACGAGTCAACGTTGTTGGATTCACGATGATAATTTTTTGGTCAACGATGGATCTGCCGCAGTTGATCATGGTCAAAGAATTCGAATCGTCGGGAGAAGCCATGACGACTTGATCGCGCTCGAGAGATTTCCTGTCAACCGTGAACATGCGCGGCACACCGGGACCATCTCCGCCGGAGACGATGAGCGAACTCTCAGCCATGCCATAGGTCGGGTAGAAGGAACTCTTACGAAAGCCGACCCGCTCGAAGGTCCGTGAGAAGCGTTCGAGCGTCTCGGGGCGGATCGGTTCCGCGCCGCAAAACGCGAGCTTCCATCCGCTCAAGTCCAATGTGTCGATTTGTTCGGGAGTGATGCGGTCCACGCACAGGTCGTACGCGAAGTTCGGCGCGCCGCTCGTGGTGGCTTTGTATTTGCTGATGGCGTCGAGCCAGCGGAAGGGCTTTTGCAAAAACGACACGGGCGACATCAACGTGGAAATCCCACCGATGTACATCGGTTCGAGGATGCCGCCGATCAAGCCCATGTCGTGATAACTCGGCAACCAGAAACAACCCGAGTCTGTCCCGTCGAGTTGAAAGCCGTGACGGATGGCTTTCAGATTGTGCATCAAGTTGCCATGCGTGAGCATGACTCCCTTCGGTTGACTCGTGGAGCCAGACGTGTATTGCAGGAAGGCGAGCGTGTCCGCGTTGATGTTCGGGTCGCGCCATTCCGCTTCAGCCCCCGTGGGAACATGGTCCGTATCCAGCCAGCGTAATTCCTGCAAGTCAGGCGATTGCTCGAAGCGTTGCTCGATGTTCTGGAGGATGGTGGAAGTGGTTAGCGCAAACTTCGCCTGTGAGTCCGCGACGATGGCTTGGATGCGCGGGACAGGCCGGTTCAAGCGCGGCGGGTAGGCTGGCACCGCCACCGCGCCGGCGTATAAACACCCGAAGAACGCGGCAATGTAATCCAAGCCTGCGGGGTACAGCAACAGGACGCGTTCGCCGCGCGCGCCGTGCGTCTCGAGCCACGCGCCGATGCCGCGCGCGTGACGATCCAGTTCGGCATACGTAGTGGTCAGGATGTCCGCTTCGCTATCTTGCAAGTAGCGATAGGCGGGATGATCAGCCTGCCGCTCCGCTCTCATTCGCAGGAGGTCGAGCAATGTTGCGGGAACGGGATGATTCTGAAATAAAGACTGCATGATTTCGACCTGTGGGCACCGAATGAATTCATGTTATATCATAAAAGCATCGCCCGCTTCACAACCCAAAAGTTTCCTTGACATGCCTCTATCGCAACCGTATAATCCTTTTTAATCTCCAGCACAGGCTGGACTTGAGGGCGGAAAAGGAGATTTTTTATTTTTGGAACTGTTCGTCTGTCAAACCAACATCTGGAACCAAGGAAAAGGAACAGACCCGTGACATCCTCAGGCAGTTTCAAGTTGACGTTGGTCAACACCCAAAGCAGTACACCCCCGAAAGAATTCGAACTCATCAAACCCGAGGTTGTCATCGGCCGCGACGATGGCGTGGAGATCGTCATCTCCACGCCGGCGGTGTCGCGCCGCCACGCGCGGTTGATGTTGGAGGGAGACGCGTACGCGATCGAGGACCTCGGCAGCAGCAACGGCACGTTCGTCAACGGCGACCGGTTGATCGGGCGGCGCAAACTCCAACACGGCGACCAGATCCGGCTTGGACAGGCGATCAACTTAATGTATTCATCGCCTGTTGCCGAGGAACCGGGTAAAACCGCCGTGCGCCCGGCTACGCCGGTGCCAGCCGCGCCCTCGCACGTGATGCAAACCACGATCGGCGAGGAAGTGTCGCTCCCGGTCGCTTCGGGTCCGCGGCAATTGATCGTTACCATCGCCGGGGAAAACTCGAAGAGCTATTCTCTCACACGCACAAGTTATTCCATCGGCAGGCTCGATGACAACGATATTGTCATCCCTTCTCCGATCGTTTCCGGGAAACATGCGCGCCTCGAACAAGCCAGCGGCGGCGGATTCAAATTAACCGTACTGCCGGAGGCAAGAAACCCGGTACTCTTCGAGGGACGTCCACTCGAAGGTTCGCGCGTGCTGCGCCACGGCGACCTGTTGCGCATCGGGAGCCAGGACCCCGGTGTGATGGTCACGCTCACCTACGAAGCGCCTGCCGAAGCCGCGGCGCAAGTGGAACGCGACATCGTCTTCGGCGAAAAGACTCTCATCCAGATCGGACGCGACCCCAGCAACGACGTTGTCCTGCCTTCGCCGAACATTTCGCGCTTCCACGCGCAAATTCAAAAAGTCGGTCAACGCTATCGTGTCGAAGACCTGCGCAGTTCCAACGGCGTCTTCGTCAACGACGAAAAAGTGGACGGTTCGTTGTGGCTGAAACCGAATGACACGGTCCGCATCGGGCAATATCGTTTCGTGCTTGGCAAGGATCAACTCGCGCAGTACGATGACAGCAACGGCTTGCGCGTGGATGTGGTTGGGTTGAACAAATGGGTACGCAAAGACCTGAACATCCTGCAAAATATTTCGGTCGCGTTCAAGCCGCGCGAGTTCATCGTGGTGGTCGGGCAAAGCGGCGGCGGCAAATCAACGTTTGTCGACGCGGTTGCCGGCTACCGCCCCGCCACTCCCCCGTCGAAAGTGTACGTCAACGATATTGACATCTACACTCACTTCGATTCGATCCGTAACGAGATCGGCTTCGTCCCGCAAAAAGATATCATCCACATGGAGTTGACGGTCTATCAGGCGCTCGATTACGCCGCGCAGTTGCGCATGCCCGGCGACACCTCCGCAGAGGAACGGCACAAGCGCGTGATGGAAGTGCTCGCCGACCTCGACCTCACCCATCGCAAGGATGTGCAGATCAGCGGCTTGAGCGGCGGACAGCAGAAACGCGTCTCCATCGGGGTCGAGTTGCTCACCAAACCCGGCCTCTTCTTCCTCGACGAGCCTACGTCCGGTCTCGACCCCGGCACCGAGACCGCGCTCATGCAATTGATGCGCCGCCTCGCCGACCAGGGACGCACGATCATCCTCATCACACACGCTACGAAGAACGTCATGCTCGCCGACAAGGTCATCTTCCTTGCACGCGGCGGTTACCTCGCCTGGTTCGGTCCGCCGGATGAAGCGCTGGCATACTTCGACAAGCACCGCTCCGAACGCGACCGCCGCGCCGGCAAGATCGAGTTCGACGAGATCTACGCCATCCTCGACGATCCCTCCAAAGGCAAAGCGCCGGAATGGGCACAACGTTATCGCGAAAGCCGGGCGTATCAGGAATACGTCCTCGGGGCGCTCGCCGGAAAACTTTCACCGGAAGGCGCGCCAACCGTCCGCGATGCCGGGGGAAGACCGCAACCCTCGGCGGGAGCGTCATCCAGAAAAATTTCATCGCTCAAACAATTCTTTGTGCTCTCAGCGCGGAACATCAAGATTCTCACCCGCGACAAATTCGCACTCGGTTTGATGCTCGCCACCGCGCCGCTGGTAAGCCTGCTCGATGTGGTACTCTCCGCCGTGATGGGACGCGACCCATTCAGTTTCCAGGACGGCGATATCGCGCGCGTCATGATCACGCTGTTCCTGATGACGATCTACGGCGTGATGGTGGGAGGCATCTCGCAAATGCGCGAGATCGTCAAAGAAGCCGACATCTACCGGCGCGAACGACTCGTTAATTTGAAAATTCTTCCGTATGTGCTGTCGAAAGTTTGGGTGGCGGCGTTGCTTGCGTTCTATCAGGCGGCGGCGTATACCATCGTCCACTATCTCGCCTTCGATATGCCCGGCGGCGCGCTGGAATTCGGGCAGGTCTACATCACCATGACGCTCGCCACCCTCGCCGGCATGATGCTCGGATTGTTCGCCTCCGCGCTCGCGCCGAACGCAAGTTCCGCGCCGCTGATGGTGATCATCCTCATGCTGCCGCAGATCGTGCTGGGCGGCGCGTTGATCCCCGTGCCAGACTTCATCACCTCGTTCACCTCCACACGCTGGGCGTTCGAAGCGTTGATGAGCATCACCGGTCCCGGCTCGGATGTCGCCGCGGACGCCTGCTGGAAACTGCCGCAGGAAGTGCAGGCGGCAATGTCCATCGAAGATAAACTCGCACAAGGCTGTCGCTGTATGGGCGTCAACATGCTCAAAGAGGAATCGTGCAACCACCCGGGCTTGGGCGCGTTCTGGATTCCCGCCGTGGACGAACCCCTGCCCGTCGAACCGGCTCCACTGCCGCCCGAACCTGCCCGTCCGGTCGAACCGGAGAATCAATCCGATAATGTAGCGATGGCGGAGTTCTTCGCCAAACTGCAAACCTACGAAGTGGAAGTGCAGGCATACAAACTGCAGATCGAACAGTATCAAAAAGACCGCGTGGCGTATGAAACGGACCGCGCCGAGTTGCAGATCGCCGTGGCGCCCGCCGAGGGCGTGGTGAGGAATTTCTACCAAGCCTTCCCATTCATGTATGTGGATAAGAACGATCCGGTCGCGTATTACGGCAAGGTCGGTTTCACCTGGTTTGTGCAGGGTCTCATCTGCTTGATCCTCTTCGTCGCCATTTTGTACCTGCAAAAGCGGAAGGATGTCATCTAACGCCATGCGAACGCACCGGCTTTTGACCTTCCTCTTCATCCTCGCGCTCGCCTCTCTCGCCTGTGGAGTTGGCTCCGGTCCATCGTCGGCGGACCTGACGGCCCAGGCGATCAGCACGTCGGTGCTAGCCACCGGAACTGCCGAAGCCTTGCAGGGGCAATCCGCAGACTCCGCCGCGCTGACCGCGCAAGCCTTCGCGGCGAGTCAGTCCAAGCCGGCGCAGCAGACCGCCACCGCCGAGGCGTTCGCGCCGACGCTGGCAGAACTGCCCAAGTACGGCGTCGACCCGTCGGAGGGACGCCTAGGCTGGGTGCATCCTCCCGTCACGCTCGACGCATCCGGCTTCCGTCAGTTCGAATACATCAACTATTTCATCGGCACGGTCGCAACGGATTTTGTCGTCTCGTTCGATATCACGTGGGATATTGTTGGGAGCATCGCCGGGTGCGGGTTCGTCCTGCGCTCGGATGGAAACAGCGCGGCGTTGAACCAATACATGGTCATCATGACGCGCGTGGCAAGCGGACACGTCATCTTCACAACGATGGCGAACGGCGAAGTGGTGACCTACCGCGACATCTACGCGCGCTACACCGATAAAAGTTTCAGTTGGGAAAACCTTGCCACGAACAGGCTCACCGTCGTCGGGCGCGGCAACACGTTCTACATCTACACCAACGGCACGCTCATCGGCGAAGTGGACCCGACCGCCCCGCCACGATTACCGATCTTGCCGCCGGAACCGGAGCGGCCCGCCAACGCGAACGACCCGCAGGCAATGGCGCAATACAACCAGAACAAAGCGGAATACGACAATGTCGTTTCTCAGATGCAATACACCTACCAACAGCGCGTGCAGGCGTTCAACGAATCGGACAAGATCTTCGAAAAGGGATTTATCGCCATGGTGGCGTTGAGCGAGTCGGGGCGCAAAACGCAATGCACGTTCAATAACGGCTGGCTGTACCTCATCGGACCATAGATGTTGTAACGGCAGTTCGATTTGCTTGGCAAATCGTGCCGCTACACGATCGACTCATATCAATTTGTGTTATCATGCTGGAACACATCACAAAACACCTCAAAGCCCGTCATTGCGAGCTTAGCGAAGCAATCCCCGTGAAAGTCAGGCTTCGTTGGACGTGGTGGAGATTGCTTCGTCGTGGCGCGAAGCGCCACTCCTCGCAATGACGACTTGTTTTTTGGAGCAGCAATGGCAAACAACCTCGTTGGTACAACTCTTGGCAAACGGTATGTGATCGAGGAACTCCTCGGTCAGGGCGGCATGTCGGCGGTGTACAAAGCCTCCGACCCGAACCTCAAGCGCGTGGTGGCGGTCAAGGTCATTCACCCGCACCTTTCCACCGACCCGGACTTCGTCAAACGCTTCGAAGAAGAAGCCGCGGGCGTGGCGCAGTTGCGTCACCACGGCATCGTGCAGGTGCACGATTTCAACCGCGACGGCGATACCTATTACATGGTGTTGGAGTTCGTGCCGGGCGAAACGCTTCAGGACCACCTCAAACGTCTCAACGACAGCGGACGAAAACTTTCACCTACCAAGGCGATGGAATACATGGCGGGCGCCTGCGACGCGGTCGACTACGCCCACCAGCGCGGCATGATCCACCGCGATATCAAGCCTGCCAACCTGATGTTGAACACGCTCGGTCAGGTCATCCTCATGGACTTCGGCATCGCCAAGATCGTGGGAAGCCAGCGGCACACCGCCACCGGCGCGGTCGTTGGCACGGCAATGTACATGTCGCCGGAGCACATCAAAGGGGAGCAACCGG
>CAZQES010000060.1:0-21138 GCA_964591425.1 uncultured Anaerolinea sp.
GACGGTTCGTACCGGCGGCAAGCCGTCCCACAATGGACGAGGGTTCGCCCTGTGAGCCGGTGCACATGATCGCCACTTTGTGGTCTTGCATTTTCAACGCCTGATCGATCGGCACGAGCAGTTCATCGGGAATGTCCAAATAACCCAACTTGCGCGCGATCTTTACATTGTCGACCATGCTCGGACCGGCAAGAGTCATCTTGCGGCCGTGTTTTGCGGCGGCGTCTGCCACCTGCTGAACGCGCGAGATCAAAGACGCGAAGGTCGCGACGATCACGCGTCCCTGCGCTTCGGCAAATACTTTGTCGAACGCGGGACCGATCACTTTTTCGGACGGAGTCCAACCGGGGCGTTCCGAGTTGGTCGAATCAGAAAGCAACAAGTCCACGCCGCGGCGCGAGAATTCAGCGAGCTTGGCGTAGTCGGTGGACCAGCCGTCCACAGGCGTGTGATCGAATTTGAAATCGCTCATGTGCACGACGAGTCCGGCGGGAGTCGTAATTCCCAGCCCGACCGCGTCGGGAATCGAGTGGCAGACGTGGAAGAACTCCACTTTGAACGGACCGATTTCAACCTGTCCGCCTGCTTCCACTTTATTCAACTCCGCCTTCGCCGACGCGTTATTACGCGCGAGCTTGCCCTCGATCAAGCCGAGAGTCAGCGGCGTTGCGTAGACCGGCGCGGGGATGTCGCTCAATAGGTGATGTATTGCGCCGATGTGGTCTTCGTGCCCGTGCGTGATGACGATGCCGACCACGTTACCCGCCCTGCCGCGCAAATATTCGTAATCGGGGACGATGTAATCGATCCCGATCATGTCGTTGGTGGGGAACATGATGCCCGCGTCTACGACCAGAATCTTATTCTGAAATTCGTAGGCGGTCATGTTCTTGCCCACTTCCCCGAGCCCACCCAGGGGAATGATCTTCAATTTTCCTTGCTTACTCATATACTTATTTTTATCCTCACTGTTCAAAATGTTTTATCCGCCGATGGCGGTTAGGGTCTTAACAAAAAGTCCCTCGCTGACTTACTTCGCGAGGGGTTGTGCCGTACCACATGCGATTGTCTTCAAACAAACTGTCCACCCGGACAGAACAAGTCAACTTCAATGGCTGAGAGTATAGCAGGGCAAGGAGGATTTGTAAAGCGGGGAATTATGAACTGTGGTCGAGTAGTCCCGCGTGCTGTTTGCGAGACGTATCGAGACCACGCTTCCTTCGCAGGGCAGGCTTGATTCTAATTTCCTCAGCGTATTCTCCGCTTCAACTCCGCACGGGATGAATCCACGTGCTGTTCATACAAAGTCTCCTCAAGGAGACTCGCCATTTTTAGTCAGGCATATACAACCCGCCGGTCTGTTCGAGCCAATCTGCGATCCGTTCAACCGCCGCGCCGATGTTATTGTCCGAAACATCCAGCGTTAAACTCGGCAAGATGGATTTGGCGATCAATTCGCGCATCAATTCCTGCTCGCGGATGAATGGACTCAAATCATTGTATTGCGAAGGATTCCCCGAAACCTTCAACCGCTCCTCGCGCGCCGCCTCGAAGCTGTCCGGTGAACGTGTGCAAAACACAATTCGGAAATTCATTGGCAAGAGTCGCTCCTCCAACCAGCGGAAGTCATAGTCTTTGCCGTATGTCTGTTTTTGATATGCCTGCGTAGAGATGTGAAAACGATCCACGATCCACGAATAATACTTTTGCAGTTCAAACATCCGTACCCACGTTTGATAGACTTCCATCGCGAGCGCTTCGTCCTGCGGCTCGAAGTTGATCGGTCCGCGCCCCCACGGATAATTGGTGAATGTGCACCATTCCGCCGAGATCAGCGGCGAGTGATAGCGATATTTGCGCGGTCCCACAATGCGCGGATGTTCATTCAGCTCAAACGCGATCTCGGTTTTGAAGGTCAGCCGCGTCCCTTCGAGGATGATCTTTGGGCAGAGTTTATTTCCCATGAATTCAGTATAACAAAATTGACAATCCGTTGTAACTCCTGTAAACTCTTTGCATGGATATTGATCTCGACCTGTATCGACATGAAGTGCGCGTTTCGACCAATTTGCTAAGGAGGTTAGCATGAAATCTGTTGTGCGCATTTCTTTCAAAATTATTCTTACTATGCTTTTCTCTGCCTGCGTTGCAACCGCGCCTACTGAGTCCAGCCCAACCGAGGGTTTAAGTTCACATACAGTAACACCAACCTTTACTCTCTTAAGTGTACCTACTGCGACGCCATCATCTTTGCCTGAGATTCTCCCTACTCCTGCATCAATCACTTCATTTGATGAACGGTTGCTCGCAACAGTTGAAATTCTGAAAGAGCCCGATGAGATCGTTTATGTCCAAGGCTTTATTTGGACCAAAACCGCTGATGGTCATGTTGTCCAAATCGACCCAGCCACAAATACAATAGTCGCTGATATCAAGGTGGACACAGCTACTGTCCAGCATCATTATTGTCAGGGGCTTGGCACGGATGGTGAAGATATTTGGGCATGCTCTGCCAGCAGTGAGGCAGATAATACAGCCATTGATGTGGTCCGCGTAGATACGGAGACAAAGCGCGTTGTCAAAACAGTCAAGATCGGAAAGATCTTCGAACAACTAGACCTGCCTTTTCTTCTTAATCAAATATGGGTGTTGGCAGAGGGCGGCACCAAACTGATCGGAATCGATGTGGCGACCAACCAACCATCTTCCACAATCGATCTTGGTGCTCGTTGTTTTCAACTGGCATTAGTGGATGATGCGCTCATGGCAACATGTGCATTGGAGGATCTTGTACTTCGAATCGATGTCGAGAAAAAAGAGGTTACGGCGCGGGTAACCCTCAAGCGCCCCGGTTACGTAGCAGGGAATGAAGATGGGGTTTGGGTTGCTCAATCTGCTTCAATAGTTCGGCTGGATCCAATATCCCTGAATCCTTTGGTCACATTTACAAACCTGCCTGAAATGGATTCAGGTGACATTTTCGTTACGAAGCAGTCGGTGTGGGTGCGCCATAAAAGTGGTTTTATTTACCACATTGATCCGTCGAGTAATCAAATCCTTGAGCAGATCTTCACAGATCAGAACCTCGCTGGGGGCAGCGTCCTTGTCACATCCGACTCGATCTGGGCTACTGCTTATGATGATAATCTTTTGATCCGCCTCAGCCTTAAGTGATTAAGGGTAACTCGGAAAATTGACATCCCCGCCCGCGTCATGTAAACTCCCTGCATGGACATAGACCTCGACCTTTACCGCCACGAAGTGCGCGTCTCGCCGAATCCGCTGGTGAGGCTTTCGGCGATCGACATCTCGCCGGATCATCCCCAGCGGACGTTTGTTTTCATCCACGGGTTCGGGGGACATGCCGCGCAGTGGCAATACCAGTTGCAAAAGTTCGCGGTTGAAAACCGTGTCGTCGCACTCGACTTACGCGGGCACGGACTGTCGGATAAGCCGACGAGCGGGTACGACATGTCGCGCATGATCGAGGATGTGGAGACAGCCCTAACCCTGCTCAAAGTAAAGGGGAAGTTCATCCTTGTCGGTCATTCCTTTGGTGGGGCGATCGTCACCGAATACGCGTTGAAGAATCCAAGCCGCGTCGAGCGTTTAATTTTGATGGCGACAGCGGGTCAATACAAGTTGCGGACTTTATATCGTTCCGTGCTAAGTTTGCCGGTCTCGGTATTGCGTGGGTTCGAACCGTTCACGCGGTCGTGGCTTCATGGCGCGCCGCACGCGCTCAAGCAGTTTTACCGGGATAACATGTCACAATGGAAGGGCTGGGATCGCTTCGCCGCGCTGGATGTGCCGACGCTTGTCATTCGCGGGCATCGCGACCGCGTGTTCGAGCGTCCGTTTTTCGAGAAGGTGCCGGGTTCCATTCCGGGGGCCGAAGATGCCGACATTGGCGTATCAGGTCACATGGTCATGTTGGAGCGGCGGGAGGCGGTGAGCCGGTCGATAGAACGATTCCTCGAAGGAGAGGGTCAACGTTCGTGGCGTGAATCCGCCAGCCATCCCCAAAAGAAAAAAGGACGCGATGCGTTGCGCATGGAGCGTCCGTGGTTGGAGAAATACGAACCGGGTGTGCCGTACACGGTTGGCGTGCCGAACATCCCGCTCCATCATTTGTTGCGCTCGTCGGTCAGGAGGTTTCCGAATCGCCCCGCGATATTTTTCGAGGGGAGTCGCTTGTCGTATCGCCGGTTGAATCATGAAGCGAATCGTTTTGCAAATGCCCTGCTTTCGCTTGGGGTTGGCAAAGGCGCGCGCGTGGTATTGCTGTTGCCCAATGTTCCTCAAATGGTGATCGGTTTTTACGGCGCGATGAAAGCCGGCGCGGCGGCGGTGTTCGTGCCGCCGGTGATCGAGCCTGAGGAGATCGTGCGACAGGTAAAGGCTTCTGAAGCCAGCGTGCTTGTCACACTTTCGATGTGGGCGGGACTCGCCAAACAAATCCAGGAAGGGAGCGGGGTGCCGCACGTGGTGTTGACCGACCCTGCGGATTATTTGTCATTGCCGAAATATTTGATATCTTCATGGCGCAATCGCGGATACGGTCTGCGCAACGCGTTACGCTGGAAGGATTGGCTCGGAGGTAACAGCAACAAATCACCGACGGTTGAGGTCGCGCCGGAGGATTTGGCAGTGATCCAATACACCGGCGGCACGACCGCGCAATCGAAGGGTGTGATGCTTTCGCATCGTAACCTCGTGGCGAACGCGCTGCAAACGCGTCACTGGCTGCCCGACGCGCGGGAGGGGAAGGAAAGATTTCTGTGCGTCGTGCCGATCTTTCACAGTTACGGGCTGACCACTGCCATGAACGTGCCGGTTAGCGTCGGCGCGGGGATGATTCTGAAAGCGCAATTTCAAGTGTTGGATGTGTTGAAAGCCATCCAACGATACAAGCCGACCATCTTCCCCGGCGTGCCGAACATGTACCGCGCCATCAATAACTTCCGCGGTGTGCGCAAGTTCGGAATCCATTCCATCAAGTATTGCATCAGCGGGTCAGAGCCGTTGCACGTGGAAGTGCAGGAAGCGTTTGAGAAATTGACGAAGGGTCGCCTCGTGGAAGGCTACGGGTTGACCGAAGCGTCGCCCGTGACGCACGCGAATCCGTTGGGTGAAAACAGAAGGATCGGTTCGATCGGTCTTCCACTTCCATCCACCGAGGCGAAGGTGTTGGATCTTGCGCGCAAACATAAAGAAGTGAAAGCCGGGCAGATCGGCGAACTCGCGGTGCGCGGTCCGCAAGTGATGATGGGATATTGGAAAGACCCGAAGTCGACGAAGGAAGTATTGACCGAGGATGGCTGGCTCCTCACCGGAGATGTCGCGCAGGTCGACGAGGACGGATACACGCGCATCATCGCGCGCAAAGCCGACATGTGGTTTCCGAGTCGCTTGAAAAAGGAACCTGCTTTTCCGCGCGATGTGGAAGAAGTCATTTATGAAATTCCGCAAGTGAAGGAAGTGGCGGTCACGGCAGTGGCGGGGAATCCGTTTGCGTTCGTCATCGCCGGGCAGGAACGTCCCACGCCTGCCGCGGTCATCGCGTATTGCAAGCGGCGCTTGCCCGCGCATCTCGTTCCGCGCTTCGTGGTCTTCATGGACGAATTTCCCAAATCGTACATCGGCAAAGTCCTGCGGCGTGAACTGGCTCGGAGATATGAAAAGCACGCCTGAGTTTGAAATTCCCACAACTACAAATTACATCCAACAAGGCAGCGGCTCGCCGGTGATTTTGATTCACGGCATCGCCGCGTCGCATCACGATTGGGACGATCTGATCCCCGAACTGACTCAACGGGGCTTTGCATCGTACGCGCTCGACCTGCTCGGTCACGGCGACAGCCCCAAACCCGACTCGCGCGCGTATCAACTTGACTGGCTGTTGGAACATTTTTCCCAATGGATGCAGTCGCTTCCATTGACCGAACCCGCGATCCTCATCGGACATTCGCTCGGCAGTTATCTTGCTTTGGAATATGCGCGCCGCGTCCCAGCTTGGACGCGCGGCTTGGTGCTCGTCAACCCGTTTTATTCGCGCACTCAGCTCCCGCTTCTTCTCCGACGTTCGTATGGTCGCACAAATCTGCGTCATCTCATCGTGAGCCGCACGCCGAAGTGGCTATTCCGTTTCATCGTGGATATGACAAGCGCGGCGATGGGTCACAGTTCAGGGGCATTGCACTCACTGCCGGAACGAATCCGCGCGCAGACCGCGCACGACTACATGCGCACCGCGCCGGGCGTGTATCACCTTCCCAACCAGATACCGGAGAATAGCGAATATTTGGCACACCTCACTCTGCCAACCCTTGTGGTGTGGGGTGACCGAGACCGAACGCTCTCGCCATCTTCGTTTCCAAAATTAGTGAAAGCAATGCCGCGCGCCGTTGGAAAATCAATTCACGCAGGGCATGTGCCGCATCAATCGAACGCGGAAGAATTCAATCAAGTGGTGTTGGAGTTCATGGGACAGATTGCCGGTAAGAAAAATTGACAATTTCTCCTACTGGCAAAAAAATTAAACCCGCCGACCATTGATCTCAACGTCAGGCGAGCGGACCCGCCATCACAGATTCGCGTGAGAACGCCAAGTGTTTCGATCTGCGCACGTTTTGAATCGATATTTTAAGGTTAATCACCCGCCCGTCCCCTTGAATTGGAAAACTGAGTATGCTAGAATACGGCTTGAAAATAGCCAAATGTACGGGGATGCAGAGCCTGTACGCCCACAGATGGCGGCAACAAATGTTCTAATTTCGGAGAAATTTTTTTACCATGCGGTGCCCATACTGCCAGCATCACGACTCTAAAGTGCTCGATACCTCCCACGACAGCCACGGAGGTATACGACGGCGCCGCGAATGTTTCAAGTGCGGACAGCGTTTCAGCACCTATGAGCGTCCCATCCTTGCAACGCCTCTGCTCATCAAGCAGGATGGCACACGGGAAGAGTTCGACCGTGAAAAGTTGGCGCGCGGCGTGCGCATTTCGTGCGCGAAGCGACCCGTCTCCGCCGCGGACATCGAGCGCATGATCGGACAAGTCGAGTCTCAGTTACAAAAAATGGGCAAGTCTGAAGTTTCCTCCCGTATTGTTGGCGATTTGGTGATGGCAGGTCTCAAAGAGCTGGATCAGATCGCGTACATTCGTTATGCGATCGTGTATCTCGGGCTGGACGACCTGCAGTCCATTCGCAACGAAATCAATCATTTACTCGAAAGCTAATCTTCCGACAACCATCATTCCGCAATGGGCGGAGTGTAACTGGTTGTCGGATTTTTGTCGGAATTAATAACTGATACCGAGTGTCATGCTGAGCCCTTCGGCTTCGCTCAGGATAAACTCCGCGAAGCATCTCTGAGACTTACTTAGAGACCCTTCGCTGGCGCTCACATCGTCCCGATGTCCTTCGGGAGGGTGTCATAACGAAAAGTTCACAAATCACTTTGAGGAGAGTGTGTCATGGCTACCAAAGCAGTCGCGAAAACAGAACAAGTAACGAATGGGTTGCTTCCCACGCCGCCCATGCCTGAGGGATTGCCCAAAGCAAACCTCACCGAGAACGCCCGGCAGGTGTTGATGAAGCGTTACGTCCGCCGCGGGGACGACGGCAAGCCCGCCGAAACGGTCGAGGAGATGTTTTGGCGCGTGGCGTATCATGTCGCAAAGGTCGAAACGATGTGGGATGCCGACATCGAGAAACGAACGATCGAGTACTACCATTTATTATCCAGCAAGAAATTTTTTCCGAACTCTCCCACGTTTACTGGTGCAGGGACTCCGCTCGGGCAACTCGCGGCATGCTTCGTTCTGCCGATCACCGACGATATGGGACGCGATAGCGCGGGCATTTTCCAAACCCTGCGCGATGCGGCATTGATTCAACAAACTGGCGGCGGGAACGGATTCTCGTTCTCGCGCTTACGCCCGCACGGCGCGATGGTGCAGACTTCGGCGGGTCAGGCGACGGGACCGGTGGGATTCCTCCGTGTGTACGATCACGCGTTTGGTGAGATTGCGCAAGGCGGAACGCGTAGGGGCGCCAATATGGCTGTGCTTCGTGTGGATCACCCAGACGTGGAGGATTTCATCAACTGCAAGATCGATGAGAATCAGATCACAAATTTCAACATCTCCGTTGGCATCACGGACGCGTTCATGCGCGCGGTGAAGAACGATGAAGATTGGGAATTGCGATTCCCTGACCTGAAAGAGATGAAACAAAAGGGATTCAGCGGCACGCTCGAACAAGCCGAAGCCGCGGGGATCACGATTCACACCTATAAGAAAATCAAAGCACGCGAGTTGTTCGATAAAATCGTCAAACAGGCGCATCACAACGGTGAACCCGGCGTCTTGTTCCTCGACGCGGCGAATCGAAGCAACCCCGTCCCGCATTTGTATCCGCTGGAGGCGACAAACCCATGCGGCGAGCAATGGCTTGGGCCGTACGAAAACTGCTGTCTCGGTTCGGTGAATCTCAATGAGCATTGTGGACCCAACGGAACCGTTGATTGGGAATTGTTGCGTGAGAGTGTTGTGACCGCAACAAGATTCCTCGATGATGTCGTTGAAGCGAACGCGTACGTGCCAGCCGTTCCGCAACTCACCGAAGCCGCGCACAAGGCGCGACGCATCGGGTTGGGTATCATGGGTCTGGCGGATTTGATGTATCACGTGGGCGTGCGATACGGCTCGCAGGAGGGGCAGGAGTTCGGCGCGCAGGTGATGGAGTTCGTCCGTTATCATGCGATGGTGACGAGCATTGAATTAGCAAAAGAGCGCGGCGCGTTTCCCGCCATCGAAGGAAGCATCTACGACAAGACGAATATGAAGTGGGCTCCGCCGAAGTCGGTGGTGACGTTCGAGAATAACTGGGGCAGACCGAACGTCGCGTGGGACGCGGTGGTGGATGGAATCCGCAAACATGGAATCCGCAATGCCGCGCAGACCACGGTCGCGCCGACGGGGACGATTGCCACCGTCGCGGGATGCGAAGGTTACGGGTGTGAACCCGTCTTCGCGCTGGCGTACATCCGCCACGTCAACGATAACGGCAAAGATCTAAAACTCGCGTATGCCAGCCCGCGCTTCGATGAAGCGTTGAAGAAACTTGGGCTGGGTGAAGAGAAGCGACAGGAGATCGTCGAGCAGGTGATGCGCGAGGGGACGTGTCAGCACATCAAGGAAATTCCGCAGTCGGTGCGCGAAACGTTCGTTGTGTCGGCGGACATCACCGCCGAGGAACATGTGCGAATGCAAGGCGCGTTGCAAGCGTTCGTGGATAACTCGCTGTCGAAAACAGTGAACTTCCCCGAGACCGCGACGGAGGAGGATGTCGCCACCGCGTACATGCTCGCATGGGATCTCGGATGCAAAGGCATCACGGTGTACGTGACGGGTTCGCGCGATAAAGTGGTCTTGGAGACGAACGCGACTGCGGAGAAAAAGGGTTTCGATACGACGCCTTCGGCGTCTACAGAGCAAGCGAAGCCTGAACTCGCCCCCACATTTTCCGCGGACCCAAAGAAGCCGCGCCCGCGCGCATTGACCGGTAAAACGTACAACGTGGAAACTCCCGTCGGTAAGGCGTTCATCACCATCAACGAAAACGGAGGCGAGCAACCGTTCGAGGCGTTCATCAACACGGCGAAGGCGGGTTCCGAAACTGCCGCCGTCTCTGAAGCGATCGGCAGGCTGATCTCGTACATTTTGCGTATGGTTTCGCCCATCAAGCCGACCGATCGGATGCGTGAAGTGGTGCGCCAGCTCATCGGCATCGGCGGCGGGCGCTCGCTTGGATTTGGTCCGAACCGCGTGCGGTCACTGCCCGATGGGATCGGTCAGGTGCTCGATAATTACTTGCGCGAAAAAGATGGATTGACAACCGATCTGGATGAAAAGAAATCGAATGGCAACGACGGTCACACCATCGAAGAGGAAGTTGAACTTGCCGCGCAGAAAGTAATGCGCATCGGCGACCTGTGCCCCGAATGCGGCGAAGCCGCGGTTGTCAATGAAGAGGGGTGCCGCAAGTGCTACGCGTGCGGGTTCTCGGAATGTTAGGTTGATACTGTTCTGCCAGCAGATGATCTGCTGGCAGAACGAAGAAAAGTTTGCGGGCGATGCGCATAGCATCGCCCGCCTTGTTTTTTCGGTGAATACCGTATCATTGACCGTTGGAAAAATTTTCGATGATGGAGCAGGTGTCGTTTAGCGCTTGTTCGGGATGAATTCTATCAGCGAAGATTCTGCACCGCTTGTTTACTGACTGGGAGTCGATGAGCAAATTCAGTTTTTCCGCGAGCGAGCGCGCATTGAATTTATTGGGGCTGAGCGTTGCGCCGATACCGAGTTTCTCCACGCGGGCGGCGGTATCGGGCTGGTCGTGCGCCATCGGGCGGATCACATGCGGGATGCCCGCGGCGATCGCCTGTGCGGTTGTGCCGATGCCGCCATGATGGACGAGCGCCAGTGCACGCGGCAACACTTTGCTGAACGGCAGATAGGAAAAATGCTGAATGCCTGCTGGAAGTTCAGCGGGCAATTGTTCGGGATGCCCTGTAAGCAGGATGCCGCGTTGACCTAGGATTTGACAAGCCCCGATACAGTCACGATAGAATTGATCGGCGTGCTTCATGGCGGTGCCTGCTGTGAAAACGATCGGCGGACTGCCTGCGTTCAAAAAGTTTTCCAGATCGGCAGGGAGTTCTTCGATCCCGTTTTGTTTGTCATAAAAAACGAAGCTGGTCAGTTGGGTTTGCGGGGACCAATCAGGCTGGGGCTGGGCGAACCAATCTGGGAATAAGCCAAGGTTGAGTTGCGGGGAATGCATCCAGCCGCCGAAAATTTTCCGAATGGGAGGCAGGTTGAGTGTGAGTCGGAAGCGGTTGATGTTTGGCGCGAATAATTTATCCAGCAGGAGGGCGTCTACCAAAGTGAATAGTCCGCGGACGAGGAACGGAGGCAGTGGAACGGGCGATAGCGGGAATTCATAGACACTGCGAAATGCGGCGGGTTGCAAGTGGACGGTGATGAAGGGCATGCCCAGTTTTTCGTGGGCGATGTGCGCGGCGAAGAATTGACCCTGGGCGAGGAGGAGGGTGTTGGATGGGTCAAAGCCTGCAATAAACTCGTAGGCAGGTTCCATGATCGGGAAGACGACGCGCTCGGCAAAGACTTTGAAGCCTTTATCGGGGCTCCAAAGATCGGGGTCTTCGATGATGGATCGATAGTCTTCTGCACTGCCCAAGCCGAAAAATTCGAGCCCTTCACTGCGCGCCTGAGCTTCGAAATATTGACTGGTGACAAGGACGACGCGGAAACCGCGCTTTCGCAGTTGTCCACCGATGCCGATGAACGGGTTGACATCGCCTGCACTGCCGATGGTGCAGAGCAGGATTGTTTTCTTAGGCGCGGTCATTTTGCTTTGCTCCGCTCCAAATTCAGCGCCAATAACTTCTCCGGAATCTCATCATCACTTGTTTCTTGCTTCCACTTACTGACGAAATCTTGAGACGTAATGCGCATTTGGTTTCCCTTTGCGTGATTGTACAATGAAAATTCATCCGCAGGGCGACAGCATGGGTTATTTTTCCTTTGATTTGTTCTCCTCATCCTCCACCCAATTCCTTGGGTTGGATTCGATGTAATTTCGAATAGCGTTCAATTCTTTCTCATCGCGGATGATGCGATCATGGTAATTTCGTTGCCAGATGCCGGTTTCGTTGAGTTCGTCCCGAATCCGTTTGGTGACGGAGGATTTGAATCCCGCCACGAACGAGGATAACGATTTTGGTTTAATATGAATGGATTTTAGTAGGGGCGAACGGCCGGGCGAAGCCGCCCCTACCACGGGATAACCCATCCCAACAACGAAACGAGAATCCTCATCCACGATCCAAACAATTCCATGACCGTGGTTCGGCATCACCACAAATTCATCCTCGAATAGCCTGATCTCTTTGCGAATGTTCGCCGAGGCGAACCATTCCTCTCGCACGATTTCCCCGCGGCGGTTTAATTTCATTTCACCATTTACGATTTCACCGAACAACATCTTCCGCTGGTACGCAACGATGGTGATGAAATACGCGCCTGCGAGGGTGTAATCGTATCCCTTCATGCGTATGGAAACGCGGTGATGTTTTTGAGGATCGTATTTCATAAAATTTACCCTTCCTTGTATTGTAGGGGTGTTGTAGTAGGGGCGAAGGGCCCTTCGCCCCTACATCTTGCGCCCAAACCTCCACCACAGCAACCCGCCGATCAAAACAAATCCCGCGACAAAAATTAAACCGAAGCCAAACCTGCCGGACGGCTCCTCGGCAGGCAGGCTCTCCGCAGGCGCGGTGGCTGTCCATGGCGCTGAGGTCGCTGACGGACTCGGCGATGGAGTGATCGTCGCTGGCGCAGGTGTGAATGTCGCCGTCGCGGGCGGCGTGACGCGCAACAGCAATTTTTGATCCGGGATAATGACCGATGCCGCGCCCAATCCGTTCCAGCTCATCAAGTCCGCAAGCGGCACTTCGTATAGATCCGCAATTCCCGAAAGGGTTTCCCCGCTTTGCACGGTGTGGTAGTAGTTGCCGTCCGCTTCGGGGGTGAGCCTTTGGATCGCATTCAACGTGGGGCTGGGTGTGAGGTTGCCCATCGAGATCACAAGTTGTTGTTCGATCTGCAGGGGCGCGTCCGCGTTCAAACCGTTCAATTCCAAAATTTGATCCACCGAGACATCATACGCTTCGGCGATCGTGAACAATGCCTGATACGGCTGGACGATGTGCACGATTCTTCCATTTGAATCGGGAGTTTGCTGAACGACCATCCCGCGCGGAGTAGGCGTTGCGAATCCCTCCGTGTTTTGGTTCGGGATGAACAACCGCTGTCCTGATTGCAACGGGATATCGCTCGTAATGTTGTTCCAAATTTCCAGGTCTCGAATCGTAACCTGATATGCGATCGCGATGGACCAGAACGATTGTCCCGACTGCACCACGTGAAAGATTTTCCCATCGGCGTCCGCGGTCGCGATCTGGACGGGGACGATCAATTGGGAAATCGGGCTGATGCCCGTACCTGAGGCGTTTACGCCTCCCACAGAGTTGTAACTTCCGCACTCCTGACCGGATACATACGCGGCTTGCAGGACGTAATACGTCTTTCCATTCACCGTCGCGACGCCGGCTCCCACGTGACAATACGCGGGCGTGACCGCCGGGCGCATGTGGTCGGGGTCTGCCCAAACCGCCATGATCTGGTCGATGCCCATGCCGCCACTGCTCACCGCAAAATTTTCCGTAGCCCACACCGTGCCGCCGTTGCCGTATCCCGCCGCGGCGATGCGTCCGCGCACGTTGCCGATATGCCACGACATGTTGTTCGCCGCCATGGTCTGCGCGGTGGATTGCGCCACTACGTTGACGATCGGGTCTTCGATGAGCGCGGGGAGTCCGTACGAAACGCGCAACGTGTTCATCGCCAAGATCAATTCATACGCGCTGACTTGTGAGGCTGGCGCGCGAATCTCCTCGGCGCGAACGGGCAGAGGATGGAGCAGTATCCCTGTGCCCATGATCGAGAATACGAAAACTGCAAGGAATCTGTGTAACCGCATGGAATAATTATAATTCCCCAAACCTCGCTAGGTACCACTTGCTCTTTAGATTTTTCTCATCTTTCTTCCCCTTGGTGTTGGAATAGTGGAAGAAATTGGAATTGCGATCCCTGTTAAACTTAATTTCAGAAACCCGCAACCGCTTCGTCCACCGAGGCGAATGATCTCAAGGCGGTCGTTACCCCGACATTTTCCAGCACATCCGCCACGAGCGTTGGAATCCGCGCCAGCCTCACACCGCCGCCCGATCGTTGTACCGTCTGCGAAACTTTGAGAATGGCTCGCACGCCAGCTGAGGATAAATACGCGACATCTTTCAAGTCGAGCACGATGCGTTTGTTGTCGCGCGCGATTTTGCCGAGTTCTTCATCCAGCGCTGCCGCCGTGACCGAATCCACCCTGCCCGAAACAGCGACCACCATCGCTTGTCCGTTCCGTTCACTCCTTACAGAAAAATCGTCCATGGTTTTCTCCTCGTAGCGGATATTCTCAATCGTTCACGAAAGCGAGTTCTTGAGGCAGTTGCGTTGCCCCAAGACTGTCGACACGTCATCCAACTTTTTTTGGCGTATTGATTCTGCAAATCCTTCCGCCTGATTGTACAACGAAATTGTGGGACGAACAGAATACAGTCCGTCGTTATTTCTCGATCATTTCCAGGAATGCCTTGACCATTTGCGGGTCGAAATACTTCCCCGATTGTTCGCGGATGTACTCCAGTGTTTCTTCGCGCGACCAGCCTTTTCGATAAGGGCGATCCGATGTGAGCGCGTCGTACACATCGACAACGGCGAAGATCCGCGCGGCGAGTGGAATTTGAGTTTCCTTGAGCCCGCGTGGGTAACCGGTGCCGTCCCACTTTTCGTGATGGCAATACGGGATATCCAGCGCGTCGCGCAGGTAGGCGATGTTCGAGAGCAGGTCGTAGGCGTAGACTGGATGCATTCGCATCTGAACCCACTCTTCATCGGTGAGTATGTCCGGTTTGAGCAAGATATGATCGGGCACGCCCATTTTTCCAATATCGTGCAGGAGCGCGCCGCGTCGAATTTGCACCAGTTCTTTTTCTTTTAGCCCCATTTTTCCGGCGAGGTCCATGGTCATGGTGGTGACGCGCAGTGTATGCCCTTCGGTTTCCCGATCGCGCAGGTCGAGCGCGGCAGACCAGCCCTCGAGCGTGGTTTCGTATGCCAGCACAAGCTCCGAGTTGCTCCGTTGGAGGTCTTTGAAAAGGTTCGCGTTATCCACCGCGATGGCGATCTGCCCGGCGAGCACGTCCAGAAAATTGAGCCATTCCTGTTCCGGCTCGAAACGGGTGCGGTGATAGATTTCCAACACCCCCACCACTTTTCCCTTCGAGATCAGCGGTGCGCCGATGTACGAGATGAAATCCTCTCCTTCCAAAGGAGATGCGCGCGTGAACCCGGTATCTTGCTTCAGGTCGGGAATCTTGACGATGCGTTGCTCCAACGCGGCTTGTCCGGCGCGGCCCTCGCCCAAACGTAATTCGCTGTTTTCGATTGCCCGGGATCGAAACCCGTGACCATAGGCAAAGGTCAACAAATTCGAAACCGGATCCAATAGCAAAACGTCCACCGCGTCCACGTGCAATTGCGTCATCACCTGGTTCAACCCCACGTTCAAGGTGGTATTCAAATCGAAACTGGATAAAATCGCGATATCGATCTCGCGCAGGGAAAGGACGCGTTGGAGTTGTTCCTTCACCTTTTCCTGCGCAAGTTTCCGCTCCGTCACATCGATGGAAAGGATGAATAATCCCTCCGGCACCGGTTGAATGCTCAATTCGAAGTAGCCGACCGCGCCGTCCGGGTTTTGGAAGCGGTTTTCCATCAAGTGATAGACGCGTTCCTCCATGCATCGTTTGAGGACGCTGAATAATTCCGTGGTCTCGATGCCCGGGTAGGCTTCCCACATCCTGCGCCCGAGCAACTCCTCGCGCGGACGGCGTCCCTGCTTTGCCACCGTCTCGTTAACGTACACATACTGCCAGTCGAAGTTGATGATCTGGCATCCCTCGAGCATGTGATCGAGTGTGCTGTGATAGCGCGCGAGGGTCTTTTCCAATTCGCGCGTGGTTTGGGTGAGATTCGTGATGTCGTTCAATGCGACGAGGATCGCCTTGCGGCCGTTCACCCTCAGCGTCTGTGTCGTGACCTCCACCTCGATCACGCGACCGTTTTTCAGAACATGCCGCCAGACACCCGAAGATTGCAACCCGTGCCGCGTGGAAACCGACTCTCTCAATCGTTCGATCTCGTCCGCCGGGCGGATGTCCGTCACGGACATCCGCAGGAATTCCTTGCGTGAATAGCCGTACTTCTTCACCGCGGCCTTGTTCACCTCGAGGAATTTGAGCGTCCGCGGGTCGAACAACCACATCGGTTGCGGGTTGTCGTTGAACGCGAGGCGGAAGAACTGTGAAGAGTGATCCTTTTTTGCGGGGCGCTTCGTTTTAGATTTCGTTTTGGTTTTCAACGTGGCGTCTCCCAGATCTCACGAGGGGTCCAGTGAAAAATCCTTCGCGGGCAATCATACCCATTTTAGACATTCGATAAATTAACTGCAACGAATCGGGAATAGTGCCTTCCTGGGAAGTTGTGGGGATTTTTGAAAAACAGGAATACAATTGGATTGGGTATGCCGAAACTCATTCCAGCCTCCGAACGCCTCCTCCGCGCCCGCACGTTGATTCAGCAAGCGCGGGATCTGCCCGTCCCTTCGACCGGGCTCGGCAAATCGGATTTCTCGTACATCGCGCAAGTCCGGGATCTGTTTCGACAGGCGAAGGACATGGTGAAATTCATTCCACAAACCGCCGGCGTCTCCGCGGAGATGAAAGAGGCAGTGAAAAAGATCTACGAAGAGATCGAACAGGCAAACCGCGACATCTTGTAATGAACGCAGGGGAGGCGTACAATCGAAATGAGAAACGTTTTACCGACTCCAGCCGTTTGATCGCGAGGCGCCAATGGCAGACAAAAAACTCACGAAATTGCTCGAAGATTTACACGTCGCGCTCGATGCCACCGAAGCCGTGGACGAAAAAGGGCGCGGTCTTCTCCGTGCCCTGAACGAAGATATTCAGGAATTGCTCGAACGCTCGGAGCGCGGGGAATCCGATGAGTCCCTGCTGGAGCGAATGAGAGAAACGATATCCCACTTTGAGAGTACGCACCCCGCCTTTACGTCAACGTTATCGCGTCTGCTTACCGCCCTGAGCAATGCAGGCATCTGACTTCAACGACTGATGTTACGCAGTTTAAAGTAACGCGACATTCATGTCGCCCTTGTGCAAATACAGCCTGAAAAGCGAGACGCTACGCAGTCTCGCAGAACGAACTTTACTGCGTAAGGTGAGTTTAAATATAAAACCTTCGTCTCACATGACGAAGGTTTTTTGTTCTTAGGGTGTCAAGGTTACTGTTGGGGTTGTTGTGGGTGTCGCCGTGACTGTGGCTGTTGACCCGGTGCTCGTCGCGGCTGTGCCGGTTGCCGCACTGCCGCCGACGACGATCTGAACATAAACTTCGTCACCGAAGAACTGTCCGCCGGCGGTTTGCATGCGCCAGTTGCCGCGCAGGGTCCCCGATTTCGACGGCGCGATCATGGCAACTGAAATATCCAGAGTTGCATTGGGCGCGACCGCGGACGGAAGTGTATACGACACGCCGCTCATCTGCTCACCGCCGGTAAATGCAAATTTGAATCCCGCATCCCACGCGCACGTACCGGAGTTCAATACTTTCCAGGTTTTGGTGAAGTTCTGCCCGGGTGTCATCGCGGTATCGTCCGGGATGGATACATCGCTCACGTACGTCAGGCGATAACACGCGTTTCCGCCGCCGCTTGTGGTCGGCGATACGCCCACCGGCAACGAGCCGCCTGTGCTGGTGGCGAACGGCGCGAAGGTGGCGGAGGCTGTCAGTGTGGGGAAAGGCGTCTCCGAAGGTGCGGCAAGCGCGGTCTGGGTGAGAACCGCAGAGAACGTCTCGATGGCGAGCGTTTGAATATCATCCGCGCTGAGCGTGTTCGTCGGTGTCGCTTCGGGTTCCCCTCCGCCGCACGATGCGATCAACAACGCGCACAATCCCAACATGATCAATTTTTGTTTCATTCGTTCTCCTTTCAACGAGCCGCAATTTTACTTGGTTTTGCCCGTTGATTAACGGGTGACTACCCTACAAAGTTCCTACTTCTCATCATGCTATAATCTGCGGCGATGATTTACTTGGATTACTCTGCAACTACGCCTGTAGATGCGCGCGTCGTGGACGCGATGACGCCGTTCTTCAACGCTTCTTTCGGGAACCCTTCGTCTGTTCACCGTTACGGACAAGCTGCCGAATCTGCGATTGACTCTGCGCGCGAAACTGTGGCGCGCGTTTTGAATTGCTCACCCGAGGAGATCGTTTTCACCTCGTGCGGCTCCGAGTCGGACAATCTTGCGATCCGCGGCGCGGCATACGCGATGCGCGAAAAGACCGGCGCAAATTGGATTCTTGCCTCGCGCGCCGAACATCCCGCAGTGACGAAAACACTTGAACATCTCGGCAAGTATGAAGGCTTCCTCATCGAATGGCTGGAAGTGAACGAGCGCGGCATGGTCACGCCTGACGTTGTCGCAAAGGCGATTTGCAACAACACCGCGCTCGTCTCCGTGATGTATGCCAACAATGAGATCGGTACGATCAACCCGGTCAAAGAGATCGCGGAGATTTGTCGCGCAAATAATATTCTCTTTCATACCGACGCAGTGCAAGCCGCCGCATATCTGCCGATGGATGTGAACGACCTCGGGGTGGATATGATGTCGCTCGGCGCGCACAAATTCTACGGACCGAAAGGCGTCGGCGCGTTGTACGTCCGCAAAGGGACGCCGCTTGTGTCGCAACTTACCGGTGGGGGACAAGAGTTCAACCTGCGGGCAGGGACTCAGAACGTGCCGTACATCGTCGGTTTCGCCGAAGCGCTCCGGTTGACCGACGAAGAACGCGCCCGGCGCGCGGCTCACGTCCAGCCGTTGCGCGACAAAATCATCGGTTCGGTTCTCGAATCAATTCCTGATTCTCGGCTAACCGGCGATATGATGTTGCGTCTGCCTCATCACGCCAGTTTTGTTTTCAAAGACGTGGATGGAAACCTCCTGCTAACACTACTCGATGCGGCGGGCTTTGCCTGCTCTTCTGGCTCTGCCTGTAAAACCGGTAACCCGGAACCGAGCGAGGTGATGAACGCGATCGGTCGATCGCGCGAGTGGGGGCTTGGGTCTTTGCGTGTGACGGTGGGTGCACAAACCACAGCCGCCGATGTGGATAAGTTCCTCAACGAGTTGCCATCGTTGGTCGAAAAAGCACGAAAACTTTATACAAGTAAATAAATGAAGCGAACGCCGATCCTGCATCCATTCTTGTTTGCGGTTTATTCCGTTCTCGGTATTTACTCTCAAAACGCCTCGCAAGTTCCGTTCGGTTGGATGTTTCGCTCGTTGGTGATCGTGTTTCTCATCGCGGCTCTTGCATATTGGTTTCTAATTTCAAGGTTCAACGATTTCGAATATGCGGCTTGGGGGACAACCTTGTTCATCCTCTGGCTGTTTTCGGGACACGTGTATCTTCTGCTGTTGGAGCGATCCGGTTTTTGGCGGACGCCGCTCGGCGGAGTGCTTGCGCTCGCAATATTTTCCTCTGCGCTCTATATTTTTGCCGGTCGCTGGCTGTGGGGAAAAATCACGAATCGCCGGTCCATCACCGTTTTTCTAAATGTAGTGTCATCTACGCTCGTGCTTTTTTCCTTTTGGATCATTGCCTCGACCCTATTTCGCTCCTATTCTCAGGTGCAGATGATCAAAGATCGCGTAGCTCAAATTGAAATTCCAACGGTTGAAACAAATCGAATGGCCCCCGACATTTATTTCATCGTCCTCGACGGGTACGGGCGGGAGGACATGTTGCGCGCTTTGTATGGATTCGACAATTCGGAATTCGTTTCTTTTCTACGGGACAGCGGATTCTACGTAGCGGACCGCTCCTCGCCCAATTATCCCCAGACCGAACTATCGATCTCGTCCTCCATGAATTTGGATTACCTAAACGTCTTCGTGGAGGGATTTGGCGGCACAAGTGATCGCAGTCCGTTGCGCGAACTGATGCAGAACATGGTGCTGAGACGATTCCTGGAAGACCGGGGGTATACATTCGTGGCTTTGCCGAGTGCGGCGCTTTTCGCCCAGATCGAAGATGCAGATGTTTATTACGATCTGGTTTCAGGCGGCGTCAATGAGTTTGAAGGTCTGATCCTGTCCTCCACGCTCGTGGGGGTCTTTGCCGAATCATGGGGGGTAGAGTTGCCTGTTCAAGGCTACAGTTTGCATAAGAGATACATCCTTTCTGCACTTGAAACATTGCAGGCAGTTCCTGAGAATCCGAGCCCGAAATTTGTTTTTGTTCATCTTCTGTCTCCTCATCCGCCTTTTATCTTTGACCGGGCAGGGAATTTTATCCTCCCCGACCGTCCGTACAGCACCTGGGACGCATCGTTATTTCCCGGCACCACCGAAGAATACATCCAGGGATATACCGATCAGACGGTTTTCATAAATTCTGAGATGAGGAAGATCGTAACCAGCCTCCTCGAAAATTCGACCAACCCCCCGGTTATCCTCATTATGGGCGACCATGGACCCGGAGCATACTATGATACTCTGGGTTTAGACGAGTCGTGTCTCGCCGAACGATTTTCCATTTTGAATGCTTATTATTTTCCCGACGGGAATTACGAGTTGTTGTACCCTTCGATTACCCCGGTCAATTCATTTCGCGTTATTCTGAATCAATATTTTGGCGCGGATATGGACTTGCTGGAAGATAAGAATTTCTTTGCAGGCTGGCTTTCGCCATACCAGTTTACCGATGTAAGCGATAAAATTGACGCCGCCTGTAACATTCCACAGTAGAAAGTGAATTCTTGTGCCGAAAGTTGTCGTCGCCATGTCTGGAGGGGTGGACTCCTCCGTTGCCGCCGCCTTGCTTAAAGAGCAGGGCTATGAGGTTATCGGCATGATGCTCCGTTTGTGGAGCGAGCCGGGCAAGGAAGAGTCGAATCGTTGTTGTACACCCGATTCGATGGCGCAGGCGCGACGCGTGGCGGCAAAGCTCGATATTCCGTTTTACGTGATCGATGCCAAGGATGTTTTCCGCGACACCGTGGTGGAATATTTTCTTGAAGGCTACGCGCGCGGTGAGACGCCGAATCCGTGCTTGATCTGCAACCGCAAAATCCGCTGGACGTTCTTGCTCGATCACGCGCTGGCGCTCAGCGCGGACTACATGGCGACAGGTCATTACGCGAGGGTGAGGAAAGTTGAAAGCGGAAAAGTGGAATTGCTTAGGGCAGTGGATCGAAACAAAGACCAATCGTATGTCTTGCATGTGCTCGATCAGGAAAAGTTGAAGCATGCGTTATTTCCCGTCGGTGATTACACC
>CAZQES010000061.1:0-20635 GCA_964591425.1 uncultured Anaerolinea sp.
TGCTCTATGGCGTGGTGGTCTCGATACGCCCCGACGAACACGGGGCTACTCGACCAACGAGTTTGAATGATATTGGAGATTTCTATGACCACTCGATACTTCGGCGAACGGATTAAACGCAACGAAGACCCTCGTCTGCTGACGGGGCAGGGACTGTACGTGGACGACGTGGATCTGCCGAACATGCTTCATGCGGCTTTTTTGCGGAGTCCGTATGCACATGCGCGGATAAATAACATCGATGTTTCGCAGGCACTCCAGCGTGCGGGCGTGATTGCCATTTACACAGCGAATGATTTGGGTGATTACTGGAAACCTGGTCCGCTGTTGGTTTCGCCGCCGCCAGTCGAAAATATTGTCTTCAATGAAAAAACGCAGGTTCCGCTTGCCAAAGATAAGGTCAAGTTCGCAGGTGAGCCGATCGTGATGGTGCTGGCGGAGAGTCGCTATATCGCCGAAGACGCGCTTGCCGACATTCAAGTGGATTATGAACCGCTTGATGCTGTTGTCGATCTTGAGAAAGCCCTTCAACCTTACAGCACTCTCATTCACGAAGAGATCGGCTCAAACGTTGCCGCGCATGTGGTGCAGACGAAGGGTGATTACGAGTCCATCAAGAACGACGCCGCGCTCGTCGTCAAGCGGCGATTCAGTTACGAGCACGGATGCGCCGCCGCGATGGAGAATCGCGGCATCGTCGCAGAATGGGATAGACGCGCGGGGCGGCTGACCGTCTGGGACACGACTCAGGCTCCCGTCGTGATCCGAAACGGACTGGCGGGCATGCTTGGGTTATCGGAGCGGCAGGTCCGCGTCATCGCGCCGTTCATTGGTGGTGGATTCGGTCCGAAGATCATGATGTTCTATCAGGAGGAAGTGCTCGTCCCGTGGGTGGCGATGAAGCTGAACCGTCCCGTCAAATGGATCGAAGACCGAGCTGAAAATTTTGTCGCTACCACACATGAACGCGGACAAATCCACGATGCGGAAGTCGCGTTCGACAAGGATGGTCACATTCTCGGCGTGCATGATGTCTTCTTGCATGACACGGGTGCGTATGCGCCGTATGGACTCACGGTGGCGCTCAACGCGCAGGCGAATGTGCTTGGGCTGTACGACATCAAAAACTATTACAGCGAGTTCACGGCGGTCTTCACCAACAAGACCATCGTCACGCCGTATCGCGGCGCGGGGCGTCAGCATGGAGTCTTCGTCATCGAACGGATGCTCGACCTGGCGGCGAAGAAACTCAAGATCGACCGCGCCGAAATCCGCCGACGGAATTTCATTCAGCCAGACCAATTCCCGTACAACAACGAAATCATCTATCAGGATTTTGCTCCGCTTGTGTACGACAGCGGCAATTATGAACCGTTGCTGGATGAGACACTCAAACGAATGGATTACACAAACTTCGTCAAAGAGATCCAGCCGAAACTGCGCGCGGAAGGCAAACATGTTGGCATTGGCATCGTCGCGTATGTCGAAGGCACGGGAATCGGTCCCTACGAAGGAGCAAAAGTACAGGTGATGGGAAGCGGACGCGTCTCGGTCGTCACGGGCGTTGGCACGCAGGGACAGGGTCATTACACAAGTTACGCGCAGATCGTCGCGGAGCAACTCGGCGTGAGCGTGGATAAGATCGATGTCGTCACGGGTGACACCGATCAGTTCTATTGGGGCGCGGGGACGTTCGCCAGCCGCGGCGCGGTCGTGGCAGGCAATGCCATCAACGAAGCCGCGAAGGTCGTGCGCAAGAAAATTCTCAAACTTGCCTCCGAACATTTCAACGCGCCCGAAGACGAACTCGAACTCGCCGATGGCGAAGTGCGCGTGGGCGATATGCCGCGCATGTCCATTTCACTCGGCGAACTCGCGGGCAAAGCCAACCCGATGCGCGGCGCGGTCAAGCCTGGCACAGAGCCTGGTTTGGAAGCGACCAACTATTTCGGTCCAGAAAGAGGCGCCACTGCAAGTGGCATCCACGCGATGATCGTGGAGGTGAATCCCGAGACGATGCAGATCCACATCCAGAAATATCTGGTCGTGCACGATTGTGGCAAGGTGATCAACCCGCTGATTCTCGATGGGCAGATTCACGGCGGTGTGGCGCAGGGCATTGGCAATGCGTTTTACGAGCGGCTCGCCTACGACGAAAACGGGCAACTGCTCAACGGCACGTTCATGGATTATCACCTGCCCACGAGCCTCGAAGTGCCGCGCATCGATACCGCGCACGGTGAGACCCTCTCACCGCTCAACCCGATGGGCGTGAAGGGCGCGGGCGAAGCAGGCGCGATCCCTGTTGGTCCGTTGTTTGCGCAGGCGTTGGAAGACGCGTTACACGATGTGGATTTTGAGATTTTGGAAATCCCGCTGAATTCGAATAGATTGTGGGAATTGGTGAGTGGTAAGTAGTAATTGGATGAAGTTGTTGGTCGAGTAGTCCCGCGTGATTTTCGCGGGACGTATCGAGACCCCGCTTCTTTCTTAGCCGATGGTTGATTCTGTCCATCAGCTTTTTCTTTCGCCTCAGTCGGGTTGCCGAATAAGAAGGTTACCACATAATATTGATTACCTACCTGAAGGCTGGTCAATTAAGTTTTTTGAGCGAGTACACAGTGGTTTAACCAAATACTAAAGAATCGATCATAAACACGCAACATCCATAAGACATTATCTTTTTCTGAAACTATTTTTAAACCTTCTCGATTAAGTTGTCTAACGAAAAGGTCATCAGAAAAGTTATCACGACTAATCCAATCACCCATGGGTGTTCGTGTTGGATTCCAGAAATATGGATCTGTATTGAGAAGATAACCGCCGCTGCACAGCTTTTTACATGCTGCTCCTATCAGGCTTTTAGGCAGAGAAACCACATCAATCAAATTTGATATATTGACAAGGTCAAACGACTCTCTAAAAGGCAGTTCTAACCCAGATGCCACGAAAATTTCGCAGTTCATTTTTGCTTCGATATTTATATCTCTTTTGATATAAACTGATCCCTCTCGGAAAAGCCTGTAATCCGCAAGTCTATTAGGCTGATGTCTTAATATCTGACGGGCTATTAGCGCATTCCGAAAGGATGTATCTATCCCATAAACAAATTCACTGTGTTCAGCTAACCTGTTTATCATTCCTCCCACATTACATCCAATATCAAGCACACGGTTGTACATTGTTGATTGTGAAAGTACGATCCCGATCAAATTTGAATAGAGATCGCTTTTGCAATAATCGCTGATTAGTGAGTAAAGCGGATGTGCAAAATCGGGGATCATTGCCTCATTATCGTAGTGCGCGGATATATAAATACTGGACCCTAGAGCATTGTCCCAAAAAGTTTCTCCATAACCTGTGTGATGCAGATCGTATCCTCGTGACTGGAAAAAATCTATCATTTCTTTGCTTATGTCAAATTCTGTTGCAATCGAAAGTATTAAAGAGTAATTAGTGCAAATATAATTCTCAATATCCTTAAGCAAGATTGATACTCCTGCCACTATTGGATAAAGCAACCTGCAATCTATGCATTCGATGATTCCCTCAAGCAATTCATTAGAATCGGTAGTAGCAAAACAGGAAGGAAATTTATCGTACAGCGATAATTTTCCTCGACATTGCGGACATTCAAGATCTTCGAGAGTAAAGATGTTCATTTATAGTTAGGTATTTATGTGTATATCATAGATTATCAGTTGCAGAGCGAAGAGTAAGGGTCATAATATAACCTTTTTTCCCTTCAATGCTGAAACCCGCTTTCAGAAAGCACTTTATTGCTCTTATGTTGGTTTCAAATATCTTAGCATAGATTATAGATGTGGATTTCCCTTCTAAGTACAGCGTTTGAAGGAAATCCTTAATGGCTTTGCTTCCAATTCCCAACCCCCAGTAATCTCTTTTTCCTATCATTATGATTATTTCAGAAGTATCCTTGCCTCTGTTTTCTATTCCTATATATCCCAGAATTTCATCGTTAACAACTATCGATTTATAGTAGTTTTCAGGTTGCGTAAATAAACTCTTATACCAACTTGCACGATCTTTCACGGGAATATGGAGGTTAACAAGCTTGCTTACCTCAGTGTCAGACGTTAATCTCGCAAACAAGTAACAATCCTTGGTGCTTATGGTTTTAAGTTCAACCTTTCTTGTGTCGTAAATAGACATGTCTATTTTGCCGATCTGTACTTACCAGCAATGGTTTTTACTTAGTTATAAATGTTTTGAGCTGATTCAATGCCTAGATTGAGGCAAGTATCTAATGCATTCACTACTAGTTCTAAAGTATGCTCAACTAGTTTGATTTCGTCTGGATAAAACTCGGCGAATACATAATCCCATATCGTCTCTTGCTCTGGATATCCGATACCCATCTTAAGGCGAATGAAATCGTTGGCGCCAAATTTTTCAATCATTGATGCGACACCTTTATGTCCACCTGTCCCGCCTCCTGCTTTGAGGCGAAATCTTCCTAAATCAAGGCTGATATCATCATGCAATATCCATAACGATTCTCCTGAATCTATCCTGTCCATCCAATCGTCCAATAATACCCCACTTCTATTTATGTCAACATTCGATCGAACCAAAACAATATTTTTGTTAAAAAGAGATCCTGTAGCAAAATGATAAAATCTTGCCCGTTTCAATTTGAACTTATGTTTAGTGGCAAAAGCGGTAAGTCCGCGAGCACCAAAATTGTGGCGCGTGTTTTTGAAGGATTCCCATGGATTTCCAAGGCCAATAATAACAATCGTCCTATCCATAGTAGCCTATACTGACGCCATTCTTAATGAATATTCCAAGAACGAGAGTTTTGTATATAACCTATACATAGTTATGATTAAGTCGTTTCCCCAACCTCCTGTGACAGGGTCCCATACAGGATCCTTTACAAGTTTTGTATGGATGTCAAAGGCTAATTTCTCAATATCCTTTCTTAACCCTTCTTCGCACAGGTCCCCTACGAGTAGCCCCCTTAAGCCACCGATTTGTTGCTGATCACTTTCAGAAACGAGTGTGACGTAAAACCATTCTATCTCTTTCTTGAACCTCTTGAGTAAGTTATTAGAACTCTTACTCTTTTTGGTTCGAAAATAGATACTAATGGAGTGAAATAATTGACCAACAGTCTCGAGGTAATTTCGTTCACATCCACTTTCCCATTCGTCCTTACTGTCTAGCACCTCTTTAACCAGATTATCCGCGAGTTCAAGCTCGCCAGATATGACTAGAGCGTCTAATGCAATTGCGCAATATTGAATCCGTAAGATACCATCACTTGTACCTCTCCAACTTTTTTCTCTTTGTAACTTGAGCCACCCTAGAGCTTTTTGTGCCAATATATCATTTCCGCTAAGTGTCCCTTCAACAACAGCTGTCGCTGTACAAATCAAACAGCCGTTATGTAGACTGCCATCGGTGGAGGCGTCCAAATTGCTCTTGATGTTCTCTAATGCTATTTTAACGCTCTTTCTATTTGGTGACCTGCCGAACGCTGTGGAGTTATATATGGACTCAAGGAACTTCGTTTCATGCCCTTCCAAGTAATCTAATGTCTTAAAAGCATAATTAATTTCGTCCAT
Source organism: uncultured Anaerolinea sp. (assembly GCA_964591425.1). Taxonomy (GTDB): domain Bacteria; phylum Chloroflexota; class Anaerolineae; order Anaerolineales; family Villigracilaceae; genus Defluviilinea. Next base: position 5,592 of record CAZQES010000061.1, read on the forward strand.
GAAATTTTTATCCACGTCACTTAGCGGCTTTCCGAGTAATATTTCTATCTTACCCATATAATACTTTTGAAGAGTTTTGAGAAAGTATGGGCCATTGTATTTCTCGCTATACATTCTCTCTTTTTCTTCGGATTTCAAGTAATCCAGACCTTGGCGGTACCATTGCAGAGTATTATTGCCATTTTCGCTAGGATCATAAAGATTTGCTATTTCGCTACAAACATCTGCTGCGAGCACATATCTTTTATTTTCTAAGTAAGCAGAAAGGTTCTTTTTCGAGTCAATAATTCTGACGGCAAGAGGTAGTTCCTCGCTCCCTGTCATCATGCGCGAGGTAAACATTTCCCTTTCCCCATTTGGTATTTTTCTAGCCCGACAAATCAACTCGTAATACAGCAGTTTATTCTCAATTAAGATGTCTCGTATGCTTTCATATTCTTCTTTAATGTCTTGAAACCGCCATTTCACTATTCTGAGATCCTCTGCTGTAGAATAATGCGCATCAAGAATTATTTCTCCCTTTCCAATGTCATAGCCAATGCCTTCATACAATTCAGAGGCTTTCCAGTGTAGTTGTGCTAACTCGGGTAAATCCATAATTTGCGGTATAGTATTTGGTGCTCGATGATATGTCGTATCCAATGCATCTGCTAATCTCAACAACCCGCCAAGGAGAACAGGCCTAAAGAACTCGTAACCCAAGTATTGTTGCCAAGTGGCACTTTGCGAATCAGGCGAAAAATATTTCTTGATGTCAATACTGCGCCTGTGGCAATGTGCAATTTGGGCCGCCCAATTCGCAAGATTCTTGTCTTGGAGTCCCAGCAATTGATATTTCTCAATTACCAAGTCTCGACCTAAAATGTGATGCCGTTTCCTTATCTCGCTATCATCTAGAGAGTTTCCTTTGTTATCTCTGTTCACTAATAATCCGAGATCGTGAATCCAAGTGGCGCATAATAATAGTAAAACTTCAGTTGAAGACATATTTTTTAGGAATTTTTCAGGTATCATTCTGTCTAATTCTTTAAGAACCCCACTAATATGCTCTACACCATGATCATTAAAATATTTGATATGGGTGGGCATGAATCCAAGAACGTTAGCTCTCAGATTCTGCGTAAATGAAAGGTAGATTATTTGGTGATCTGCTGAAAGCTTTGAGATCATGCGGTCTGGACCAGTCATGAGAATTCCTCCAATTCAATCAAGAAAAAGTTGAACCTGTATGGGTGCACATATCCTAAGAGCCACTTGGTTTAGCATTACGCATGATGATAATTTGGTAAGTCGAAAAGGTCAACCTCAACTTCTTACTTTTTAATCGCCTAACCTATTTTTGTAAAAACAAGTTGCGAAGTTAAATCTAGCTGTATCTATTCTTAATGTAAGTTAATACCTCGAAATACAACTTTTCAACATAAATTTCCTGACTTATACCTTCATATGCATAATTATCTAGTCCAGGTGCACTGTTTACTTCGATAATAGTATATTCCCCGTTATTGTTTCTGGTAATATCATTTGTGATGATATCAATTCCGCACAGAGTTAAATTCATATCTCTAGCAATGCATAATGCTAACTCTGCAAAAGAAACATGCACTTTGTCTGTAAGTTCAATAGCTTCTCCACCTACTGATAAATTTGAAATGTCCTGCAGATAAATCATTTCATTGAAGAGCGGTATGCTGTTCAATGAAAGACCTTGCTGAGCAAGTTTGTTTATGAGGCGCATGTCAATTTTGGACAATATAGTGTCACGACCTGACGATATGAAACTCTGTTGTTTTTTATCAATTAACTCTGATATGGAAAGCTCGCCATTGCCAATTACGTAGAAAGGGACTCGTTGATATGCTGATAAAACTTCTTGATCAAGCACGACCACTCTATAGTCATTCCCCTTATAGAATTTTTGAATCTGAGCACTATCACAGTGGCTGAGGATTTCTGATATAAATACAAAATATTCATCTTCATTGTTTGCCTTAAAAACATAACTACCTTGTGACATGTTGTTAGGCTTTAGAATAATTGGAAAACCTGTAAGTTTTGCATACTTTAAACCTTCGTTTATAGTGTCATTTGATTTGATTCTCGCACACTTCTCGTCACTAAATACCATCGTAAATTCAGGAATATGGTATCCAAATTCTCTTAGAAAATAGGACGTGGCCGCCTTGTTTTTTGAAAGTGATGCGGAAACTGTTAAATTGAGATTGAGATTTATATCTTTTAGATAATATTTCTTGCCGCTATCAAACAATATTACACCGTAAATTCCTCTGGTTGGTTCCACAAGAACATTTAGCCCTAATTTCTTGGCGGCACTTAATAAAACGGGCATTATCAACTGATTTCTCATTCTCTATCCTGGTCAAGCATTTTTTCTATGGCTTCTTGATAAATGCTTTTTGCTATCTGATAATTAGAATTGTTGATTTGAGAAAAATGATCCATCATTACACCGCTGTTGATTTCCAAGACTAAATTTTCGTCTCTGGTTTTTATTATATCTACTGACGCGAATTCAATATTAACGGCACTTGCTGCCTTTAAGGCTAACCTACTTAAGTGTGTGGCAAGCGATTCATCTTGAATAATCTCTGGATAGGCACCATGCCCTAAATTATGCTTCCAGTTCAAAAAGTATTTTTTTCCTTTTTGAAGAACATGTGTATCATCGTCAAATTCATTGAGGTTGAGAGGAAAATCTGCATGTGCCTGTGCATAAGAAATTAGCAAATGCCGTAGAGTTGATTTACCATCTCCTTCTACGAAAGGAATATTCTTTGAATATGTAAGCATAGCCTTGTCGCCTAGAATCACAACCCGAAATTCGTTTTCTATCTCATAAAAGGCACTAACTGCCATAGTTCTTGAGTGCTTAAAAATCAGATGTGCTGCTCTTTCTAGTTCAAACTGATTAGTTACAAGATAAACACTACTCCCGCCCGAACCTTCGTTGGTTTTACAAACTAATTTCCCGTGATTTCTTAGTAATTCCAGAATTCTTTCCCAATTGCCAGAAACTCCAACATAGTTAATATTTGTGGGCGACATGAAAAAAGTGTGTTTTACGGCTGGAACGCCATTGAATAGCAATATGTCGCTAGTGGCGCATTTATCTGCGCACATAAGTTGAGATGTGGCGGAATTATTCCCAAACTGGTATCCGAAAATGTGCGCCACTTTTCCGTTTTTCGATAAACGGAATATCCAATCATAAGAAAAAGACTGATAATCAATTCCGTTTTCTATACATATTTCTTTTATTATTGCTACAATGGGTCTTTGTGAATTTTTCATCGTGTTAACTCAACTGTTCTGAAATAGATATGAATTACGGATGATAGGTCATATCCAGAATTATACGCTTTGGTCAGTCCGTTTTGCAAGAAAAAAAGAGGCGTTATGAATAAATCAAGTCGCCCAGTCCATAGGGAACCTCACCCCGACTGTGACGATTGATCGGCGTGTGGGTTGGACCTATCCCCCCGCCCTTCCCAAATGGGAAGGGAGCTAGTCGGTTAATGGCTTTGACGGTTTTCCAAAAATAATCTTGTTTGAGGAGCAAATAGCTTCTCCCCTTTAGGGGAGACGGGAGAGGGGTTTTGTTGCGACATAAATTCAACACGTCTTTGCCAGCCAGCGCATCCATCAATTCTCCACCCTCTAATTCTCCCTCCGTCAGGTAGTCTCTAATCCTTCGACTTCGCTCAGGACAAGTCTCCAGTCTCCAATAACGAAGTGAAAGACGGGAGAGGGGGAGTCGTTATTTCACCAACTTGTCATACTCAGCATGTGTGCCGATCCAGAACCATACGATGCCATCTGGTTATTCCACGCCAAGCGCGCGGTATTGTATGCCAACGCGCACTGACCATAGTTTTCTGACAGGGTTTACTATTTTGAAGTGGAGGGATGGGTGATGAGGATCAGACTTGAGAAGTTCAAAGTTTTTATCAGCCAACGCCTGTGTTTCTTTCGGTAGTTGACGGTAATGTTTCCAGAAACGCGGCAGGGTTCGTTGATTCACAGCGGCTTGCTGTGCCCTGCGATGTATTCTTCATCCACTTCTGTAATCAATTTATCGAGGCGTCCTGATGCCGCGTCGCGTTCGATCTGCTCATCCCATACTTGTGCGAAATACTCGTCAAACCACTCACGGAGACGAGTCAGTTCGTCAGGGTCCAGCTCAGTAATTGCTTGTTCGATTTCTTGAATTGTCATCTCAAACTCCTTGCTGAAAACGACCCCCATATTTTACCCCAACCCGGCAACTCGCTTTTGGGTGTATGCCAGCATTTCCTCTATCCCACGCTTGCATCGTAAGAGACCTCACCACTTCGACACGGCTTCGCCACTCAGTGCGACGCCCGATTGCGACGATTGATCGGCGTGTGGGTTGGACTTCACCACTTCGACAGGCTCAGTGCGGAGCCTGATTCGCTTGAGTAATCGGCGTGTCCGTTTGTCCCTCTCCCAAGGGAGAGGGTATGGGGTCGGCTTTTGTTCCTGGCCCAGTGGATGATGATTTTTCAAGTCTATGATCGGTTTGATGAGCACATAGCTTCTCCCCCGTGGGGTAGACGGGAAAGGGGTCAGTTACTCCACAAAAATAAAGCCTCGGTTTCCACAGAGGCTTGTTCCCATCATGGTTAGCTCTTGCCTATCTAAGTTGTGACCAAATACCACCCATCGGCTTCAATGAGTTTGATAACATCGCGATGGCATAGGAAGCAGGCACCCTTGATGATGCAACTCACAAAAGAATATCTCAAAAGTATGGGATAAAATGGCTGGAGTAGACAGAATCAAAACAATGGACTTCACCATCCACCCTCTCACGCCCAAGCACCTGCATGCCCTCGAAGACCTTTTCAACACGCAGGGACCGGTCAGCCGCTGTTGGTGCATGTACTGGCGCATCGGAGATGCGTATCGTAAGCGCTCACCCAAGAAAAACAAAACAGAATTCAGTCAATTGGTGAAGAACGGTCCGCCGTTGGGGTTGCTCGCCTTCAGCGGCGACTTGTGCGTGGGCTGGTGCCAACTCACTCCGCGCGCGTCCCTGCCGTGGATGGACAAAACGTGGCGACTCAAACGCGTGGACGATCTGCCCGTCTGGTCGCTCTCGTGTTTTTACATCCGCAAAGGTTGGCGGAAGAAGGGTGTCACCTCCGCGCTGATCGTTGAGGCGCTGAATGTTGCTCGAAAGTCGGGCGCACCTGCGCTCGAAGCGTATCCGCTCGACGCGAAATTGTCGCCGAGTTCCACGAACACGGGGTATGTTTCCACATTCAAAAGACTTGGATTCAAGGTCGTTGCCCGCCACGTTCCGCCGCGTCCGATCATGCGGTATGATTTCAAATAATCTAAAACAGAGAGAGGTAATCGAATGAACAAAGTCCGTCTTGCCGCACTTGCTTATGCAGTTGTTTCACTCGTTGTCATTGCGTTTCAGATCGCGTTGGCGGCTGGCATGCCGTGGGGCGCGTACGCCATGGGCGGAGCGTTCCCCGGGCAGTTCCCTCCTGAGTTACGCGTGGCGGCTGTTATTCAAGCCGTGATCTTAGCATTGTTGGCGATGGTCGTGCTGGCGCGCGCGGGTGTTGCCTTGCCGAGCTGGTCGCGCACATCACGCTGGCTCATTTGGGTGGTCGTAGGATTCTCCGCGTTGAGCCTGGTACTGAACCTCATCACACCCAGCGCGGGTGAACGCGCCATTTGGGCTCCCGTCGCGTTCATCATGTTGATCAGCAGTGTGATGGTAGCCAGAAGCAAACCCTAGGAGCAACTTCCAAGCGGATAATACTTGACGGTGAGTGAATCCTAGGCTCATTTAGACTTGTGAGTTATGCCGTCATGAAATATCTGTGGTTAAATTGTCACACTGATAACTGATCACTGATTACTGAACCATGCTCATCCACTCCTCCTCCCAACTCCTCACGTTACAAGGCGGTCCTCAAAGAGGGAAGACCCTCGGCGCGCTTGGCATCATCGAAGACGGCGCGGTCGTGGTGCGCGATGAAAAAATCGTCGCAGTTGGCACCACCTCCGAAATGAAAGCGGCGTATCCCGACGAACCGACTCTCGATGCGAGCGGATGCGTGCTCATGCCCGGCTTTGTAGACCCGCATACGCATCTGATTTGGGCGGGCGACCGCGCGGACGAGTTCGAGATGAAAATGTCAGGCAAGCCCTACCTTGAGATTCTGGCGGAGGGCGGCGGGATCATTTCAACCGTCAGACAGACGCGTGCCGCCAATATGGAAACGCTCATCGCGCAGAGTCGCTCGCGCCTGCTCCGCATGTTCATCCACGGCACCACCACAGCCGAAGCGAAAACGGGATACGGTCTGCAAACTGCCACCGAACTGCGCCTGCTCAAAGCCCTGCTCGCGCTCGACGATGAATCTCCGCTCGATCTTGCGATCACCTTCCTCGGCGCGCACGCCATCCCGCCTGAATATAAAAATGATCCGCAAGGCTACACCGACCTCGTCTGTGACACGATGCTGCCGATGCTCAAAGAATGGTGGGGGACTCACGCCCCGCGATTGTCGCTCCCCTTCGTGGACGTGTTCTGCGAGACCAAAGCCTTCGACTTGAAGCAATCGCGTCAGATCCTGAGTGCGGCTGGTTCGCTCGGATTTCCGCTTAAGATCCACGCGGACGAGTTCGACAACCTCGGCGGCGCATCGCTCGCCGTGGAGTTGGGCGCGGCATCAGCCGATCATCTCGTTGTCACCTCCGATGCAGACATTGCCGCGCTGGGAAAATCTGAGACGGTCGCTGTGTCGCTTCCTTGCACTCCGTTCGGGCTTGCCGAAAATCACTACACACCCGCGCAAAAATTGATCGCGGCAGACGCCTACTTTGCCCTCGCCACCGACTGCAACCCCGGCACATCGTGGAACGAATCCATGCAGTTCGTCATCGCGCTTGCCTGCCGCACCATGAAGTTGACTCCCGCCCAAGCCATCGCCGCCGCGACCATCAACTCGGCGCACTCGATCCGAAAGTCCGAAACGATCGGTTCCATCGAAGTCGGCAAGCAGGCAGATATGCTCATCCTGAACGTGCCGGATTATCGCCATTTGGGCTATCGCTATGGGACGAATCTCGTCCGGCAGGTGATCAAACGCGGCAGGGTGTATTCAGTGGATGTGGGGTATTATAGGACTGCATAATCCAAAAACGACGGGGAAACCGTCGTTTTTCTTCATGCGGGCGGTTTTCTCTTGAACCCTGAGTGGATTTTCTTTGCTTCGATCTTATTGGTTAATTCGGCGGCGGCGTTGCTCATTGCCGCTTTTTTGGCGCGCCGAACTCATGCGCCCGGGCGAAGGTCGCTGATCGCCATGCTGGTCATGCTGGCTGTGTGGAATTTTTCCTACGCCATGGTCACGCTCTCCACCTTGCCGGAGATGAAACTGCTATGGCTCAAACTTGAGAACATTGGCATCCTCACCGTCCCCATCTTTTGGTTCTTCTTTGCAGTGCGTTATAACCGGCTGGATCGGTGGTTAAACCGATACACCGCCGCGCTGTTCTTTATCATTCCGGGCGTCTCGCTGGTGATCCTGTTTTCGGAGACATGGTTCCATCTGTATTACACCTCCGTTCACCCGGTCTCCGAGGCGGGCGGACCGTTGGTGATCGAGCGCGGATCGTGGTACGTTATCGCCCTGCTTTACTCCTACCTTGTGAGCCTGGCGGCGATCGGGTTGCTTCTCAGGCGTGCGATCCAGCATCGAAACATTTATCGCCGGCAGATGTTTGTGCTGATCGCCGCGGTGTCGATCCCGATCCTCGTCAACGTCGTCTATCAATTGGCGCTCAGCCTGCGGCCCGAGTCCGCGTTGCGCATCGACCTGACGCCGATCTCTTTTACTGTCACGGCTGTGCTGATCGCGGTGGGCGTGTTCGGGCTTCGCATCTTCGACCTCATTCCCATTGCGCGTCATACCGTGTTGGAGCACATCCCTGAGATGGTCTTCGTCGTCGATGCGCACGATATCGTGGTGGATGCCAATACCATTGCCCAGCGGATGTTGGGCAAAAGCATGGACGAGATCATCGGCAAGGATCCCATTGAAGTATTCCGCGATTGGCCCGAACTCCTCCAGCGCTTTCTCACCGCCGACGAATCGCGGGATCAGATCCAAATACCCGGTGACCCGCCGCGCACGCTGGAAGTGGTGGTGACCGCGTTACGCAATTCGGCGAACCAACTTGAGGGGCGCGTGATCGTGGCGCACGACATCACCGAACACAAGTGGCTGGAAAACGATCTCACCTTCGCCAACGAGACCCTCACCCGTCAACTGGAGGAGATCAATAAGCTCCGTGAGAAATTGCAGGAGCAGGCGATCCGCGACCCGTTGACGAACGTGTATAACCGCCGCTATCTCGTCGAATTTCTCGATCGGGAGGTTGCCCGCGCACAGCGCGACTCATCGGACTTGTCCGTTGTCATTATGGATGTGGATAACTTCAAACAGTTCAATGACACCTACGGTCACCGGTGCGGAGACATGGTTTTGCAAATGATCGCGGCGTTTCTCGTCCAACATACGCGGCGCGGCGACGTGGTCTGCCGGTATGGCGGTGAGGAGTTCGTCATCCTCATGCCTGGCGCGTCGCTCGAGACCGCCTACGAACGCGCCGAGATGTGGCGCCAGGTTTTTTCGGAAACCGCCATCGAATATGAAGGTATGAAACTGTTTGCCACCTTCTCGGCTGGCGCGGCGTCTTTTCCTCAACACGGTTTGACGGATGAGGCAATTCTGCAAGCCGCAGACCGGGCTTTGTACCAGTCTAAGGATGCGGGCAAAAATAAAGTGACCATGTATGGTTTGTGATGTTTAACCGCGGTGAACACGAGGAATTTTAGGTGCAAACAATGCAAATAGACATCATCGGTGTGCCCATGGATCTTGGACAGAATCGCCGCGGGGTGGACATGGGTCCGAGCGCGATCCGTTATGCCCACCTGCGCGAAAAATTGGAGGGGTTGGGTCATGTCGTCGAAGATAAGGGCAACATCGAAGTGCCGATCCTCGAAACGTGCACGATCACGGATCCCAAACTCAAATATATCGATTGCATCGTGCCGATGGGACGGCGCGTCGCGGGCACGGTCGCCACATCCATTCAAGGGGGGCGGTTTCCGCTGGTGTTGGGCGGCGATCACAGTCTCTCGGTCGGTTCTGTGCGCGGCGCGGCGAAGCAAAAAAAGCTGGGGGTCATCTGGCTGGATGCGCACGCAGATTTCAATACACCCGAAACCACGCCGTCGGGAAATATCCACGGGATGCCGCTCGCGGCATTGTGCGGACTCGGCGACCCGCGCCTGACCGCGCTGTGGGACGAAACGCCTCCGGTCGTGGACCCGGGCTCGGTCGCCATTCTCGGCGCGCGCGATCTCGACCCCGGCGAGAAAGACAACTTGCGTAAAGCCGGTGTGCTTGTGTTGAGCATGGAACAAGTGGATCGCATAGGTATGCTCGCCGCATTGGAAAAGTGCATCGAACGCGTCAGCCGGGATACAGATGGCATTTACCTCTCGATGGACATGGACGCGCTCGATCCGCGCTTTGCGCCGGGCGTCGGCACGCCGGTGCCCGGTGGGTTGACCTATCGCGAAGCCCATCTCGCCTGCGAAGTGATCGCAGAGACCGGTCAACTCGTTGGCATGGATATCGTCGAAGTCAACCCGATCCTCGATGAAAAAAACCAAACCGCGAAACTCGCCGTGGACTTTGCCTGCTCCGCGCTCGGTTCGCGCGTGTGGATCGAATGATATCGCGGCGCGGGATACCTTTCGAGTTCGAGTTGGAATTCCGCATGACTGTGAACTGGCGGGATAGCATCCCGCTCCACGAGGCGAGGTTCGTCGAGGCACGAATCCGGCTTGGGAACGGTGGCAACTTCATGTCAAAGAATGAGGCGGACGTTTCCATCCGCCCCGTACGGTAAAATTAAGTTATGACTGCCATGTATGGACCCATTCTGATCGTCGAAGATGTTCCCAATGTGCTCGAATTGCTCGAAGTGACTTTGCGGTTCAAAGGCTATGCCGTGGTGACGGCGCGTAACGGGGAGGAAGCGCTCGAGGTGGTGGCGCGGCAGAGACCCGCGCTCATCATCACCGATATTTTGATGCCCAAAATGGACGGGTACGCGTTTGTGCAAAAACTGCGGCTCAACACCGAAACGCGCTCCATCCCGGTTGTTTTTCTTTCCGCCACGTACGTCACGCCGGAAGATAAGGATTTTGCGTTGAGCCTCGGCGCCTCGCGCTTCATCGAAAAACCGATCGACACCGAAGATTTCCTGCTGACCGTCGCCGAGTTGGTTACGCAACAGCCGTTCACGCAACCTCAGCCGCTCGATATGGAGCGGTTCTATCTTGGCTATCGCACGCGGCTTGAAAATAAATTGCGCCATAAAAACTCGCAGATCGCGCGCGCGGAACGGCTCCTGCCCACACTTCCGCCCGACCAGAAACCTGCCTTCGAGGCGTTGCTTCAACAATCCATGCGCGACCGCGATGAGATCCAGACCGAACTGTACGATATTTATAAAACGCTCGACGGGTTGAAAAAATAATTTCAAAACATGCGGCGGGCGCAAACCCGCCGCAAAAATTTAATGGAGTTGTGAGATGGGACCGACATTATCGTATCTGGAAGAACTTGCCCGCGAGGCGGGCGCAATTTTGCGCGAGGGCTATAACAAGGAACATCAGGTAAATTACAAGGGCGTGATCGATCTTGTGACCGAAGTGGATCATCAGTCTGAAGCATTCTTGCTGGGCAGGGTGCAGTCGGATTTTCCGAGCCATCATATTTTTTCGGAGGAGAGCGGCGTGATTCATGGGGATGATGAACACATCTGGTACATCGATCCGCTGGATGGGACGGTGAATTATGCGCATCACGTCCCGATTTTTTCTGTTTCAGTCGCCTACGCGTCTTCCGGGACGTTGAAACTGGGTGCGGTGTACGATCCGCTACGCGATGAGATGTTTACCGCGGAACGCGGAAAAGGCGCGTACCTGAATGGCAGGCGCTTGCAAGCCTCATCCACGACCGAATTGCAAAAAAGTCTGCTGGTTACCGGCTTCCCTTACGATACATGGGATACGAAGCAGGATAATTTTTCCAACTTTGTTCGATTTGCAAAATTGACTCAGGGGGTGCGCCGACTCGGCTCTGCCGCGTTGGACCTGTCGTACGTGGGGGCGGGTCGCTTCGATGGCTTTTGGGAACTCTCGCTCAAACCGTGGGATGTGGCGGCGGGAGGTCTGATCTGCGAGGAGGCAGGCGCACGCGTGACGAACATCCGCGGTGAGGCAGATTTCATCTCCCCGCCGCAATCCATTCTTGCCACCGCGCCTGGCATCCATGCGCGAATGTTGGAGGAGTTGTCTAAACCTCCGAACCAAATTTCGCCAAAATAAAGGTTGAAAGCAGACCAAAATTCAGTACAATAGAATAAATTTGCTCGAAGTTCCATGGCAAAGAATTCGATTCCCATCAGTAAGACCAAGATCATCGTTCCGACGCGTCGGAAAGATTTGCTCTCGCGTCCGCGTTTGCTGGAGAGTTTGAAAAGATATTTGGAAAATAAGCTGGTCCTGCTTTCAGCCACTGCCGGATACGGCAAGACTTCGTTGTTGATCGATCTGGCTCACCAATCGGAGATGCCGGTTTGCTGGCTGGCGCTCGACCCGCTGGACCGCGATCCGCAGAGGTTCATGGCGTATTTGATCGCGTCGCTTGCCGAGCGATTCCCGGGGGTGGGTGAGTCTTCGTTGAATCTTCTGAGTAGCCTGAAAACCATCGAAAGCGATGCTGAAGCCCTGCTCGTGGCATTGACGAACGAACTCTATGACCGCATCGAAAACGATTATCTGCTCATCATTGACGATTACCACCTACTCGATGACACGCCGGTGATCGCATCACTGATCAACCGTTTTCTCCAATTGGTGGACGAAAATTGCCACGTGATCATTTCCTCGCGCACCCTTCCCGACCTCGATGATGTGACTTTGATGGTGGCTCGGGAACAAGTGGCAGGGTTGAACCACATGGAATTGGCTTTCCAACCGCGCGAACTGCAGGCGTTGTACGCGCAAAACCATCACAAGCATCTCTCAGAGGAAAAAGCGAACGAGCTTGTCAACAAAACTGGGGGTTGGATCACCGGCATGGTATTGTCTGATTCTGCGGGAATGCAGGTTGCGAATGTGGATACATTCTCGTATTTGGGGCGGCAGGTGCTCGATCGTCAGCCGCAGCACATCCGTGAATTTCTTCTGCGCACATCGTTGCCCGAGGAGTTCAACGCGGAATTTTGTGAGATCGTGCTCGGTCCATTCTATGCAACTTCGCCCAGCTGGCTCGAGTTAATGGGCTGGATCCTTGATAAGAACCTTTTCGCCCTTCCATTGGAGGATGGCCGCTGGCTTCGTTATCATCCGCTCTTTCGGGAGTTTTTGCAATCGCGCTTGAAGAAAGAACGTCCGCAGGAGATCCAACCCATGCTCGAGAGGATGGTGAACGCCTATGAGACGGTCGGCGAATGGGAAAAGGCATATTTCACCTGCAAACAATTGGACGATCCGGATGCCCTAGCGGGTTTGGTTGAGCGCGCCGGCACCCCCATGTTACAGACCGCGCTTATCACTTTGGAGGGGTGGATTAATGGTCTTCCCGCTGCGACGATTCGTTCACGCCCCGGGTTGATTTCACTGCGGGGGGCGATATCTAGAATGAAAGGAAATCTTCCTGAGGCGAACGCCTTATTAGATACCGCAATAGAAGCACTCAAGCTCGAAGCGAATACATCGGAACTTGCACTTGCCTTGGTTCGCCGAGCAAACACACATCGCGCTCTAGGACAATATTCATTATCAATAAAAGATGCAAATGACGTACTCCGAATGGCTGAGTCTGATCGTTCTCTTCAATCACTTTATGCTGAAGCGTTGCGAATTAAAGGACTGAATTCTTATCGTTTGGGTGAATCGCGCAATGCGGTTGAATATCTCGAACGGTCATTATCGATTTATAAGCAATTAAATGAACCTGGTAGTGTTTCTTTGCTCCTCTCTGAGACTGCTATGGTACATGCGGCCATTGGAAATGCGGGAATTGCCAAAAACCTATATCGAGAATCCTTAATTAGGCTACGGATTGAAAAAAACCTGTATATTCAATCTGACACTTTGAACAATCTAGCAGTACTCCATCTTCAATTGGGTGAATATGAACTTGCTGCAAGTACATTTGAAGAAGGGCTCGAATGTGCTCGCGTGAGCCGAAATCTGCGAACCGAAGCTTTGATCCTTGTCGGGCTTGGCGATCTTTATAGTGAAGTCGAAGAGTTCGATGCTGCAACTCTTGCGTATGACCAAGCAGAAACGATCGCGAGTAATGTTTCTGGCTTCTTTGTCTCCAATTATCTAAAACTAGCACGTGCGAATCTGAGCCTTTTACAACGCAATAAGGAGTTTGCTAACGATTTATTAAATCAATTTCAAAAAAAACTGAGGATCAATCCGTCCAATTATGAACGCGGGTTGTGGGCATTACTTGAAGGTAGATATCACCTACTGATTGGTGAGTATAAAAAAGCAGTCAATTATCTCAATGATGCTAAATCCTGTTTTCTGCAGGACGGAAGAGAGTCTGAGTGTCAATGGAGCAGAATTTGGCTGATTGCAACTTTCGCTCAAGCCGGCATGCAAGAACGTGCCAGGCTCGAATTCGCCAGTCTTCTCGAGTCGACTGATAAATCAAATCATGCTCTGCTGATTGCCATGCATCAGGCTGCCCCATGGCTGATGCAATTACAAAGTGATCCGGAAATAGGCAAAATGCTCAGCAGTATGTTCGAAAGAGCGAAACAGTTTGGTGAACGGATACCCGCGAATCGAAGAGCCCTCCGCCGTTTGGCACAATCTATTCAAATGCCTTCCGCGAGTCTGAAGGTTCGGGCGTTCGGACGAGCGGAGGTTGTCGTTAATGGTCGGGCAGTGAATGTGTCTGATTGGCGTACGCAATCGGTTCGAGGTTTATTTTTCTTCTTCCTCTACATGCAAGAGCCACTGACAAAGGAACAGATCGCAAATATACTATGGCCGGATATCGACGATCCGGGCGCTATCAAGAAACGTTTTAAACACGAGATCTACTGGCTCCGACGTGCTGTGGGAAGAAATGCGGTAGTGTTCGAAGGCGAGTACTATCGCTTTAATCGCGAGCTTGATTACGAGTATGATGTGGAGGCTTTCGAGTCGTATCTCAAACATGCTCAACAGGCGGAAGACATAATCGAGCGCATTGGTTTTTACCGTAAAGCCGTTGAACTCGTCGAAGAATCATATCTTGCGGAACTTGACGCCGATTGGGTATTGCTGGAGCGAGAAAGATTAGGTCGAATATATCGGTCTGCGCTGGATGAGCTAGCGCAATTGTATTTGGATACGAATCAGTTACAGGATTGCCTCGAAATCAGTAAGACTGCTCTAAACCAAGATCGTTTCAATGAATTGATCTATCAAACAGTCATGCGTGCTTATGCAGCAATGGGAGACCGCGCTTCTGTAGCGCGAATTTTCCAAGAATATAAGACTTTGCTAGATGATGAATTGGGTTTGGAGCCTTCAGCGGAGACATTATTGATTTATCGAGAGCTGATCGTCAAATAATATTTGTCTAGTCTGATTTTGCAGTCTGTTTTGCAGTCTAGTTAGGTGTAAGATGGGGGAAATTAGTAATAAGAAAGGTATCCTATGAACACAAAATTATTTTGTAACACACCATCCGATGGTAGCTTGGGTGGTCGTCGCTCACCTTCTGACGGCAGTTTGGGTGGTCGTCGCTCACCTTCTGATGGCAGTTTGGGTGGTCGTCGCTCACCTTCTGATGGCAGTTTGGGTGGTCGTCGCTCACCTTCTGATGGCAGTTTGGGTGGTCGTCGCTCACCTTCTGATGGCAGTTTGGGTGGTCGTCGCT
>CAZQES010000062.1:0-20445 GCA_964591425.1 uncultured Anaerolinea sp.
GCTACCCGGACCGAGTCCTCATGCTGGTGACCACGCAATGCGCGTCGTACTGCCGTTACTGCACGCGCTCCCGTATCGTCGGCGACCCGGGACAGACGTTTTCTCGGCAGGAATTCGAGATGCAGATCGAGTATCTCAAACGCACGCCGCAAGTACGCGATGTGTTGCTCTCCGGCGGTGACCCGCTCGTGCTCGCGCCGAAAATTCTCGAAGAGATCCTCAGCCGCCTGCGCGAAATCCCGCACATCGAGATCGTACGCATTGGTTCGCGCGTGCCGGTCTTCATGCCCATGCGCGTCACACTGGAATTGTGTGACATGCTCGCAAAGTATCATCCACTTTGGCTCAACATTCACGTCAATCACTCGAACGAGATCACCAAGGAACTCGCCGAAGCCTGTGACCGTTTAACGAGGGCTGGCATTCCGCTGGGCAATCAGGCGGTGCTTCTCGCAGGCGTGAACGACAACGTGCACATCCAGCGCAAACTCGTGCAAGACCTCGTCCGCATTCGCGTGCGCCCGTACTACCTCTATCAGTGCGATCTCGTCGAAGGTTCCGGGCACTTCCGCACCCCCGTCGCGAAAGGAATCGAGATCATGGAAGGCTTGCGCGGTCACACTTCCGGGTACGCCGTCCCGCAATACATCGTGGATGCGCCGGGCGGCGGCGGAAAAATTCCCGTCATGCCGAATTACCTGATCAGCATGTCCGACCACAAGATCATCCTGCGCAACTACGAAGGTTACATCACCACCTACGAGGAGCCGACCGACTACATGCCCAGCGACGCGGCAAAGTTCAAAGGCGATAAGCGCATGGAACCCGGTCAAGCCGGTGTGCACGGTCTACTCGACGGCGAGCAAATGTTCATCAAACCCGAAGGCTTCGATGAGATTCATGATCGTCACGGGATCCAGCACCGCCTCAAAGATGAAAAGAAATGGCAACCGCTCGGCATCGGCGACGGCACATCGACACCCAACGAGAAATAGAAAACGAAGGAGTAACCGCATGATAAACAACACGAAACGAATCCTATTAACCGCGTTCAGCATCATTTTCCTGCTCAGCGCATGTCTCCCCCAAGGACAAGCCACACCCGACCCGGGTGACGTTGCGAATCAGGTCGCGACCTCGGTCGCGTTGACCATCTCCGCGGCGCAGGCACAGACCCAAGCCGCACAGCCACAAGCGACGAACACCACGCTTCCCACCCAGACTGACGCGGCTTCGCCCACTGCGACTCCGCTCATCCCTTCGGCGACCGCCTTTGTCATCGTCCCCCCGACCGCCACCGTGGTCGTGAGCGGCGGAGGCGGTGGTGGAGGCGGAGGTTCCGTAGTTGTACCGGATTATGACTGCACGCCGGTCAACAACCGGCCGCGCGACCTCACGGTCTTCAAAAAGGGCGACGAGTTCGACATCAAATGGACCATCGTCAACACCGGTACGAAGACCATCCCGGCGAAGCACGATATCAGTTACTTCAGCGGGACGGTCCTGATGAAAGACCCTACCGACACCTTCCGCGAATTTGGAGTGGATCTCAAACCGGGCGAGTCTGTGACGATCATCATTGACGCCGTTGCGCCCGCCGAGAAAGGCAAGCATGTCATGACTTGGAGAGTCGAAGGCAATATGTGCTACCCTTACATCGCGATCGTTGTCGAGTAATGAAAATCCCGGTAGTTGTGAGTGCAACAACGCAAATGCAGAAGAATAGATTGTTGATCTGGCTGGGAGCCTTGGCGCTGGTGATGGCTTGTATTCCAACGACTACAAGCCAAATCCCCACCCTGGCTCCCGGCGCGGTCAACACGTTCATCGTGCAAACCTCGCAGGCGGCATCCACGCAGACCGCCGCAGTGTTGTCACCCTCACCTACTCCCACCAGCACGTTCCGTCCCACCGGCACGGCAACGACGATACCCTCCCCCACGAACACCTTTGTGTTTATCCTGCCCGGTCTCGGCACACCCGGCACTCCCACGCTGCCCGGACTTTCCAGCGGCACAAGCAGTTCCAAATACGGATGCAGTGTGTTCAGCACGGAGCCGGCAAATAACACGGTAATCGCGCCGCGTACCGACTTCGAAGTGAAATGGGGCGTGAAGAACATCGGCACGGAGACATGGTATCGCGCCACCATGGATTACGCGTATTACAGCGGCGCCAAACTGCACAAGGTGGCTTCGTATGATATCCCCAAAGGCGCAGAACCCGGAAAGAACGTCTTCCTCACCGTTGAAATGGAAGCCTTCAAAGACAAAGGCACGTACACCACACAATGGTCGCTGGTGGAGGATAATTTCTATTTCTGCCCGCTCACGCTAACGATCGTTGTCAAATAGACCAATGATCTTGTAGATAAAAATAACGGCGACCGAATTGGTCGCCGTTATTAATTACATCGAGCTGTCTGCGGGCGGCGTTGTTTCTTCTGCGCCGGGTTTCTTCCGTAACGTGAAGAAACCCACTCCCACAGGGATAAGGATCATCAGCAGCGCCCCGCACACCAATGCAATCCCAACAGCGGGCGACAGACTCTCATCGTTAAAAGTGCCTCCGCCCAACGCGGTAATAGCGCCGAACAAACACAGGAACAGCCCGGGGCATCCGCAGAGTACCACTGCGGCGATTGTTGCGATCATGCCTGTATTCTTGTTATTCATCGTATTCTCCATAGAAATGAATTTTCTCAAGTATACAATAGTTCGATGTTAACTGCGCAACTTCGCGCCGACCTCATTTTCAAGCCGCTTCACGATCTTCGTGCGGATCGCCGCGGCTTCGGCATCGGTCATCGTCTTTTCGGATTGATACGTGAGACTGTACGCCAGCGACTTTTTCCCGGCACCGATCTGTTCGCCGCGATAGACATCGAACAAGCGGACGTGAGTCACGGTCTTTCCGCCCGTCTGCCTGATCAAGCTTTCGACGCGCTCCGCCGCTACGGATTCGTCCACGATAATGGCGATATCCTCGAACACCGGCGGGAACTCTGAGACCGGCGCGATTCCGTACGTGGGCGTCGAGGTGCGCAGTGCATCCAGATCGAACTCGGCAACGATGACCGCCGACTCGCCGAAATCATATTTGTCTTTTTCGAGAGGATGCAGTTCGCCGAAGACTCCGACAACCTTTCCGTTCACTTGCACCTGCGCGGCTTTACCCGGGTGCAGATAGGAGGTCGACTCGGCGGGGGTGTAGGAAACGCCGGCGAGGCGGAGTCCGCTCAACAGGAGTTCGATGCGTCCTTTCATGTCGAAGAAGTCGAACGCGGAGGAATCCTTCACATCCCACGCGGTCTGAGTTCGCAAGCCAGTCATCGCTATTGCGAGTTTGCGCGGCTCGTTGGGCAAATCATTTTTATTTGGCTCGAATACGGATCCAATTTCAAACATCGCAATGGATTCAGCGCGCGCGTTCGTTTCAACACTTTCCAAAAGCGACGCCAACAAACTGCGCCGCATCACGCGACGTTCAGGCGCGATGGGTTTCGCGAGCGCAACATACTCTTTGTGCGCGATGAGACGACTCTCGCGTTCGGGAGAGGTCATGCGATAACTGACAACTTCCTGCAAGCCGAGGCTGACGAGAATATCGCGGGCGCGTTCCTCCCACTCGTGTTGCGGATTGCCCATCTGCGGCGGGAGCGCATCTGCCATGCGCGTTTCGGGGATGCGGTCATAGCCGTAGACTCGCGCAACTTCTTCGAGCACATCCGCGAGACCCACAACGCCTTCGCCGATATCGAGGCGATGCGGCGGAGTCTTGGCTTTGACGGAATTTTTATCAACGGTGCATTTGAATTCGAGGCGCGTGAGCAACTCGGCGATCTGCTTCGCGGTGAGTTCGATGCCGAGCAAGCGCTTCACATCTTTGGGCGTGACGGTGATTGTCGGGTCTTTTGGCTTGAGCGGATACACATCCACAAGCCCCGGCGCGATCTGTCCGCCGGACCACTCTGCCATGAGTTGAAGTCCGCGCTTCACGCCCTGCTCTGCCATCGCGGGATGCACCCCGCGCGAAAAACGGAACGACGCCTCGGACGGCAAGTTGTGTTGTCCCGCCGTCTTGCGGATGTTGAGCGGATTCCACGCTGCGCCTTCGAGCAGGACATTCGCAGTACTCTTGCCGCGCATACTGACCTTGCCTTGTTGCATTCCGCTAGATGTCCATTCGATGCCTGTAGCATCGAGAACTTCATTGGACGCGTCGTATACTTCACTCTCGGCGCCGCCCATCACACCTGCAAGTCCCAAGGGTCCTTTTTCATCACAGACAAGCACATTCGTGGATATAAGTCTGCGCTCCGCGCCGTCGAGGGTTTTCAGTTTTTCACCATCTTTCGCGGTACGAGTGATTATCTTGACATTCTTTTTTTCAGCACGCGCTTTCAATATATCGTAATCGAACGCGTGCAAAGGCTGACCCAGGTCAAGCATGGCATAGTTGGTCGCATCCACGATGTTGTTGATGGGACGCATCCCTGCCAACCGCAACCGCCGCTGAATGTGATATGGACTCGACTTGATCTCGATGTCGCGAATCAGTCCAGCCACAAAACGCGGGTTGAGTTCAGGATCGGTGATCTCGATTTCGATAAGTTCAGTCACAGGCTGCTGCGTACTGCGTACTGCGTTTTTCACCTGTTTATGTGTTTCCTTGTTTCCTTGTTTACGAAACTCTCTCTCCGTCAACGCGGCGAGTTCACGTGCGATGCCGATGACGCTTGCGTTGCGCGCCATGTTCGGCACGATGGAAATATCCAACACCGCGTCGCCCATGTAATCCGCAAGCGGCATACCCACCGGGGCATCGTCATCGAGCAGGATGATGCCTTCATGTTCCTCGGAAATGCCGAGTTCCTTTTCGGAGCACACCATCGAGTACGACTCGACACCGCGAATCTTCGTCCGCTTGAGGGTCATCAACTGCAATCCCTCCGCGTGACCGTCGTAGAGCGTTGTCCCTTCTTTTGCGTACGCGGCTTTGATCGGTTTGGCGAGTTTACCTGTCCCTTTCAAGTGGAAGATATTCGGCGCGCCCGTCAGCACGGTTTGACTCTCTTTGCCGTCGAACAGGTCCAGCAGAGTCAATCGGTCCGCGTTGGGATGCGGTATCACCTCGCGGATCTCCGCCACAACAAGTTTTTCCCTGTCCCAACCGATACCGCTGGTCTTGAACTCGTGCTTCTCGCCGTCTTTGTATTCGGGCATGGGTAACCCAGCATATTTGATCTCATCCACTTCCAGCCCAGCCAATGTCAACTTGCGGGCGATATCCTCGACGGTGAGTCCGTCGAGGTCAATATAATCTCGCAACCATGAAATAGGTATTTTCATTTCTTATTATTCCATTCTGCGTAGTGCGCGTTCTCTAACGCGCACATTGGCGTTAGAGAACGCCTGCTACACAATTAAAATTGTTCCAAAAACCTGAGGTCGTTGCCCCAGAAATAACGAATATCGTCAATCTTGTAGCGCAGCATCAACTGGCGTTCCGGTCCCATGCCCCATGCGTATCCTGAATAACGAGTGGGGTCGTAACCGCCGTTTTGAAGAACAACAGGATGCACCATGCCGCAGCCCAAAATTTCGAGCCAGCCTGAATTTTTACACACACCGCATCCCTTCCCGCCGCACACGAAACACTCCACATCCATTTCAGCGGACGGCTCTGTGAACGGAAAGTACGACGCGCGGAAACGCGTGCGCGCATTCTGACCGAACATGCGCCGCGCGAAATCGGCGAGCGTGCCTTTCAAGTCTGCGAAGGTGATGTTCTCGCCAACGACGAGTCCTTCCACTTGGTTGAATTGAATTTCCGAGCGAGCGGTGATCTGTTCATGGCGAAAGCACATACCAGGCGACGCGATTCGGATTGGCGGCGGATTGTCGGGGTTCGTCGCCGCATATTCGCGCATTGCACGAATTTGTCCGGGCGATGTTTGGGTACGGAGCAAAATTGGATTGTCACCGCGCCCATCAGCCTCCACATAGAACGTATCCTGCATGTCGCGCGCGGGATGGTTCAGCGGGAAGTTCAGCAGTTGAAAATTGTATTCGTCGGTCTCCACTTCGCGCGACGTGTACACTTGAAAACCCATTTCCGCGAGAATATCGAGCACGCGGCGCAACTGTTGCGTGGATGGATGCAAGCGACCCATGTGAATTCCACGCCCGGGCAACGTCACATCCAGCGCATCCTCCTCGAGGGATTTCGCCAGCGCCGCCTCTTTCACAATTTTGGCGCGCTCCTCCAGCGCGGTCTCGAGCGCCACCTTCACACGGTTCGCACCCTGACCGACAGCCGGTCGCTCCTCCTTCGAGAGTTTCCCCAACTCCGAAAATACCGTCATCAGCGGCGAACTGCGCCCAAGATTCGACACACGCCACGCTTCGAGTGCGGCTGAATCCGTGATGGATTGCAACGACTCCAGCGCGGATTTTTCGATTTCTTTTAATTGATCCAACATATAACCTCACGATTTACCTTTTTACCACGAAGGGCACAAAGAACACCAAGGAAAACCGTTTTGCCATCATGGCTTTATACCTTCGTGACCGTTGTGTCCCTTGTGGTTAATTAAAAAATCCCGTCCACAAAATGGGACGGGAGGGATGCTTCCCGCGGTACCACCCAAGTTTCCCGCGCTTGCCGTTTAAGGCTCGCGGGACGCTTTGTGCCGACCAATATCGGCTTCTCAGATAACGTTGAGAATACGGTTCACACTACTTTGTAGCGCAAAATGCCATTTTGCGCTACGGTTCACGTGAACGGCTCGAGAGGGAACTTCGACTGGTTTTGGTTGAGCGCGGGTTTCAGCCGATGCCTCGCGCCTCTCTATCAACCTTTGCCAGCCTACTTTCCTCTGTCCCAGCCTTTGGATTGGGGTCGCCTGTTGGCTGTATTATCTGCGGAATCAAAACGATGTCAAGGCTTGGGAAATATTTCCGCAGGCGAGGCAGGCTTGCCCTGAGTTTGATCGAAGGGTTAAACCGGGAAAGGAAGCGTCAGTCCGCTTTGACGAGGATATAGGAAAAATACAAATACTTCCGGTTGACAAAACGGTTGTATACGAAACTTCCCTCCACACCGGCAAACATTTTCATGTACGGGAGCAGGATTCGCGGGGCGAGTTTCCGCGCGATTGCGAGATATCTCGTGCTGTTTCGCGTGAGCGCCCGAAGGACATGCGCGGTAATATCTGCATGAGATTTCACTTGGAAGCCAGCCTCTTTGAGGTCTCGCGGAACCTGAGGCTCGGTGTCATCGGTGCGAAAATCTGCATAGAGGAATTTTCCTCCGCTCCGCAGAACACGATAGACCGATCGAAAAAATTCATCCTGCCGTGGGTAGCAGTGCGAGGCTTCTACATTGATGACCGCATCGAAATGGTTCTCTGGAAATTCGAGGTTTAGCGCGTTGCCTGTCCGGAAGTCTATTCCTAGTCCATGATGAATCTTACGATTATGTTCGATCGCTTTGGGGTTGAGGTCGATCGCCACATACGATTTGGGTTTATGGTATCGCTTGACGAAAGATGCGCCGCCGCCATGCCCGCAACTGACCTCGAGGACGTTCTTACCGGCAAGGTCATCGCCGCTGGCAACGTGATGATAGAGCTGGATCGCAGCGCGGTTAATTTCATCTTCGGGTGCCAGCGTGAGCGTCTCGCCTTCGGGGGGCCAAAAGCCGTAATTCAAAAATGGGAGCGGGGCATTCCCCATCCGATTCGTGATGTACGGATACCAAACCTTCCAAAACATTTGTTTAATCGCCGACATACATCCTCTTGATTTTCAAAGATTTGTGGTTGCTTGCAAAAACACAAGATTGGGTGAATGGTTGCACCTCTCGATGAAATGGCAACCCTTCATGGGAATTCTGCCAAATTTTATCCGAAATGTGACAACAGGCAGGCGGATTTAAGCCATTCATAACTAACGACCCAACCCAGCGGAGACTACACTTGCGCAAGAAGAAAACTTCAAGGAGCAAGCATGGACAAAAAACCAGTCATGATGATGGACGGCAACGAAGCGGCGGCATCTGTCGCGCACCGCTTGAGCGAGGTCATCGCGATTTACCCCATCACACCTTCTTCCGCCATGGGCGAATTCGCCGACGAGTGGTCGGCAAAAGGCAAACCGAATCTGTGGGGCACGGTTCCGCTTGTGATCGAGATGCAATCCGAAGGCGGCGCGGCAGGCGCGGTACACGGCGCGTTGCAGACGGGCGCGCTCACCACCACCTTCACCGCGTCCCAAGGTTTGCTGTTGATGATTCCCAACATGTACAAGATCGCGGGCGAACTCACCAGCGCGGTCTTTCACGTGGCGGCGCGTTCGATCGCGGCGCAAGGGCTTTCGATCTTCGGCGACCATCAGGATGTGATGGCTGTCCGCCAAACAGGCTGGACTCTATTATCAAGCGGCTCAGTGCAAGAGGCGCACGACTTCGCCGCCATCTCCCAAATGGCTACCCTCAAATCGCGTGTGCCTGTCCTACATTTCTTCGATGGATTTCGCACTTCGCATGAAGTGGCAAAAATCTTTTATCTGACGGATGATGAACTCCGCCTCCTCCTGGACGGGGACCTGATTCGCGCTCATCGGGCGCGTGCCCTCACCCCCGAGCGACCCGTCCTGCGCGGCACCGCGCAGAACCCCGATGTGTACTTCCAGGCGCGCGAGACGGTGAATCCGTTCTACGCCGCCACGCCTGCCATCGTGCAAGAAGCGATGGACAAGTTCGCACAGATCACGGGCAGGCAATATCATCTCTTCGATTATATCGGTCACTCCGAAGCGGAGCGCGTGGTCATCATCATGGGCTCCGGCGGCGAGACTGCCGAAGCGACGGTGAACTATCTCGTCTCAAAAGGCGAAAAGGTTGGCGTGTTGCGTGTGCGGTTGTACCGTCCGTTTTCGGTGGAGCATTTTATTAATGCGTTGCCAAATTCGGTGAAAGAGATCGCCGTTCTTGATAGAACCAAAGAACCCGGGGCATTGGGTGAGCCGCTTTATCTTGACATTGTGAATGCCCTCGTTGAGGGAGGTCGCAAGAGCGTCAAAGTCACCGGCGGACGATACGGACTCTCCTCCAAAGAGTTTACGCCGGCCATGGTAAAAGCCACGCTGACTGAACTCGCGAAGCCTGAACCGAAAAATCATTTCACCGTCGGCATCAAGGACGATGTGAGCAACACAAGTTTGGATTTTGATCCCGCATACTCCATCGAAGACGAGCAAACCGTCCGGTGTGTGTTCTTTGGGCTGGGCTCCGATGGCACGGTGGGTGCGAACAAGAATTCCATCAAGATCATCGGCGAAGAGACCGGGAATTACGCACAAGGGTACTTCGTCTACGACTCGAAAAAATCGGGGCAGATGACCACGTCGCATTTGCGGTTTGGTCCGAAGGCAATTCAGGCTCCGTATCTCATCGAAGCCAATCAAGCCAACTTCGTGGCGTGTCACCAGTTCAACTTCCTCGAACGGTTCGACATGTTGAAGTTCGCCAAAGAAGGCGCGGTCTTTCTACTGAACAGTTTGTACGGTCCCGATGAAGTTTGGAATCACCTTCCGAGCGAAGTGCAGAAAGACATCATCGCGAAGAAACTCAAGTTCTACGTCATCAACGGGTATGACGTTGCCGAGAAAGCGGGCATGGGTCAACGCGTCAACACCATCATGCAGACGGCGTTCTTCGCCATCAGCGGGGTGCTTCCGCGTGAGGCGGCGATCGCCGAGATCAAACACGCCATCGAGAAAACCTATGGCAAGCGCGGCGAAGCGGTGGTGAAGAAAAACTTCGAAGCAGTGGATAGCACGCTCGAACACCTTTATGAGGTCAAGGTCCCAGCCCCTGCGGGGATAACGTCTGAGGCGGCGCGCCGGTCCCCCGTCCCGTATGAAGCGCCTGAATTTGTGAAGAATGTGCTGGGGAGGATGATCCAGTTCGAGGGGGATGAAGTCCCCGTTTCCGCGCTTCCGAATGACGGCACGTATCCGCTGGCGACCTCGCAATGGGAGAAGCGCAACATCACGCTGGAAATTCCCGTGTGGGACGAGACGTTGTGCATCCAATGCGGCAAGTGTGTGATCGTATGTCCGCACGCGGTGATACGCCATAAAGTGTACAGTGACGTCGTTTTAGCGGTCGCGCCTGAAACGTTCAAACACGTCCCATCGAAGTTCAAGGAATTTTCAGCAGGGTATGCGTACACCGTGCAGATCGCGCCCGAAGATTGCACGGGCTGTACGTTGTGCGTGGAGGCTTGCCCCGTAAAAGATAAAACTCAGGTGGGACGGCGCGCCATCAACATGCAGCCGCAACCTCCTTTGCGCGAAGCGGAAGCGAAGAACTGGGATTTCTTCATGAAGATTCCCGATCTGGATCGGAAGTTGGTCAACCCCTCGACGATCAAGAACTCGCAGTTATTGCGTCCGTTGTTCGAGTTCAGCGGCGCGTGCGCGGGATGCGGCGAGACGCCGTATGTGAAACTGGTCTCGCAATTGTTCGGCGACCGGGCGATCATCGCCAACGCCACCGGCTGTTCATCGATCTACGGCGGCAACCTCCCCACCACGCCATGGGCAGTGGACTCGAAAGGGCGCGGTCCGGCATGGTCGAACTCGTTGTTCGAGGATAACGCGGAGTTCGGTCTGGGAATGCGGCTCACGCTCGATAAACAAAATGAATACGCGCGTGAACTTCTCCGCGCCGTGGACGGCGATCTTGGCAAAGAGTTCGTTGAATCGATCTTGAACGCAATTCAGGATGACGATCGGGGCATCGAGGCTCAGCGCGAACGCGTGGCGGAATTGAAGAAACGACTCGCTCGATCCAGCAGTGCGCAGGCAAAGGATTTGATCAGCATTGCCGATGCGCTCGTGAAAAAATCCGTGTGGATCATCGGCGGCGACGGCTGGGCGTACGACATCGGCTACGGCGGTCTCGATCACGTGATGGCAAGCGGACGCAACGTCAACATCCTCGTGCTCGACACCGAAGTGTATTCCAACACAGGCGGGCAGGCGAGCAAAGCCACGCCGCGCGCGGCGGTCGCGAAATTTGCGATGGGCGGCAAGGGGATGCCGAAAAAGGATCTGGGTTTGCTCGCCATATCGTACGGATATGTGTACGTTGCGCATGTGGCGATGGGCGCCAACGACCAGCAGACATTACGCGCCTTGCTCGAAGCCGAAGCCTACGATGGACCCTCGTTGGTCATCGCGTACAGTCCATGCATTGCGCACGGATACGATATGGCGCGCAGTTTGGATCAGGCAAAACTCGCGGTGCAATCGGGCCATTGGTCGTTGTTCCGTTATGACCCGCGTCTTGCAGGGCAAGGACAAAATCCGCTGGTCATCGAATCGAAGGAGCCGAGCATCCCATTCTCGCAATATGCCTATAACGAAACCCGCTACAAGATGCTGACTCAAATGGACGAGGCGCGCGCCGAGGAATTGATGCGAGAGGCGCAAAACGATGCAAAGAGCCGTTGGGCGTTGTATCAACAAATGGCGGCGATGCATTATGGGAATGGAAACGGGAACAAGGAGTAAGGCATGACGAATCTTTCCACAACCTATCTTGGTCTACCGCTCAAGAACCCGCTTGTCGCTTCAGCCTCCCCGCTCTCGAAGAAGATCGACCGCGCGAAGAAACTGGAGGAGGCGGGCATTTCAGCGCTCGTGATGTATTCACTTTTCGAGGAGCAGATCATCCACGAAAGCCTCGAGTTGGATCACTTTCTGAATCAAGGAAGTGATTCGTTCGCAGAAGCATTATCGTACTTACCCGATGGCGGTTTGTACGGAATCAGCCCCGAAAAATATTTGAACCAGGTGGCTGGTTTGAAAAAGGCGTTGACCATCCCCGTCATTGGAAGTCTCAACGGTGTTTCCAAAGGCGGCTGGACGAATTACGCGCGCCGCATCGAAGAAGCCGGCGCCGACGCGCTGGAACTCAACATGTACTACATCCCCACTGACCCAAACATGACTTCGAGCGACATCGAAGATATGCAAGTGGAGCTGGTGGCGGAAGTGAAATCCGCCATCAAGATTCCGCTGGCGGTGAAGATCAGTCCGTTCGTCACGTCCATTCCCAATTTCACGAAGCGACTCGTCGAAGCCGGCGCGGACGGGCTTGTGCTGTTCAATCGGTTCTATCAGCCCGATTTCGATCTGGACGAACTGGAAATCCTCCACAGTCTGGACCTGAGCACTTCGTCGGATCTGCGGTTGCCCCTGCGCTGGATCTCAATTCTATACAGCAAACTGAATGTCGACTTTGCGTTGACAAGCGGCGTGCACACCTACACGGATGTGTTGAAGGCGATGATGGCAGGCGCAAAAGTGGCGATGATGGCGTCGAGTCTGCTTCATCATGGCGAGCAGGCTGTCGGTCCGATCCTGAGCGATCTCGCAACGTGGATGAAAGAACGGGAATACGAGTCCATCGGACAAATGCAGGGGAGCATGAGCCAGAAATCCGTGCGGGAGCCCGAAGCGTTCGAGCGCGCCAACTACATGAAGGTGTTGAATTCGTTCAAAAGTCTTCCGTAACATATGTCATTCTCCCGAAGGACATCGGGACGATGTGAGGAGCGAAGCGGCGAAGAATCTCAAACAAGGTCATCGAGACTCTTCGCCGCTTGGTCTCGTTACAGACTTCGTCCTACTCGAACAACAGCGGCTCAGAGCGACACACCGCATTAAACGGCAAACTCCGCGTTCTCACGCGGAGTTGCCTTAAACCAACCTAGAGGGAGGAGAGAGTGTAAACGCGCGGGAGAAACGCGCGTCCATCTACGATGGAATGTAATTCGGATTGGTGCCGCAATAGGCGCAGGTCATCTTTTCGATCTGGTTGCACTCGATGGCGTTCGAACAGCGGTGGGCGAGGACGCGCGGCGGCTGGTCGGGTAACTGTTCGGCCGGCTCTACCACTTGCGCCTCGAGCCTTACTTCGTGACCCGCATGCTCGCAGTAGCGGACTTCGACGATTCTCCACTTCTTCTGAGCCATTCGGCACCTCCGGGGTATGCGCCCATTGTAGGTAAAACAAATGACGCGTGCCAGTGACACGCGTCATCCCTTCACATGACAAATCGCACATAGGCGATTGACTTTATCTAGTTGTGAACCAACAGGTAGACTTCGCCGCCGTCGTCGAGGATGTAGACTTCGCCATTGGCATCCTGCCCAAAGGAGGTGATGCGGAAATCCGTATCGAACAACAATTGCTTCTGCCACGCCTCCCCGGAGCGGATCAATCCCCACACCAGCCCGGTGCAATAGTCGCCGTACAGGTAGATTCCATACCACTCGGGCATAGAACCGCGGTACACGTATCCGCCGGTGACAGAGCATCCTCCTTCGGAATGACTGTACTCTGCGATCGGGTCGATCATGCCGGCGGGACCGCCTCCTTCATAATCGTGCGCGCCTTCGCGATGATCCCAGCCGAAGTTTTGACCCCCGGATGAATTCGCGGGAAGGAAGTCGATCTCCTCCCAATCACCCTGCCCCACATCGCCGATGTACAGATCGCCGGTCACCGAGTCGAACGACATGCGCCAGGGGTTGCGCAATCCGTACGCCCAGATCTCATCGCCGAATGGGTTATCGGGAGGGACCGCATACGGTTCAGCCGAATCCACGTCGATGCGCAGGATCTTTCCGAGCAGTGTATCCAACGATTGCCCGTTGCCTTCCGGGTCGCCGCCTGCGCCGCCGTCGCCAAGCCCAATGTATAAATATCCATCGGGTCCGAAGTTCATCGTGCCGCCGTTGTGATTCGGGTACGGTTGTGCCACGCGGAGCAAAATCACCTCACTGTTTGGGTCGGCGGATTCGCCGTTCGCGGTAAAGCGCGCGATGAACGTATCTCCGCCTTCGCCAGTATAGTTGACGTAGAAGTAGCCGTTTAGGGTGAAGTTCGGGTGAAGCGCCAAACCCAGCAAGCCCATTTCATTGGCAACATCATTGACGCGGTCTTCGATGTTGAGTAACGGCTCGGCGGCCAGCTGTCCGTTTTGGAAGAGGTGAATATGACCCAGTTTTTCGACGAGCCACAAACGACCGAGGGGGTCGGGTTGCAGATCTACCGGGCGTTCGAGCCCGGCGGTGACCAACTGCCACGAGTACGCGGCCGGGTTGGGGAAGGTCCCAGCGTTGGGAGGCGTAATCGTCGGAGGAATTGTCGTTGGCAAAGGCGACTGCGTGGGAGCGACATCGGTTGAATTTGGCGATGCAGTTTCCGTGGAAGAAAGAGGCGGTGTACTCACTCCATTGCAGGCAAGCAGGGGCAGGAGCAAAAGGATCAGAAGCCGTTTCATTTGCCGTCCACGTCCGTCGCTTCGGCATCGACCACATCGCTGGTCGAATCGTCATCCACGTTGCTGGCAAGTTCGTTGAGATGTTCCTTCACGACGTTCGGAGGACAAAGTTCGACGAAGAGGGTCGAGCCGATCCACAGGATTCCGACATCATCGAGAACGCCAACGAAGGGAATGGCTATCGCATCGAGGGGCCAGAAAAGATATGCCAGCGACGCGAGCGGGAGGATTTTGAGAAAAATATTTACCCGGCGGTCGCCCATCAACCGCCCGATCAATTTGAGGCGCGTGACGAAATCGCGTAACATGCCCCCTTGCGGGGGCACCATGATCTTCGAAGGTCGTTTGTCAGCCATGTTGTACTCCTTTGAGAATGTGACATACATCCTGCGCAACACATTATAAAACACATGTACGCGCGGCGTTCTTTGTGACGACAATACTTACGTAAAACTTATATTGGAGTAGCAACATGGAAATATTGATCGACTTCCCCGGCGGATCGCGCGTGGACGCGCATTTCAACGGTCACATCGTACGGACGGACCAACCCGCAGCCGGCGGCGGTGAGAATTCTGCGCCGACACCGTTCGAGGTGTTCCTTTCCTCGCTGGGCACGTGCGCGGGAATTTATGTGTTGAGTTTTTGCAAACAACGCAACCTGCCCACCGAAGGGATCCGTATTGTTCAACACAGTCACACGAATCCGCTCACCGGCGGGTTGAACAAGGTGGAGATCGAAATTCAAGTGCCTCCTTCGTTCCCAAAGCAATATCACAGCGCGTTGATCCGTTCGGCAGAGTTGTGCAAGGTCAAGAAGACGCTGGAGAATCCTCCGCTGTTCGAGATCGTGACGCGCGAAATGGAATTGGCATAGGCGCGTGTTGTTGCGGCAGTTGAACTACTTTAGTACCTCAGTTGAACTACGTTGGTACGGCGGTTGAATTAAGTTGGTACGGCAGTTGAACTGCCGTACCAAGGTTTGGCGGGGGTAAAATAATGCAATGCCATACCTGATCGACGGACATAATTTGATTCCCAAACTTGGACTGCGACTCGATTCTGCTGACGATGAAGCGGAGTTGATCGCCATCCTGCAGGAATTTTGCCGACTCGAACGCCGTCAAGCGGAGGTGTACTTCGACGGCGCGCCTTCGCCTCATGCCGGGACTAGGAAACTGGGCGCGGTGACCGCGCATTTCTCCCCCGTCGGCAGTTCCGCGGACAATGCCATCCGCAGCCGTTTGAAAAAGTTAGGCAACGCCGCGAAGAACTGGACGGTGGTTTCTTCCGACCATGAAGTGCAATCCAACGCGCGCGCCGCGCAAGCGGAGGTCGTCACATCGGACGAGTTTGCGAAGATGATTCGCAAAGCGATGGATTCACCAAAAGCATCCAAAGGCGAGCGTGTGGTCTCGGAACAGGAATTGGAGGAATGGATGAAGATGTTTGAGAAAAAGAGAAATTAAAGAATTCATCTTCCTTCGTAGGGGCACAGCGAGACGATCTTTCGGCAAGAAACGGAAAGGATACGCTGTGCCCCTACAATTTCATCTATAATCCGAACATGTCCACAGTTTATACTTTCGTCCCTTCGCCGAATCATGTATATCCCGATCACCCTGAACGACCGGGGCGTCTGGATGTCCTCAAACCGCGATTGGATTCATTTCCAGCAGGATTGATTGAAACAAAACCTGCAACCCAACCAGAGATGACGCGAGTTCACAACTCGCAACTCGTCACCGCATTGGAAAGAGTGTGCCGCGAGGATGCGCCGGGAATCATTGACTACGCGCCTACCTATGTGACCCAATCTTCGTTCGATGATGCACTGCTCGCCGCAGGCGGAGTCCTTATATGCACACGCGCGGTGATGAACGGCGATGCGACCAACGCCTTCGCCATCGTCCGACCGCCGGGGCATCACGCGGAACCGAATCGTGCAATGGGATTCTGCCTGTTCAACAATGTCGCCATCGGCGCGCGGGATGCGTTGGAACAGGGACTGGAGCATGTGATGATCATCGACTATGACGCGCATCACGGCAACGGGACTCAAGCCGCGTTCCTCAACGAGGAGCGCGTGGCATTTTTATCGGCGCATCAATTCCAGCCGGGGTTTTACCCGGGCACCGGCGCACTGAAAGAAGCCGCGCACGCAAAAAAGAGAATCGTCAACGTGCCTCTGCCAGCAAGGGCGGGTGACAAAGTCTATGAGCAGGTTGCAGACCAAATTTTCAGACCGTTCGTTGAGTCTTTCAAGCCGCAGATGATCTTCATCTCCGTCGGGTTCGATGCGCATTGGAACGACCCGATCACAACGCTGGGTTTGTCATCCGCAGGGTATTTCATGCTGGCACAAAAATCCATTGCGCTGGCGGAGGAATTTTGCCGCGGGAGAATCGTTTTCGTGCTCGAAGGCGGCTATGACCCGGTCAATGTGGCGAACGGGGCAGAAGCGACCTTCCAAGCGCTGACCAAATCTCCCCGTCGAAATGAAGCGGAGGATGCGAGTCCGCACCGGGAACCGGATTGCGAATCCCGAATCGAAGAGATACGAAAGTGGCATGGATTTTCGTAGTTGGTAATTTATAACTCATGTTATGCACCTACAATCCCGAAGGGATGGTAGGATTATAGAAAATAGCCAAATCATCGGCAAATCCCGAAGGGATGACATGATTTCACGCAAAGCTATGACACCCCTTCGGGGTTGACTCGCCCATTCGTTGTAAATCTATAATCATTTCACTCCTTCGGAGTTGTGATTGCGTAAGGTGAGTTTATAATTAGCCACAGAGATCACAGAGTCCTCAGAGAAAAAATCTCGATCCGGATGCCGTTCGCTTTGCATGATAAATCGTGCATCCGCTCACAGTACAACTGCTCGCAAACAATTCATAAGGAGCAATGATGGCACGCAAGCGAACGCTGGGTTTTGTTCAAAACGAATGGGTCTGCCCGAACTGCAGTACACGCAACAAGGGCGGCGTAAAGACGTGTGAAAATTGCGGCGCGCCGCAACCGGAGAACGTGCAATTCGAATTGCCGTCCGAACAAAAATTTGTGACGGATGAAAACGCGGTGAAAGCCGCGCAAGCCGGTGCGGACATCCACTGCGGATTCTGCGGCACGCGCAACCCGGCAACAGCCGAAACCTGTTCGCAATGCGGCGGGGACCTGCGGGAAGGCAAAGCGCGCGCGGCTGGGCAAGTGATGCAAAAACCCGCAGCGCAACCCAAGATCGTCAAATGCGATAACTGCGGAATCGAAAACCCGAGCAGTAACGCGGTGTGTTCGAATTGCGGGTCGCCGTTACCAAAGATCGCTCCCGCACAACCCGTGTTCAACGCTCCGCAAGCGAGAAGCGGACTCTCCCCTGCCGCGCCGGTGACCGGAAAAAAATCAGCGCGCGCGCCGTGGCTGATCGCCGCGGCGGTGCTGGGATGTCTCGCACTTGTTTGCGTCGGCGTGCTGGTGATGTTCGTCTTCCCCACTTCATCGGTGCAAGCCACAGTGACGGATGTGTACTGGCAGACCTCCGTTCCGTTGCAGGAAATCCAGCCGGTAAATTATTCGAACGAGCGTGGTAATCCGCCTTCAGATGCGTACAACCTGTCCTGCCGTGATGAAAGCCAGGAAGTGTGCGAACAAAGAACGATTGATAAGGGCAACGGATATTCGGAAGTGGTGGAGGAATGTCACACGGAGACCGAAACGTATTGCTCGTATACGGTTGACGAATGGACGACGATCCAAACGTACACACTCGAAGGGAATGACCTGCAACCGGTCTATGAAAACCCGAGCACCGGTTTCGATCAGCGCGTCGGCGATGCCTCTGAAACGCTCACTGTTTACTTCCTCACCGAAGATGGCGCACAGGAAACGTATACCCCGAATTCGATCTCGGAATTCCAGAACTTTACCCCCGGCAGTACGTGGACGTTGAATTTGAATCTCGCAGGCGGTGTGGTGAGTGTGGAGCCGTGAAGTTCGTTATTATACCAAAACCAGCATCCATGTTCTGATGAATGTTTCATGATTTGGAACTCCAAATACACGACTTCCGTCTTGTACACAGAGAAACAAAAAAATGGACCAATCAACAAATCAAAGGTTTTGGACTTTTAGCAGGATCTCCTCTGTTTTAGCAATTCTGGCAGGTATGTTTTTCTTGCCAGTGGGGCAAGCCTTTTTGAACGACTCGGATGCCGGTATTCTTTTGCGTTTCTACAACAAGGTTGTACTACCAACCCCCGCCGGGCAATATTACAACTCCCTGCTTTGGAAGCATTCGGATGAAATGAATATGCTGTTCAAAAATCACCCGGAGCATCAGGTGAGTTCTATTGAAGTCATCCAGAAATTTATTCCGGGAATGGAGGCACTGCTCAACGGACAAGGAGATACCGTTCAGATCACCGCAGAACAGGTACAACTTCTGAAAGCGGAGGTGGATTGGGTGGCTTCAGTTGCAAGCCCATCCCTGCGCGAGGAGATCGAAAGAGAGTTGGAACGTTATCCCCTCGAACATTTTATCGGCATGACGATGAGCGAGGCGTTAGACTATGTCAACGCCAACTTTCCCTCAGATTTAATCGTGGAGCCTACAGCAACACCGATCACATTAACACCGATTACAGCAACACCGACCATAGTAAGTCCAACACCAAGCATTTCATCTTGTTTGTATGGTCACGAACCAGATTGTTTGAATCAACCAGCGCTTGTTCCTGACACTGGTGGCGATTGGGCGTATCATATTTTCAATAACAAGTTCTACTTTGAATACCCCAGCCAATGGCGTATAGAACATTATCCAGAAGACACGGCATCCATTTGGCTGGTACCTACGAGCGATTCGCCTGAAGGCAGTTGTGAAGACAATATCTATTTTTTTGAATGGTTTTTATACGAACCTTATGTTTCTTCATACGATCCATTAACATACCCACAGACTTTTCTAAATCATTCCACGCCTATTTGGAATCGTCTCGTTTCTCTCCCAGATTTCTCGGGAAGTGAATTTCCTTGGAAGAATGGGTCGGACACGTCGGATATTTACCTGAGCACAATTTTCTACGTTCCAGTTTTTCCGACAACAATAGAACTTCGCCTAGTTTGCATCGATGACCCAGCAAACGAGACATTTCAAGATCCAGATCTTGCTCAAGAAAAATATCCTGATTTTCATCGTATTGTAGAAAGCCTTCGGATCTGGAATCCATAGCCGGCGATAACTAAACTGACAGGTGGACCGCGAGTCCACCTGTCTTCGTTTTTATCCCAACTCCCCCACCACCTTCTCCACCTCTTCCAATATCTCTCCCGATTGCACCAACTTCTTCATCGCATTGTGATCGTTGTACAGCGGACGATCGATGTGCAAATGCTCTACGTACTTGCGGATCACTTCGCGCGCTTTGGCTGTGCCGCGCCCCGGCAGGAACTGTCGGAAGTCCATGGCTTGCGCCGCCGCCATGAATTCAATTCCCAACACACCGTACGCGTTGTCCATGATTTGTTCGTTTTTCAAGGCGGTGTTCATGCCCATGGAAACGAAATCTTCCTGATCCGCCGCGGCTGGGATGGATTGAATGCTCGCCGGCGCGGATAAAATCCGTTGCTCGACGATCAAATGGTCGGCGGTGTATTGGCTGAGCATCATCCCAGAGTAGAAGCCCGGTTCGTGTGCGAGGAAATCAGGCAGACCCTGCGAAAGAGCCGGGTTTGTCAGGCGGTTCATCCTCCGCTCGGAGAGCACGCACACCATCGTGATCGCCGCGCCTGCCATGTCCATCGGAAGTGAAACAGGCGAGCCTTGAAAGTTCGCGCCGGTGAGGGTCAAGTTGTCTTCGGGGATGAAGATCGGATTATCACCCACGCCGTTGAGTTCGATCTCCACTTGCGAGCGCGCGTACGCCACCGCATCGCGCGCCGCACCGATGACTTGCGGAGTCGAACGCATCGAGTACGCGTCCTGCACTTTGGTTTTCATTTTGCCCGTCGTGAGGTCTGAGCCTTCGAGGCACTTCATGATATTTTTCGCGGACGTGACCGCGCCAGTGAAGCCG
>CAZQES010000063.1:0-20412 GCA_964591425.1 uncultured Anaerolinea sp.
GGGTTTGGTCGAGCGGGACTTCGGCAGACTGGATCAATTCGCTGGTGAAGGGAATCGGCTCCTGCGCGAGTAAAACGGATTCGCTGACTCGCACCACTTTGATGTTTCCATCGGCGGGCAACGGTTCATTCTCGGACGGGAGGCTGTAATCGCCTCCGATCAGCGGAATCCCCGCCTCTGCCAGCGCCGCGCCAACGGTTTGCGCGGATGATCGAATCTGTAGGGTTTTTCCGTTTGTCGTGATAGTGAGACTTACACTTTGTTGCTGGTCAGGCGGTTCAACGACTTCGCCCGCGCGGCGGATTTGTAATGTGACCGGATAACCGGTAATCGGGGAATCGAGTGAGATGGGAATCCCATTGAAGAGAACGGTGTCATCGGGGTTGAGAACGATGCCCGCCTCGCTGAGAATCACCGCAGGGACGCGTTCATCTGTTTGAAGCGAGAGGATAGATTCTCCGTCTATGACCGTAACGGTTTGTGGGGCGGCGGGCTGGCAGGCAAAGAGGCAGAAAACGAAAACCATAGCCAGCCAATGTTTTGTCTTCATGCTGTAATTATAAATTACGCACTCGAATGCTGCATCCACACATTCGGCTCGGTGTAAGTTCCCTCATCCTTTTCAAGGTTCATCTCGATGGGTTCGAGCGCGCCGCGCACGATGTATCGTCCGCTTTGAGGAAATTTCATGCCGGTCCATGACTCCCATTCCGCGCGCGTGCCGCATATTGTTTTCGAATTGTGACATACTTTGATCATCCTGCCTCCCGCGCGTTGCTGGATTCTCAGCCATGCATCGAAGGGCATTCCTGCCTCATCCTTCCAGGTAATGTAATCGTCCATGCTGATGAGCGGATAGTTTGGCTTCTCGTTCGGGCGGACGGGGATGACGAGATTCTCGAATCCGTGTTTACGCGCGGTAGGTTGGAAGGACAGCAGGATGGAGCGGCTCAGCCCATGCTTTTTGTATTCCTCGCGCACACCGACGAACACTGCGGCGAGAATATTCGGCTTGTTTCCCTTCTTATCGTCCGCCACCGCTTTCTGGAAGACCCAATCCCATCCCTCCTCCGGCAGTTCGATCAGCGGATGATCCCAGCGAAACGGAAAACTATGCCCCACCGCGACCACCTGATTCGATTCCGCGTCCAGTATCACGGATTGGTATTTTGCGAAACGGTCGAAGAATTCGTGCCAGTGCGTTTTTGCGATCTCGTCGTGCCACATGAATTCAGGCCACGAATCGCGGGCGAGTTGAATGGAGGCTGTGCGATGAGTACCCAATTCATCCGGTTGCACGAATCGGAATGGTCTTAATTTCATAGGATGTGCACCATCTCCACATTTGGCTCCACAAGTATCGCATCATCCCAGTCGATGTTCACTAGGTACTCTTCAAAACGGTCGAACAATTCGTGCCAATACTCGTCCGCAGTGGGATCGTGCAGTATGAATTCGGACCACGAGGCAACGGCAATGTCGTTGGCAAGATATCGGTAATTGGGAAGGTCGTTCGGGGTGATGATTTGGTAGCAGGATAGATTCAATGTTATTTTATCTGTGGTCGATTAAAAAAATCGAAGGCAAGCCCTCGACTGGAATCAAAAAGTCAAAGCGGATTAGTGCCCTGAAAACTGGGTTGCTACATATTGCCTGTCATTTTCTATGCGCCCACTACTTATGGACGTCCAGATTACATCATCTGCTTAATAATCCAGAATATAGTCTAAGCGATTTTAAGACATCATGAATTGAATCTTCTCCTTTGTAAGCCTCCAATTTGAGAGTGCTGAAGCTATTTCTGCTGCCCCGTCAGCCAAAATATCTGTTGAGGAGTTGCGTGCTAAACGGAGATCAATAAGTGCTCGGTGTAATTCATGCTTGTTGATATCCGGAAGGTGGCGGCCAAGCCTTGGTTGTCTCGCCCACACATCCAAGCCGTATTGTTTTGCGATCCCGAAACGGACTGCATGTACAGCCATAGTGGCTTGATCTATTTCTGTGGGAATTATGAGTTGGGGAGTTCCATACTCAGCGAATGTGCCCACAGTTCCAATTCCACCATGACTAATGACGGCCGCGACGCGACCTGCAAGCGTGGAACTGGCAATGTAAGTTTGAGAAATTATCTTTGGTGATCCATAACGCAATTGTTTTTTTCCAGTGCTTACAATAATTGTTGGGAACACCGTTTGAGCCAATTCTACAATAATGCTGATATCGCAAGGGTTTCCAGAGCCAAAAGTTACATAACAGGCATCCTCAAGCTTAGAATGATTAAGGTTCGATTGAGGCCCGAATGAAGCTCGAATGAATTTCGTTTCAATGATGTTCGAGCGTGTTGGCAAACAGAGGCCAGGTTGCGGGACGAAAATTGTCTCCGATTCTAAGTATCCTTGGTAATTCAGATCAGGAAACCCCATTGTTCGACTCAAGTGCGAATAAACTCGATCTACACAGCCATCCATAAATATTCTTTGAGCGAAATTTAGAACTGCCAATTCAACTGCTGTTGGCTTTTCTACAGACACAATGGGGCTAAGCCAGGGTCCATGAAGAATTGATATATGAGGAATACCAAGACTACGAGCAGCCTGAACTGAGAATACTCCAGGTAAACCTATTACCAAGTCCGGCTTGGTATTATTCAGGAGCTTAACCACATCCGAGGTCGTCTCGGTCACAAACGATAAGAATCTGGTTGAAGGTACGTCTGGGGCCATCGAGTTATGTGAGAAATCCCACCGAATCCTATGATGAGGGTATTGAATCCGCCAGTTTTCGAGTAAAGATGCTGCTCTTGGTGAACACGCGAGCTCGACCTGAATCCCACGAGCTGTCAACTCATCAGCAATTGAGAGGCCACGAACTAAGTGGCCTAGTGTTTCACCAATGTGGGCTATCATTAAGACATACATAAGACCTCCTTAATTATTTGATTTATCTCCATGGTTAGAATAATCCCCGAACATAGCTTTCGGGCGCTAGCTCCGTGAACATTTCAATAATCCATTCACGGAACGTGGGTAAGATGGAAACCTTCATTTCAGTATTTACGATTTGAGGATGCGTCCTTAGATAGAATTGCGTCCTACTGCGCAATCGCTTCACGATGCTACGAAGAACGCGCAGGCTAACAAGAGGAATTAACGGGGAAGATAATTGTGCTGCAAATTCCTCTGCTAAGAGCGTAACAAAGTAGTCTAGTTCAATCAGAAGCTCTGGCGCAGACTCTTTCTCAGTTAAGGGAAAAATAATCTTACGCTTGTATGCCTTCCAAAACAATATAAAATAATCGATAAGAATTTCTCTTCTGTCGCCATCATTAACGTTCAGATGTAGAGGGTGGCGAAGTATAACAGTGTGTTCGATACGCGTCCACAAATCCGGGGGAGGGAGAGTACGAAGCTCTTCTGGTGTTCGGCTGGCAGCAAAAACATATAGAATATTATCGCATTGCAAAGAGGTTCCACCTCTTGACCTTAATTTGTCTATTTCCATTAATCTCAATAAGCCAGCCCGAAGATCTTTAGCAGCATCGTGATGTATTTCGTCTAGTATGAGCATTACGCGGTGACTCTCAATTTCACTGTCTTGATCACGACTCTTTGGTAATCTATCTTCCAACAAGTCCGCTACTAACGAGTTGTAAGAACCGATTGCGGCAGCTGACGCTTCTATTATATTTATGCTCTCCAACCGCAATGCATCTTCTAAGAACCTAATAAATACTTCCTTGCCTGACCCAGGAGCTGCAGAAATTAGTACAGACTTTGCCTTCTGGTGCAGCCATACCTCGGCAAGATTTTCGAGCGCGTCCCTTACATTGGGGCTTGATGTAAGCACAAGTTGGTTGCTTGGTGGTAGGCTAATGCACTTGGTCTCGGATATTTCAGGGTTAATATTCAGCTGTAGTTGGTTAAACTCGTTGCTATTCGGTGATACTGTACAAATCAGTCGGAGGTCGAACCAACTTAGGAAGCTAATCATTGCATCTAGTGAAGGGATATTCAACAAGACCGGAGCCAGAAAAAAAAGTGTGTCTGCAAGCCCTCTGATATCTTCGGCTCTTGCATGCTCCCCTGGACGAGGGGGAGGTGACTTTTTGAAGAATGGTTCGTGAAGTAACACCCACTTATCATTTTTGTCCCCCTGCGATTCTAAACCTGCAAGGGTGTATAGATAGCGTTCTTTGCAAGCTTTTATTTGGATAGAAAATCGTGTATATCGACCTGATACATGCGCCTGTTTGAGCGTGGTATAAAACTCATTCCAATACCAATGAACTTTCTGAGGTCCAAAGTAGTACTCGGCTTTTTCTAAGAGTTCGGAGATTAGTTCTTGTAAGTAACGCTGATCTTCCGGCCTTTTATGGATGGTGGCTAATGCTTCCGTGAAGTGCCCGATAAATGCTCCGTTTTCTCCTATTATTCTTCGGATAGCGCCACCAAACTGGGGGTCTCCAAAAGGTTGATCAATATGACGCTCAACGCCACTATTGAAAGTGATGACCTCTGATAACATTGGGTGGGCTCCTTTCTTAATTTATGCCGACCAAAAAAATACGTGAATTTTTCACATAAATTACCTACTGCGTAATCATCGATTTTCATCAGTTCATTGAGAAAATTATAGCACCAACTAACAAAAGAATCTACCAAGCTTCCCTCTGTCTTCTCATTAATGCTACTACTTTCAAACTAAGTTCTGAGGGCTAAAGCCGTAGAACCCTCCACTTGGCACAGTTCCTAGCAACGCCTTAATCGTAACAGCATTTCAAACGGGAAGTTTTGACGGATATCTGATGTGATTCGATGCTTTCCCACACTTCGATCATCGTGAACTTTATCGGGTCGTCGTGCGATTGATACAGTGTGACAGATTCGCATCCCTGTGAAGATTTGATCGTAGGCATGATCGAAAGCAGGAAGTCGCGCAAGTCATCTATCAGTTCTGGTTTGGCTTGCACTTCGCCAATGTGTGAAATGCTCATTTGTCCTCGCAGTCCTCATCCTCGCAACAATCCTCCATTCCGGCCGCTTTTTCGAAGGACTCTTTCCCTTCGCTGTAGGAGAACCAGATCAACCCGAGCGCGCCGATGGAATCGACAAAGCCGAAGCCGGTCACTTCGTAGATCAAGCTGGATGCGAGCAGAACTACAGACATATAAATGCACACCATCGTGCAGTTCGCGTCCGCAAGGATGGGAGAGGAGTTGAGGGCGCGCCCCACTTTGCGTTTGCCTGCCACGAGAGCCGACATTACGGCAATCGAAATGATTGAAATGATCAAGCCCGGAATTGTTGTTTCGGGTTTGTGCCCAATGAAGATGTTGTATATGGCGGAAAGGGCAAGCCCAACAACCAGCAGGTAAAAGGAAGCGCCGGTCACACGGAGTGCGGTCCGCTCGAATTGCGAACGAGGCGTGTCGGGGTGTCCGCGAATCCGCAATACCATGGCGAGAATCCCGATACCCGACAGGACCTCGATGAACGAATCCACGCCGAAGCCGAAGAGGGTCAGGGTCTCGTCACTGATACCGAACGAGATCGAGATCAGACCCTCCATCAGGTTGTAAAGGATCGTGAACAGCGCGAGCCAGAGTGCGTAATTCCAGTAGCGATTTGTTTTGGTTTGAGCGAAGGAGGTCATGGGAGCTATCTTTGTTGGATTGAATTATATTACAATAGCCGGGCGTTTCATACAAAGGAGAGCCTCATGAAGAAGATCCTGCTTGTATTTTTATTGCTCGTAAATCTCAGCCTGGCATCTTGCGGAGAAAAAGCGCCTTCCACTGAAATCAACGTGATCATGACCGACTTCCAATTTTCACCGAATGAGTTCGTTGTGCCTGCGGGGCAGGAGATCACGCTTAATGTAGTGAACAATGGCGTCGTCGTGCATAACTTCATTATCATGGATCTTGGCACTACCGCAGGCGCGACCTATGAAGACGATGATGATGCGAACGTGTACTGGCAGGAAAAAGACATACAGCCCGGCGGTGATTTCAACGTGACTTTCACTGCACCCACAGAGCCCGGAGAGTATGAAGTGGTCTGCCGGACGGAAGGTCACATCGCCTCTGGCATGGTAGGTACGTTGATCGTCGTTGCAGGGGAATGACTTTTGGCCAAACCTGTAATTACAAGCTTGAGTAATCCGCTGATCAAACAGGCGCGCGCGTTGCGCCAGAAGAAGGCGCGCGTTGAAAGCGGACTCTTCCTCGTGGAAGGCATCCATCAGGTAGGTGAAGCGGTGGAGTCTGGTTGGGATGTGGAATCCCTGCTCTACGCGCCCGAGCTGTTGACGAGTAAATTTGCCGCGGATTTGATCGCCCGCCTCGGCGAAAAGCCTCAGCCTGTCTCGGCGGACGTGATGGAATCGCTGGCTGACAAGGAGAATCCGCAGGGAATTGTCGGCGTTATTCGCCAAAGGCAATTTGCATTCTCCAGTCTTCAGTCTCCCAAAGTTTGCGTCGCGCTTGTTTCACCCCAAGACCCCGGCAACGTAGGGACGATTCTCCGCACGATGGACGCCGTCGGCGCGGGCGCGCTGTTTTTGCTGGACGGCGGTGTGGATATGTATCACCCGACCGTAATCCGCTCAAGCATGGGGGCAATATTTTGGAAACCAGTTGTATCCGCATCGTTCGAAGAATTTTTGATATGGGCGCGTGAAGGGAAGTTTCAACTCATCGGCACCTCAGCCCACGCGGATGTGGATTATCGAACCCTCGTGCCGAACAACCCCTGGATTTTGTTGTTGGGTAACGAACAGAAGGGACTTTCAGCCGGGCAAACCAACGCCTGCGACGTTACCGTATCCCTGCCGATGCAGGGGAGGGTGAGTTCTTTGAATCTTGCCGTTGCGGCAGGTGTGTTACTGTATTCGTTAAAACAGTAGGGGCGGACCTGTGCGTCCGCCCCTGCGATGGTGAATCAAATTTCAATTTGGAAATGAAGCGTTAGAACTCGTCTTCTTCCTCGTCCCACAATTCATCGTCTTCCTCTTCATCCTCTTCCTCCCATTCTTCCCCTTCCTCTTCGTCCCAATCCTCTTTCGCCGCGGCATCATCACTGGGCGAATAGGTGGCGCAACCGGTGTCTGGATCTAACTCGACCGCCGCGGCACTGCAATAACCTTCATCCAAAAAAACACAATCTGCGTAATGACACTTGATGCGGGGCATTCTCTCCTCCTGATTAAGGTTGTTTGATGAGGCGGATGACGGAAATGATGAATATCAGAGTCATAGCCGCCTGTGATGTGATGCAAAATGGACAATAGGCTTTGATCAGCGCGACTTCGAGGAAGATCAGGTACAACGTGAAGAGAAAGCCTGTGACCGATATCGCGAAGAAGATCATCGTGCCGTTCTGTTGAAAAAAGCCGGGTTTTCGTTCGAGCCACTGCACAGCCAGCAGGGCGAGGTATCCTGCCACGCCGATCACCGCCACCGGAATCCCGTTCACTTCCGAATACCGGCTGGCGTTCACCACCGAGCAATCCTTTGAACCAACGCACATGGCTTCGTTTGAGGTGATCTTATAGATCGTCATATAAATAGAAACGAGCAGACCGATGATCGTGAGCGCAATTGCCAGTTGTGAAAGCCGTTTATCCATGTCGCCTCATAGAATCCATGCGTTGATTTCCTGACCAGCAGGCACGCATTTTACACCAGCGGGAATAATAAGTAAAGCGTCTGCCTGTACCAGCGAGAGTAGATTGCCCGAGCCTTGATGACCGGTCAGGCGCGCAATTAGGATTCCATCCCGTTCGCGGATTTGGGCTCGCAGATAGCTCTCGCGCCCATCGGATTGAATCTCCTCTTCGCATCGCACACGGACGGTATGCCTGCTCCCACCGCCTAAGCCGCTCAGCCTCCCCAGCGCCGCACGCACGAACACTTCGAATCCTACAAACGCCGACACAGGATTCCCCGGCAAGCCGATGAACGGAATCCCTTTGTAGTCACCGAAAGCAAGCGGTTTACCCGGACGCATGTTGACGCGCCAAAAATCCATTGTGCCGCTCGATTCGAGAGCGTCTTTCACAAAATCGAACGCGCCCACACTCACACCGGCAGAAGAGAGGATCAGATCCGCTTTCAAGATTGCCGCTTGATTGAGCAGAGCTTTGACTGAATCGAAATTATCTTTTGCCACACCTAGCTTGATGATCTCCGATCCTGTAGATTGCACCAAGCCCGCCAGCATGTACGAATTCGAATCGCGGATTTTTCCCGGCTCGAGCGGCGCATTCACATCTAGGAGCTCGTCTCCGGAAGAAAATAGCGCTACACGTGCCTTGCGATATATTTCCACTTGTGCGAGCCTCACAGCAGCGAGCAGACCTACATCTTGAGGGTTGAGTCCACGGCCCTTGCGAAGGACAACCTCGCCGGCGCGCACATCCATGCCTCGCGGACGGATGTTTCCGCCAGCGACGATCGGTTTGTGAATCTCGACGAACTGCGGCGGAGTCGAACCCGCATCGCGATTTTGAAAATCCGTCTCTTCAACGGGAATCACCGCGTCTGCCCCGGCGGGCATTTGCGCACCGGTCATAATGCGCGCGGCTTCACCGGGTGTAATGGAAATCGTCGGCGCGAATCCCGCCGGGATGTCTGCGACCACGCGCAACCGTCGCGGCGACGCGGGGCTTGCATCCGCAACATCGGCAGATCGAACGGCAAATCCATCCATGGAGGAATTGTCAAACGGGGGAAGATCGTCCGCCGCGGCTATATCGCGCGC
Organism: uncultured Anaerolinea sp.; assembly: GCA_964591425.1. Lineage (GTDB taxonomy): Bacteria > Chloroflexota > Anaerolineae > Anaerolineales > Villigracilaceae > Defluviilinea. Next base: position 8,763 of record CAZQES010000063.1, read on the forward strand.
GAGGACGCGGTTCAAACAATCTGCAAGTGGCAGAGTTTCGGTTGTAACGGGTTGAAAGCGGGAGAGGATGCGCTCGCGCGCTTCGCTGACACTCAGAAGTGACATAGTTGAAGCGGCGACATTATACTGCAAAGGACAATCGTCAATCGAAAATCGTCAATCGTAAATAGAATTTACCCCGGCTTTGTCCGTTGTGCTTCGAGCACGTTCGGCACACTTTCGATGCGCGTGAGCACGCGGCTCAATTGTTCGAGGTCGCGCACTTCGACGACCAACCGCAGATCTGCCACACTTCGGTTGAAACTGACCGCGACATTCGCGATGTTCACACCTTCGTTTTGAAGCAATGTTGAAATATCGCCCAACAATCCTTCGCGGTCGTAGGCTTTGACAGTGACGGGCACAGCAAAGGTTTGTTCGGCGGTTCCCCAATCCACTTGCAGGAGTCTTTCGGTATCATCGCGGTGCAGAATGTTCGGGCAGTCCTGCCGATGGATCGTCGCCCCGCGCCCGCGCGTAATGTAGGCAATGATCTGATCGCCGGGCATCGGGTTACAGCATTTTGCCATTTGCCAAAGCAAACCTTTCAGCCCCACCACTTGGACGACATCGCTTGCATGTTTTTTCGGCGTAGTTGTGGTGACTTCGAGGATATCTGCTGTTTCTTCGGTCTCCTCCATCAGCCGAATGACCTTGCTCAGCGAAAGATCGCCGCACCCGATGGCAATGAACATCTCGTCCGGTATCTTGAAGCCCAGTTCACGCGCCATCTTTTCGAAATTGATTTCGGGGATGCCCAGTCGTTGCAACTCGCGCTCGAGGGCAACGCGTCCCTGCGAGAGATTTTGTTCATCCTCCTGTTTCTTGAACCATGCTTTGATCTTCGAACGGGCGCGCTGTGTTTTGACGAGCCCGAGGTTCGAATTCAACCAATCCCGGCTGGGTCCGCCTCGCTTCGCGGTCAGGATCTCGACCTGATCGCCGGTTTTCAATTCTTGGTGAAGCGGGATAAGTTTCCCGTTCACGCGGGCGCCGCGACAGCGATGACCGATGTCGGTGTGGACGTGATAGGCAAAGTCAATGGGGGTCGAACCGACCGGCAGGTCGAAGATATCGCCGCGCGGCGTGAAGACGTACACGCGATCCTGAAACACGTCCGTCTTCATGCTTTCGACGAATTCCTGCGCGTCGTGCACGTCGGTCTTCCATTCCATCATGTTGCGCAGCCAGTTGATGCGCTGTTCGTACGATTTATCGCGGCGCGCGCCTTCCTTGTACTTCCAGTGCGCGGCGATTCCGTATTCCGCGTTCTCGTGCATCTCCTGCGTGCGGATCTGGATCTCAAGCGGGCGTCCATCGTCATAAATGACCGCCGTGTGCAGGGATTGATAGAAGTTTTCCTTCGGCGCGGCGATGTAATCGTCGAACTCGCCGGGGATCGGTCGCCACGTGGTGTGAATCACTCCCAACGCGGCGTAGCAGGATGGCACATCTGGTACGATAAGGCGCATGGCGCGCACATCGCGGACAAGGTCGAAGGATTTCCCTTTATGCGTCATCTTCTTGAAGATGGAATAAATATGTTTGGGTCTTCCGCTCACTTGTACGTTGATCTTATGGCTTTCCAAAAGCTTGATGAGTTTCTCGTTGATCTCCCCGATCTGTTTTTCGCGGTCTGGGCGTTTCTCTTGCAATTGCTCGGCGATCTCTTTATATTTTTCCGGGTTGAGGTATCGAAAACCGAGGTCTTCCAATTCCCATTTGATCTGCCAGATGCCGAGGCGGTTTGCCAGCGGCGCGAAGATGTCGAGCGTTTCTTTCGCGATTCGCTTTTGTTTTGCTTCGGGCATGTACCCGAGCGTGCGCATGTTGTGCACTCGGTCTGCAAGTTTGATCAACACCACGCGCACATCGTCGCCCATGGCGAGGAACGTCTTGCGGAGCGTTTCAGAGGCGAGGTCGCGTTTACGCCCGCGGCCGTTGCCCGAATGGACGATGTCCGAATCATCCTCCCCGTCGGTCTGATCCGCTTTTCCTGCATGTTGATCTCCCCGTGAAACGCGCGGCAGGTTGGTCAGTTTTGTCACACCGTCCACAAGGATGGAAATCGTCTCACCGAATTCACGGCGAATATCGCCGAGCGTTACGTTCGTATCCTCCACGGTATCGTGAAGCAATGCCGCCGCGATCACTTCCGAGGGAACGCGCAGGTCCGCAAGGATGCTTGCTACCGCAACGCAGTGATTGATGTACGGCTCGCCGGAACTGCGTTTTTGTTCGCTGTGAGCCGCCTCTGCCATTGCGTAGGCGCGCTGGATCAACTCCCGTTCGGTGGTGCTGTACGATTCGGGGAGTTGTTCCATCAATTTTTCGAGCGGAATGGCGGTCGGCACCGATTTCATAAGTGAAATTGTACTACGCCGCCGTGAAATATTTTACAACCCAATTACAATTGGCATGAAAGTACAGGAGGTAGTTTCACTGCCGCCTGCTTCGACGCAGTGCAACTACGTCAAGAACTTGTGAGGTAGACTGTTTCAAGGAGTATCATTCGATGGCGATCGTCAATAACGTTACACGCCTGCTTGACTCGCGTAAAATTCCATACACGGCGTATGAACTTACCGCGGAGAAGCGCGGCGCACAGGAGACCGCGCGCCTGCTCAACGCCGATCCGGCATCCATTTTCAAGACGATCGTCGTGTTGAGGGAAAAGCCCAAAAAACCTTTATTGGTCTTGGTCCCCGGCGATTCAGTGGTGGATCTAAAGTTACTGGCATCTGCCCTGGGGGAAAAGAAAGTTCACCTGCCGACGGAAAAAGAAGCTGAACAAATTACCGGGTTGCAGGCGGGAGGCATTTCACCGCTCGCCCTGCTCAACAAAGGATTTCAAGTGATCATCAATTCATCCGCGCAGAATTTCACAGAAATTCATGTCTCCGGCGGGCAGAGGGGGTTGAACATCAAACTGCTCGTTGCAGACTTGATCCAACTCACGAACGCGCGTATCGAATCTGTGAGTAAACCGGAAGACATCCGCTATTAAACAAAATCGGCAAGCCTGAAAAAGGCTTGCCGATTGCGCTAACGATCAATTTCAATATTTATGGTCCAACGAACTTTATGAACTCTTCCCTGATCTCGAAGGTCCATTTGTCGGGGTTGTTGACACAGCCATACCCTGATGAATTGAAGGTTTTCTTGGGATCCGTGCTCCACGCCCAGAGGTTGTAACATCCATACACGAGGTCGCTGATAAGCAATGAGCCGTTCTTGCCGAGGCTGTACCCGCGATATCCGCATTCGTCCAGTTCGGTCCTGTTCAGGTACAACGAGACCTGAACGGGGTATTTCGTCTGGTTATCGATAAGAATTTTTGTTTCCTTGCCTTTGGGAGCGCTAAGGACGCGTGTTGCACAGAAATCGCCACCGGCGCTTGCCGACGTGTTCGTGGCTGTGACCGCAAGGGTGGGTAATTCAAAGGGAGTGTTGGTTGCCTGCGGCATGGAGGTGGGAGTTTCAGTTGGGGGGAGCGGTGTGTTGGTGGGAATCGCCTGCTGTGTTTGAGCCACGATCGTCAACGCCGCAGAGACAGCCGTGGATTGCACATCAGCCACGCTCAACGTGGGAGGCGCTTCCTCACCGCCGCACGCGGTGAGCAGGATGGTTGCGATCATCAGTATCCACAAAATCGTGCTAAGTCGTTTCATTTTTTTATTTCTCCTGAACGTTATCATCAACAATTCGGGTAGCATCCGCCTTTGGCTACGATCTGTTCGTTCCGAACGATGATGCTCCAACTTCCGCCGCTGATGGCGAAAGCTCCAAAAACCTTGAAATCCTTCTTTCCGTCCACGAACGCGCCGGCGCTATAAAACCCCTCGGGTCCGTTGAACGAACTTCCGTAGACCGGAATATATCCACATTCCCCGAGGTTTGTCGTCACGTACATGGACAATACGATCGTGCCCTTCGGCTTGGTTTCATTTTCTACAATGAACTTTACCGTAGGACCCTGCCACGCGGTGAGAATCTTGTTGCAATCGTTCTGCTGTGTCGGCGCAGAGGATTGAGGTGCGAGCGTAAAGGTGGTTGTGGGAATTGCCGGATCTACCGTCGGTGTCGATGTCGGTGTTTCGGTTGGAAACGGCGTCGATGTGAATGTTGCTGTGGGAGGGAGAGGCGTATCGGTTGGGATGGCGGCTTGCGTTTCGGCGATCATGGTAAACGCCGCCGCTTGAGCCGTCGCACCGACATCGGCGGAACTAAGCGTGGGCGCGGCTGGTTCGCCGCCGCACGCGCTCAGTGCAAGCGACAATATCGTACCAAGGATCAATAATCTTCGTTTCATTTTCAAGCACTAATTCCTTATTCATTTAATTACGACCTTGTCCTTGAATAGCGTGATGACAAGGCTGTCGGTGGAGGTAAGACGGAAGGAACCGGTCATTTTGTTTCCGCCTACCCAAGCAACGTAGAGGTAACTTCCCAGAGGCGCCTTGACGCGGACCTGTCCCTCAACGGGGTATTCGATGATGGTGAAGTAGCCCTCGTTCGTGGTTACCTGAAGCGAAATGTAAGCCTGTGCTTTCGAGCGGTTCCACAAGGTTATGGTATTGAACGGCACCGCCGGGGGAAGAGTTCCATATTTCAAGATACCGAGCGTGGGAGTCAAGGATACCCCTGCGGGTGCGGATGTCACAGTCGAGGTGACAGTAAGACCTTGGGGGCAGGTCGGTAGAGGTTGCCAGTGTCGCGGTCAGGTTGGGGGGAGTCGTGAGCGACGCGGTCGAGGAGGAAATCACGGGTGTTACTGTAAATTCAACCGGAGCAGGCGTCCCCGTGGAAGGAATCGGTTCCGTCGGCGCGACCGAAGAAGATGTGGATGTCGCTTGAATGAGCGCTGTCGGTGTTGCGGCGCCGGGAAATCCGCTCGGCAGGCAGGCGCCGATCACCAAGACAACCGCCAGCATGGGGAATATCTTCTTCATCGCGCCTCCTTGTGATCAGGACGAGGAAACCGTCTCCAAAAATTGCGCCACGGTATCGCGCAGCATTCGCTCGGGTAATGCGCCAACTTGACGGTGCACGATCTTGCCGTTCGCCACGAACAGCATGGTCGGGATTCCCTGAATGCCGTATTTCATCATCCATTGTTGATTTTCATCGGTGTTGATCTTGGCGACGATGAGTTTGCCTTCGTACTCTTTGGCAAATTTATCGAGGATCGGCGCGACCATCTTGCAGGGTCCGCACCACGGCGCCCAAAAATCAACGATCACCGGAGTCGGTGACTTCAAAACAGTTTGTTCATACGTATCGTCGGTAACATGGATCGGTTCGTTCAACATATTCTTTCCAATTCATCCTTTTCTTTGAAATGCGAAACGAGTATAACACAAACCCGCATGATATAATCGCCCGTCGTGACCGACCTATTTACAAAGTGGAAGACCGGGCTGGCAAAGACCAGCAAGTCCGCGTTTGGGCGTATTGCGAACCTGCTTGGCGCTACAGAAATAACGACCGCTACGTGGGATGAGTTGGAAGCCCTGCTCGTGCAAGCGGATCTTGGAATCGAAACCGCTGGTAGCGTTTTGGATTCACTGCGCCGCCTCGTTCGCGACCGCGGCTTGACTCGCTCCGATGAACTTTCGCGTGCCCTTCGAGATGAATTGCGTTCACGCCTCGACCTTCCTCCTGTTTTGACGTGGACGAACAAACCGTCCGTGATCATGGTGGTTGGTGTCAACGGCTCCGGCAAGACGACGACGATCGCCAAACTTGGTCAGCGTTTTCAAGCGGAAGGGAAATCGCTCCTCTTCGGCGCAGCGGATACCTTCCGCGCCGCGGCTGTGGATCAACTGCAAGTTTGGGGTGAACGCCTCGGGGCGGATGTGATCTCCGGCGCACCGGAGTCGGACCCGGGCGCGGTGGCATTCAATGCCGTGCAAGCCGGTGCGGCGCGCAACGTCGATTTTGTCATTGTGGATACCGCTGGTCGCTTGCATACGCGCTTCAACTTGATGGAAGAACTGAAGAAGGTCCACCGCGTGATCGGCAAGGCTCTGCCTAGCGCTCCGCACGCAGTGTGGCTGGTGCTCGACGCCACGACAGGACAAAATGCAATGCAACAGGCAAAGGCTTTCAAAGACGCGGTCGGCGTGACGGGAGTGATTATTTCCAAGTTAGACTCATCCGCGCGCGGTGGATTTGTTTTTGCCATCCAACGCGAACTCGGTTTGCCGATCCTGTTTGCGGGTCTCGGCGAAAAACCAGAAGATCTCACGCCGTTCGACCCAGACGCGTTTGTAGATGGAATTTTAGGAAAATGAATCGTCATTGCGAGGAGGGCAATGCCCGACGAGGCAATCCCCAAGACAGTGAGGGAGATTGCTTCGCCCTTCGGGCTCGCAATGACGAAGATGAGTAAAGGAGATTCAATGCAAGACCTCGTCAATCGCCTCAAACCCTTGCAAGACTTAACCCAGCAGTTACTGGTGCGTCTTTGACTTCGCTTCAAAGGAAACGCAACTTTCCCAACTCGATAAAGAAATAGAATCCCCTGACCTGTGGAGCAATCCCTCGCGGGCGCAGGGGTTGATGAAGCAGCACAACGCCTTGAAAACCGAAGTTGAATCGTGGGGTGGATTCTCGCGCCGCTTACACGACGCGCTCGAGCTCGCGCAACTGGATGACGAGAGCCTGCGCGGGGAACTGGAAACTGAAATCTCCGCGCTTGAAGCTGAACTTGAAAAACGCTCGTTCACCGCCATGCTTTCGGGGAAGTACGATCACGATTCCGCGATTCTTGCCATCCACGCGGGGGCGGGCGGAACAGACTCGCAGGATTGGGCGGCGATGCTGCAACGAATGTATTTGCGTTGGGCAGAAGATCGCGGCTTCCAGGCAGAAATCCTTGATACAACTCCTGGTGAGGAAGCGGGCATCAAAAGCGCAACCATCGAAGTGGACGGTGAATTCGCGTTTGGGTATCTTCGCTCCGAAAAAGGCGTCCATCGCCTTGTGCGCCTTTCGCCATTCGATTCGGCACACCGCCGTCATACGTCATTCGCGCTCGTAGAAATCCTTCCGCAGGTCGCGATGGACGAAGCGGATATTCAAATCGACCCGAGCGAGATCAAGATGGATGTCTTTCGTTCGTCGGGGGCGGGCGGACAAAATGTGCAAAAGAACGCAACAGCCGTGCGGCTTACACACATCCCAACGGGAATTGTCGTCACTTGTCAGAATGAACGCTCACAGTCGCAGAACCGCGAATTTGCCATGCGCATCTTGCGTGCGCGCCTCCTTGAGCTGAGGCAGGCGGAAAAAGAGGAAGAACGGGCAGTCCTGCGCGGCGAATACACCAAAGCGGAGTGGGGGAGTCAGATCCGCTCGTATGTCTTGCATCCGTATCAGATGGTCAAAGACCATCGCACCGATCACGAAACGGGTAACACGCAAGCCGTGCTCGACGGGGATCTCGATGAATTTATGGAAGCATACTTGCGCTCGGCGCAGTAGGAGAGAGCATGATCGAACAATTATCGAATTTTCTCGCGGAAAAAATTCTCAAACAACCCAGTCGAAAGATCGCCGCCGATGAATCGCTGATCTCCAGCGGCTTGATCGATTCGTTCAGACTGATGGATGTCGCGCTGTTTGTCGAGGATACTTTCGGTGTCCGCATCGAAGACACAGAATTGAACGCAAATACATTTGACACGTTGACCCAACTCGCGGCGCTGATAGAATCCCGCAAGAAATGACAACGTTTCCTGAAAGACTCAAATCGCTTCACGCGCGGACGCCCAACCGGGTCGCGCTCACCTTGCAGTTCTCCAACGCGGACGATTTATCCATCACGATGGATCGGCTCATGCGCGGGGCGGACTCATTTGCACGCGCGTTACGCATGGCGAGAATCCAGCCCGGTGAAGTCGTTGTTCTGATCCTCCAGCACGGAGAGGATTTAGTCTACGCCTTCTGGGGTGCGATTCTGCACGGTGCGATTCCGTCCATCATGCCCTTTCTCACGGAGAAACTTTCTCCTGAGCGTTATCGCGCGGATTTGTCCGCGTTGATCTCGGTTACACAGCCCGCCGCGCTGATCACATATTCTGGATTTGAATCGGAAGTCCGCACTGCGTTACAGGAGGGGGATTCGGTTCGCGAGGTGATCGTCGCTGAAAACGTGGAGAAGCAAACCGAGTTGAATTTTGACTCACTGGATGGTTTCCAGCGGAAACCTGAAGATATCGTACTTCTGCAACACTCCTCAGGGACAACGGGCTTGCAAAAGGGAGTCGCGCTATCGCATCAGGCGGTATTCAATCAACTCGATGCGTATGGCAAAGCATTGAATTTAACTGAGAACGACGTAGTCGTTTCGTGGCTCCCGCTGTATCACGATATGGGATTGATCGCTGGATTCATCATGCCCATCCTCTCAGGAATTCATCTTGTTTTGCAGTCGCCTTTTGACTGGGTGCGCGCGCCGTATAAACTGATGCACGCCGTAACGAAATATCGCGGCACAATATCGTGGCTCCCCAATTTTGCCTACAACTTCTGTGCGCAAAAAATCCGTGACAGGCATCTCGAAGGCGTGGATTTAACTTCATGGCGAGCGGTGATCAATTGCTCGGAACCTGTCCGATGGGAGAGTCACCGAGCATTTTACGAAAAGTTCAAAGGTTATGGATTGAAATTTGAAGCGTTACAGACTTCATATGCGATGGCAGAAAATGTTTTCGCAGTGACGCAGAGTCTGCTAGGGGGTGAGCCAGCTGTCCTTGAGATCGATCGTGAAGCGTTTATGTCGGAGCGTGTAGCCAAGTTGGTTTCTGACTCCAATCTTCATCCCACCATGAAGTTGATGTCGTCAGGGAGACCGTTGGAAAATGTCAAAGTGAAAGTGTTGGATGAAAGTCGAACCGAATTGCCCGACCGTGCGATCGGTGAGATTGCGATGAAAAGCGATTGCATGTTGACCGGTTACTATCACCGGGAGGATGCAACACAACAGGCGTTTCACGAAGGCTGGTATCTAACCGGTGACTATGGCTTTATCTCCGAGGGGGAGGTATTTGTTTCGGGTCGCAAAAAGGACATGATCATCGTCGGCGGGAGAAACGTGTACCCGCAGGATCTGGAAGCACTAACCTACGAAGTACCCGGCGTCCATGCGGGGCGTTCGGTAGCGTTCGGCATGTTCAACGAGGAGGAAGGGACGGAGGATGTTGTCGTCATTGCCGAGGTGGATTCTAGTGACCCAGTCGAGCAACAAAAAGTGGCAGATGCCATCCGCTTGCATGTGACAAAGAACTCGGCAATTGCCTTGCGTTACGTGAAAGTCGTTGACCCGAAGTGGATCGTAAAGACCTCGAGCGGTAAAACCGCACGTTCTGCCAACAAAGAGAAATTTTTGCGGGAACTTGAAGAAGAAAAATCTTAACCGATAAGCCCGCGAAGATTTAGTTGATGATCTTTTCGGGCGAAGTCTTAGCCGCGAATTTCACGAATTAACATGAATTCGAGAATTTTCGTGAAATTTGCGTAATTCGCGGCAAGGGGTTAAGCGATAAACAAACAGCGAGCCGTTTCCGACTCGCTGTTTGTTTTCTATCCACCGGTAGGGAGGCGTTTTTCGAGCGTGCGGTTGAGGATTTCCTCCTGCTCCGCTGAAAGACCTGATTTTGCTCTCTTCACCCTGAAGGCTTTTTCGGCATTTGCCTTGCTCATGGCTTCCTGCCATGCGATCTGCATCCCCGTCATTTCGGGTTCCTTCGGTTCTTCCTTTTCAACGACTTCAGCCGTTTCTTTTTTGTGAGCGCGCTTACCCTTTTTTTCTTCGCGAGCGGGTTTGAGTTCTTCGATCTCCGTCTGGAGTGCTTTCATGCTCAACTTGATTTGTTTCTTCTTGCGATCCACGTTGATGACCTTCGCTTCGACTTCATCGCCCTCTTTGACGATTTCGCTGGGGGTCTTCACATACCCCTGAGTCAACTCGCTCACATGGATCATCGCAGGGCGTTCTGCGCCGATCTCAACGAACGCGCCGTACGGTTCGAGCCGTATCACTTTTCCTTTCACGATCATCTCGGGTTCGAGTTCCTTCCAATCGTACGCAAGAGGCTGCACCATGGTCAGTTCGATGCGATCTTTTTTCACGCGTCGCACCCACACATCCACAGTCTGTCCTTCCTTCACAACATCTTCCACTTTGTTCACCGAGTCTTTGCTCAATTGCGAAATGTGGAGGACGCCCGGGATGTTTTGTCCAACATCGACGAGGGCGCCGGCGAGCGTGGTCTTTAAAATTTTTCCGCTAAGTTTTGTTTTGGGTTCAAGCGCCGCGGCGGGCGCGAGATCTGGTGTTGTCATTTATGCTCCTGTTTTCAAATCGTGCCGAAAAACGATTATATCTGCCGCGTAGGGTTGCGTCAATGTGAAATTTTGTACATTTTTGACATCTCGGAGCGGACCCCGCGTAAGCGGAGACAAATGCCGAGGCAGCGAATCAACTTCACTCGTCGGATGAAGCGCTCGCGTCGCGCGGAAGGGACGGTTGATTCAGTCCTCTCGTTCATTCACAAGCCTGATAAGTTTCCGTGTGCCGCGTTTCGATCGAGATGAAACCTGTCGGGCTTCACATTATCCTTGACGCCGCTTCATACGTCGGGCATAATTCGGCGCAATCTTGCACGAATCGGAAGCGAAATAAGGTATTCATGTATGAATTCGACAAAATAGATGTGAAAATCGTCAATTTGCTCTTGGAAGACGGACGGATGTCCGCTTCGGAGTTGGCGCGGCGGATCGGCGACATTTCGGAGCGCGCCATCCGTTACCGCATCGAGCGGATGATCGACGAGGATGTCATCCGTATCAGCGCGGTGATTCGACCCGAGGCGTTTGGATTGACCATCAAAGCCGACGTTTGGCTCGAAGTGGAGTCGGATTTGATTCTGGATGTGGCGAAGCGCATGGCGGAGTTTGAGAATGTGACGTACGTGGCATGTGCGATCGGGCAGAATGACATCAGCATTCAAGTGGTGGCGAAGGATACGTCTGAAATTTACCATTTTGTGACCGAAGTGATTCGCAAAGTGCCCGGTGTGCGCAAGACGACGACATCCATTGTGCCACTGGTGTTGAAGGACGTGTACCAGTGGCGTGTACCTGAAAATATTTTCCGCGAGATTTCTGAAAAAGAAGCCGCGTAAAAAACTGTGTCATTGCGAGGAGCGCTCTTGCTCGCCTGCCCCGATGCTATTCGGGGTTGCGACGAAGCAATCTCCGTATTGAAAAGGAGATTGCTTCGTCGGACTAAAGTCCTCCTCGCAATGACATAATAAAGGAGAGAATTCATGTTTGGTGCAAAGACGCAATCGTTACAGAAACGCGCGATGGAAGTGATGCCGCTGGGCGTCAATTCCAATTTTCGGTTTTGGGGAGAGGGGATCACGCCGTATGTGGAAAAAGCCAAAGGCGCATATCTGTGGGATGTGGATGGAAAGAAATACATTGATTATCGCATGGCGTTCGGTCCCATTATTTTGGGACATTCCTACAATGAAGTTGACCAGAAAGTGGTCGAAGAGATCCAAAATGGATTGCTATTCGCCATGACGGGCGAGTTGGA
>CAZQES010000064.1:0-20235 GCA_964591425.1 uncultured Anaerolinea sp.
GTTGTGTCACCCTGAGCGATAGCGAAGGGTCTCTACGATAATCTCAGAGATTCTCCGCTCCGCTCACATCGTCCCGATATTTTTCGGGAGAATGACACTACCTCAGGTGAGAGTGAAAATCAAAAAGGAAGGTCCGTATGGCGTATTACTTGGTCACTGCCAGACCGATCCAATCGAAAATGAATGACCTCCGCAAATGGCTCGACTCAGGCGAGATCCGCGCGATGCGCCCGTTTGGGCAGGCTCTGCAAATGGGGCTCGACAAAGCCCGCTGGCAGGCAGAAGGCGTGGCAACTTGGGAGGAAGAAGATTATTGTGTCCCGCCGCTGGCACAGGAACGCGCCGCCGTTCTGGATGATTACTTCACCGAACTGGAAGTCCAACATGTAAACAAGGGGGAAGGCTGGAAACAGATCGAACCGTTGAAGAATCTCTGGGAGCACAATGACTAATCTTTTCGACTCAACCAACTCTGTTAAATCGGAGTTGAACAAACAAAGATATATCGCCTCGAATGAAATTTCGACGATCGTGTATCTCGCGCAGAAACTAGGCAAGCCGCTTCTCACAGAGGGACCCGCAGGCGTCGGCAAGACGGAACTCGCCAAAGCAATCGCAGGCGCGACGGGACGCGAACTGATCCGCTTGCAATGCTATGAAGGGTTGGATGAATCCAAAGCGTTGTACGAGTGGGAATATTCCAAGCAGTTGCTGTACACACAACTGCTACGCGACAAATTGAACGATACGCTTGGTAAAGCGGAATCCCTGACCGAAGCCGCGGACAAACTTGCCAAAGAGGAAGATGTCTTTTTTTCCGAGCGTTTCCTCTTGCAACGTCCATTGTTGAAAGCAATTTTGAGCGAGCAACCATCTGTGTTGCTAATCGATGAAATTGACCGCGCCGACGCCGAGTTCGAAGCCTTTTTGCTCGAAGTGTTGAGTGATTTTCAAGTTTCCGTCCCCGAACTGGGAACGCTCACAGCAAAGCATCGTCCATTCGTAATTCTCACATCCAACAACACACGCGAACTTTCTGAAGCATTGAAACGGCGGTGTTTGTATCTGTTCATTGACTACCCGACGCTGACGGAAGAACTTGCAGTTGTGCGATTGAAGGTCCCTGACCTCAACCCCAAACTTGCCCAGCAAGCGGTGGAATTTGTCCAACGCCTCCGCAAAGGAGACATGCGCAAGTCGCCGTCTATCAGCGAGACGTTGGATTGGGCAAATGCTCTTGTGGCGTTGAACGCGTCCAATTTGGATAAGGATACGCTGGAGGATACAATTTCCGTGCTATTGAAACACGAAGCGGATTTGCAAAAGGCGAAACGACAATACATCAACCCCCCACCGCCGCCCAAGCCAAGGACGGATGAGTTTGGGAAGTTTTCTGGGAACTAAAATTCGCAAAGGTTTATAATTACGTTGAGCTGGAGTGTACCTTATAGAACACAAGTACCAGTTTGTGTTGATCATCCATCTATCAACGAGTAAACTCAGGAAGCGAGTAAAAATGGCTTTAGATACATTTGAAAGATTGCTAAAACAAGCAGACCGTCTGACGCCCAGTGAACAACTATTACTTGCCACTCGGCTGATCGAGAGAGTAAGAAAAGTTAATAGACCCATGTCGGGTAAAGACCTGCTCAATTCTGGCGTGGTAGGCATGTGGTCGAAGAGGAAAGAAATCGGAGACAGTCTGATTTACGCGCAGAAGCTTCGAGCACAGGCTCAAACGCGGAGACGCGCTTGATGATTTTGCTTGACACCGATGTGATGGTGGATATTTTGCGTGGTTATGAGCCTGCCAGGGAATGGCTCAACTCCGCGCGGGATATCGCGGTGCCCGGGATTGTTGCGATGGAATTGATACAAGGTTGTCAAAATGCAAAAGAACAAAGGCAACTGGAAAAAGCCCTGTCGGGTTATGCCCTTTATTGGCCCAATGAAGATGATTGCAACAGAGCATTGACCAGTTTTACTGGTCACCACTTGAGCGATCACATCGGCTTACTGGACGCGTTGATTGCCGAAACAGCGATTGGCGTCAACGCAGAACTTGCAACCTTTAACGTCAAACATTATCGCGCCTTGCGGGGATTGAAAACGATACAGCCATACAGTAAGTAACACTGCACCTTTAAGTTCAATATGGAATCCCGCATCTTGCAACTAATATCAGCCTTACGCGCGAGCGGAGTGCGCGTGTCGTTGGCAGAATCCGCCGAGGCGTTCTCGGCGGTGGACATCATGGGGATTCAAGACCGCGAAGAATTCCGTTTGTCGTTGCGCGCAACACTCGTCAAAGACCTGAAAGATATTCCCGTCTTTGACAAATTATTCCCGTTGTTCTTCGGCACGGGACAACCTCCGATGATGGGTGGAAATCCATCCGATGATATGACACCCGAAGAAGCGCGGATGCTGGCGGAGGCGTTGCGTCAGTTCGCAGAGAATCTGCGTCAGCGGATGGAAAGACTGATGAACGGTGAGCAACTGTCCCGTGCGGAACTTGAAGCGTTGGGTCAGATGGTCGGACTGAATCAAGTGGACGATCTCCGTTATCAAAATTGGATGGCGCAACGGATGATGCGCGCTTTGGCGTTTCCCGAAGTCCGCGAGGCGTTGAAAGAGTTGATGGAACAACTCCAGCAGATGGGCATGAGCCGCGACCGGATCGAGCAGATGCGCGAGATGATCCAGGAAAACATGCAGGGCATGCGCGACCAGATCGAACGCTTCGCAGGTGAACGCATCGCCGAGAATATGAGCGAGCGACCGCGCGGCGAACGCATGGAGGACTTGATCAATCGCCCATTCCACGCGTTGAGCGATGCAGATAAAAAAGTTTTGCAAAATGAAGTGAAGCGGCTTGCCGCTATGCTTCGCACACGGATCGCGTTGCGGCAAAAACGCGCAAAGAGCGGACAGCTCGATCCGAAGGCAACCATCCGCACGAATCTCAAATATCACGGTGTGCCGATGGAGATCAAACACAAAGACCGAGTGCGCAAACCGAAGATCGTGGTGATCTGCGATATCAGCACGTCGATGCGTTTTTGTTCGGAGTTGATGTTGAGCTTTCTTTTCGCGCTACAAGGACAAGTGCGCAAGACGCACGCCTTCGCGTTCATTGACCATCTCGAATCGATTTCGGAGGATTTCAGCGGTTCCAACGCGGACGAAGCGATTGCTTCTGTTTTGTGGCGTATGCCCAGCGGAAGCTACAACACTGACCTCGGTTATTCGCTGAATGATTTTCAAAACGAATATATGGACACGCTCAACGGGCAGACGACGCTAATCATCGTCGGCGACGGGCGCAACAATTATTACGACCCGCGCCTGGATATTTTCTCCACCATGAGCCGCCGCGCCGCGCGCACGATCTGGCTAAATCCTGAGCCTCCTTACCTATGGCACGGTGACAGCGACATGCCCAAGTACGCGCCGTTATGCAACAACGTGCTGAAGGTCAGCAATTTGAGGGAATTGGCAGAGGCGGTGGATTCGTTGCTGGCGGGATAAGGAACCTGCCTCTTTCAAACGGTGTAAATAAATATCACACTGACGCGAAGGAGTAGGTCATATGAACGTTCATTCCCAATCGATTAGATTATTTGTATTGCTAAGTTTTATTGCAGGGTGCGGTTCTGCAACTCCATCAGGTACCCACTCGGCGCCTACAACCCCAATCTCGCCACCTACAATTGCGCCATCATTGGAAGTAACCCGCAAAGATTTTCTACAACTTGGTAACTGGCATGAGATGATCTTTCACGAAGGATTGGGGCAGATCATTCTTATCAACGGTGGACCTGAAAACGGCAAAAGAGCCGAAGATCCTGTCGAGTTATGGGCTTGGGATGGTATTCAGTGGTCTTTGTTGAGTGCAGATACGAACGGTCCACGCTGGAGGAATTTTGCGAGTACTACTTATGACTCCAATCGAGATGTATTGGTGCTTTACGGTGGAATAACTGCCAAGGAGGAATTTCAAGATACGTGGGAATGGGATGGGAATCAGTGGACTCAAATCTCAGCACAAGGACCAGGCTTGCGAGAAGGGGCAGGCATGGCGTACGATGCAAAGCGTAAAAGAGTTGTCTTGTTTGGTGGTGCGCAATCTGGAACAATGATGAACGATTTGTGGGAGTGGGATGGAGATCAATGGAGTCAAATTTCAACAGAGGGACCAAGCCCGCGTTTTCCAGCGGGATTCGTCTACGATGTTGCCAATGAATACTTCTTACTCTTTGGCGGACATAGTTTCGCGAATCAGGAATTTGCAACGTATGGAGATACATGGATATGGAACGGCATGACTTGGAAACAAATTACGGTAGCAGGGCCTTCCCCACGCGATGGCGCACGCGCGATTTACATTCCAATATTTAGGCACGTCTTTTTATTTGGTGGCGCAGAGATCACGACCAACGTTAAAAACTTGAATGACTCATGGATTTGGAACGGAACCAAATGGCAAGAACTCGAATTGGAAGATCCGCGTGCGAGGGTGCACCCAGCTATGGCATTCGACGTGAAGCGTGGAGTCGTTGTAATGACAGGTGGCTCGAATGGACCAAACTCCATACTCTCAGATACGTGGGAATGGGATGGTCAAACTTGGAGGTGCAAGTACGATTGTAAATAGGTTGTCGAAAGATTGTTTTCTCGTGAACCAGTCGTATAATCCCTTCATGGCAAAAGCAAGCAAACGCAAACAACCAAACGACGAAACATCACACCTCTACAAAATCCTTACCCGCGCGAACCAGATCGCCAGCAACACCGAGCTGGACGATCTCCTCAACCAGATGCTCGACCTCATCATCGAGATCTGCGGCGGCAACGCGGGTACGCTCTATCTGCTTGATTCAGAAAAAGATGAACTGGTCTTCAAAGTCATTCGGGGACCTAACAGCGACAACAGCTTAATTGGCAGGCGCATCAAAACAAATGCAGGCATCGCAGGCGCGACCATGAGTCACGAAGGACCCCTCGTGATCGAAGACCTCGCGCATGACCCGCGCTGGCAAAAAGTGTCGCGCAGTTCAGAAGGTCTTCGCAACGTCATTTCCACTCCCCTGCTCTTGCGCGGCAAACCCATCGGCGTTGTGCAAGTTTTCAATTATTCTCACACCCCGTTACAGATCGTGCAGATGCTCGGCGCGCGCATGGCATCCGAGATCGAAAAGGCGATGCTCTTGGAAGCCAGCCAGCAACGGACGGCGCGCCTCGAAGCATTGATCGACATCATCGGGATCATCGGTTCGAACCTCGACCGCGACCTGGTTCTCCACCTCATCGTCCGTTACGCCCGCGACCTGCTCCACGCCGAGCACGCGTCGTTGTTTCTGATTGACGAAGAACAAAACGATATCGTCTTGCACATCTCATCGAGCGAAGCACAAGTTCCTGTGTTACGAGTCCCGCACGGAGAGGGAATCATCGGTGCCGCCATCGAAAGCGGAGACATTATTTTCGTCCCTAACGTCCACGAAGATGAGAGGCATTTCAAAGACGCGGAACCCATCACTGGAATCACAACTACGTCGCTGATCGCCGTTCCGCTCATCACGCAAGCGGTTCAACTCGGACAGGAACTTGGGTCCGCCCAACCACAGATCATCGGCGGACTCGAAGCCATCAACCGCGTGGACGGGGTCTTCGCCAAAGAGGACGCCGACCTGCTCCAAACACTCGCAAAGCAGGCGGCAACTGTATTCCAGATCGCCAAACTCTACGGTGATGCGAA
This sequence comes from uncultured Anaerolinea sp., assembly GCA_964591425.1. Classification (GTDB taxonomy): domain Bacteria; phylum Chloroflexota; class Anaerolineae; order Anaerolineales; family Villigracilaceae; genus Defluviilinea. The sequence goes on from CAZQES010000064.1 coordinate 5,762, forward strand.
CGAACTATTCCTCGATACCATTCAAGCCTTGGTCGCCTCCATTGACGCGAAAGACCCATACACGAACGGACATTCGCAACGAGTCAGCGAGTTTTCGATAGCCATCGGCAAACAGATGAACCTCACTCCAGAAGTACTTCATCAACTGAGAATCGGCGCGCTATTGCACGATATCGGCAAGATCGGCATCCCAGATACCATCCTCAGCAAACCTGGTCACTTGACTGAAGATGAGATCAACACCATGAAGCAACATCCCGCCATCGGCGCGGGGATCATGAAAAACGTGCGCTTATTGCGGAACGAAATCCCTGCGCTTGCCGAACATCACGAACACATGGACGGCACGGGTTACCCCAACAGCCTACGGGGCGACCAGATTTCCCTGTTCGGAAGAATCGTCGCCGTGTCCGACGTGTTCGACGCGCTGACGTCTGACCGTCCCTACCGTGGCGCACTCGATGTGGAGGATGTGCTCAGTCGAATGCAAAAAGATTCCGGCACACACTTCGACTCCGCGTGCGTTCAGGCATTGATCAAAGCATATGTGGCGGGAGAGATCAAAACTCAAAAAGACCGAGAAAGATCAAACGGCTCATAACAATAATCCGTCATTGCGAGCGAAGCGAAGCAATCTCTTTCGCGAGGATGGGGATTGCTTCGTCGGCTACGCCTCCTCGCAATGACACAAAGGATTTGCGAAGAGACTCATACTTTTGTCGGCTTGCCATTTTCCAACATCGCTTGTAAGATAACTATATGCCCAAAATTCTTATCGTAGACGACGATGTCACCATCACCAACCTTATGCAAATGCTGGTCAGCATGGAAGGTCATCAGCCGACGACGGTCAACGACAGCCTGAAAGCCATCGAGACCGCGCACTCCGTAAACCCCGACCTGATCACACTCGATTTGATGATGCCCGACTTGACGGGCTTTGAATTGTGCGAACTTCTCCGCAACGATCCAAAATTTGCAAAGATTCCCATCGTCATCGTCAGCGCGAAGGACGATCTCGAAAGCAAAGAAAAAGCCAAACGCGTCGGCGCGACAGATTACATCACCAAGCCCTTTGACATGGATGAATTCATCGGCAAGATCAAAGCGCTGACGAGTTAATCTTCCTATTGTTGTGTCATGCTGAGGGGCGTTCGTTGCCCCGAAGCATCTCTGACATGACAAGCGGAGACTCTTCGTCGCAAAGAGCGCTTCCCAGTGTGACACATAATTGTTTTTTTGTCGCTGATTAGCAACTTGATTTTATTGGTGTACACTTGGGGACATGCCTGAACTCGCCATCGAAACCAATCAACTCACCAAAACATTCGGCGATGTGCGCGCAGTGGACGCGATCGATCTGCGCGTCGGCGCAGGCGAAATTTATGGCTTTCTTGGTCTCAACGGTGCCGGCAAAACGACAACGATACGCGCGTTGTTAGGCATGATCCGCCCAAGCACGGGTAGTGTCAAAGTGCTGGGGCGGGCTGTCGGTCCGAATGGACGCGGTCCGTGGGGGCGAGTCGGGCATCTTGTCGAGAGTCCGTCGGCGTATCCCGAACTATCCGTGCGTGAAAATTTGGATATAGCGCGGCGTTTGCACGGAATCCAAAATGCGAAAGTCGTGGACGAAATGATCGAACGACTCGCGCTCGCTTCCTACGAGGACAGGAAATCTGGTACGCTTTCGATGGGCAATCTCCAACGCCTCGGGCTAGCGCGCGCGTTGTTGCATGGACCTGAATTGCTCATCCTCGACGAACCCGCCAACGGACTCGACCCTGCGGGCGTCGTTGAAATTCGCGAGTTGTTGCGAACGCTCGCAAACGAAAAAGGCGTGACGATCTTCATGTCGAGTCACATCCTCACCGAAGTAGATAGACTCGCGACGCGCATTGGCATCATCCACAAAGGAAAACTGCTCGAGGAACTCGACGCCGACAAACTGGAAAAACTGCGCGCTAAACGACTCGAAATACAAGCACGCAATCTTGAAGCCGTGCAAATTAGTTTGCAAAGTGCAGGATATAAATTCAAGGTGAACGGTGAAACCATCGTGCTTGAAGATGGATATGCAATCGAAAACCCAGATAACATTGCGCACATTTTGGTCAACGCAGGGACTGCGCCTACTCGCCTTGCAGTGGAACAGGAAAATCTGGAAGACTACTTTTTGCGATTGACGAGCGACTCATCATTGAAACCTTCAACGCAGGCAGAGATTGCTTCGCCTTTGCGAGACTCGCAATGACGGGTTTGTTCTCCGCAATCTGGGCAGAAACACTCAAAGCCCGCCGCTCGAAGGTTCCGCTGTTTACCGCGCTTGGGTTCTCCCTCGCTCCGTTGATGGATGGATTATTTATGATCATACTGAAAGACCCCGAAGCCGCCAAGTCCATGGGGTTGATTAGCGCCAAGGCGCAATTGCTGGTAGGAACAGCGGATTGGCAAACATTCTTCAATGTACTCGCCCAAGCGGTTGCGGTCGGCGGGATGATCGTCTTCTCCATCATCACGGCCTGGGTCTTCGGTCGCGAGTTCACTGACCGAACCGCCAAAGAATTGCTTGCAGTTCCTACGCCGCGCGAAGCGATCATCGCCGCAAAATTTATTGTCACCGCGCTGTGGACATTTGCAATGATCGTTCTTGTCTTTGCCATCGGGTTGGTTGTCGGAAATCTCATTTCGATTCCCGGTTGGTCGGTTGAGCTGTTGGGGATCGCATTTGGTGATGTCATGCTTTCTGGCGCCCTCACGATCGCGATGTTACCTTTCATCGCCCTTGTTGCTAGTTTCGGGCGCGGAGAAATGGCAGCGATTGGCTTTACAGTCCTCATCGTTGCCGCGTCACAAATTGCCATCATTACAGGCTGGGGCGATTGGTTCCCGTGGTCAGTTGCTGGGTTGTACAGCGGCGCGGCAGGGCCGCGCGAAGAATTGCTCGGCACACACAGCTACATCATCGTATTCATCGCCTCGATAATCGGGCTTGTCGCGACATTTTTTTGGTGGCGAAACGCGGATCAAACGCGGTAAACTTGGCGAATGCCACCCCTAGCTCTCTTCTCTTTCACGTTCACAGTTCCTCAAAGCGCGATTGACGAATATGGTCATGTCAACAACGTGATCTATATCCAGTGGATGCAGGATGCCGCCACCAAGCATCCGCAGGCGATTCCAGAATTCAAACAACCCGAAAACACGGGTTGGTATGCGCGGGAACATCGCATTGAATATCTCACGCCTGCCTTCCTGGGCGACGAACTTGAAGTCCGCACGTGGATCGCGGAGGAAAAACTCTCGCGGGCGCTTCGCAGATATGAGTTCGTTCGAACGTCTGATAACAAACTGATCGCTAGAGGACAAACTCTGTGGTTTTACGTTAACCTGACCACCGGCAGACCGCTTCCAATTCCCGATGAAATCATGACGTTATTTCCGATCATCCCCGACGGGACCACATAATCAACCCACCAACAATTTCTCATACACCTTCACCAACCTCTTTTGCGATTCGTGCCACGTGAATTTTGTCAGCGCGCGCTCGGCGGCTGAGTCGGCTAAGCGCTTGGACAATTCAAAGTCATCGAGCAAGGTCAACGCCTGTTTGGCAAAGTCGTCGGGGTCATTGGGTGAAAACAACAGCGCGTCCACATCTTCGCGCGCAAGTTCGCGCACGATCGGCAAATTCGACGCCAGCAAAGGACGCCCACCCGCCATGTATTCCAACACCTTGATCGGACACGCACCTTGCGTGACGTTTCGGTCATTAAAACCCAGCGGCGCGACGCAAATATCCGCTTCGGCGATCAATGCGGGGATTTCGTGATGAGGCACGGCTGGCTGGACGATCACGCTCTCTTCCACCCCCAATTTGCGGATCTGCTTGGCTAAAAATTTCCTCTGTCGCGAACGTCCGCGCCCGACGATTTTGAGTTGAACTTGTTTCTGCTCAAGAATCTTTGGCAGAGCCTTGATGACAACTTCCAATCCCTGCCAATCGGCGAGGGTGCCGATGTAAAGTAAGGTTGGGATTCGCCCGTCACGCGGCGGCAACGGCGATGCAGAAAAGTCCGAAGGGCTGACTCCGTTCGGGATCACGTGAATCAACTTCAAGGGAAGTCCGAGCGAGGTGATGAAGTCGCGCGTCACGTTCGAAGGGCAGACGATCGCATCCGAGAGATGAAGAGTCGCAATTTCCTGTTCTTTGATCTTGGTCAATAAATCCGAATCAATTCCAGGGTAGTGATATTTGAGCTCGATGGAGGAAAGTCCGTTGACTTCAAAGAGTGTTTTGTAGCCGAAACGGTTTTTGTTTTGTGCGATGGCGAGCCCGTCCCAAATGTTGCGATAATGGACAACATCGTAATCGGGATGAAGCAGGAGATGATTGAAAACCGCTTTCCCAAAATGAGTGGCGCGTTCCAGAAAGTTTTGCGAGAGGTCTTGCGAAATACGCGTGACGCGCGCCCCTTCGACCGCATCCTCGGTCGGTAGCACCCCATCGTTCGGCGTAACCAAATGAACATCAAATTGCCCATTGACTAGCCCGCGAATGTTATGCAAAATATGTGTGGACGCGCCTTTCGGGCTGGGTACGATGTCGAAAGCGGTGTAGAGCACGCGAGGCATGTCGAGATTATAAGCGGATACCCTCAAAGGAGCAGTATGGAAGCGATCGTCTGCGGCGGTGGGATTCTCCTCATCCTTATACTCATCATCTTCTTCTATTTGCTGAATACCGCGCGCAAACGCGTCACCGAGACCAATGCGCTTGGCAAAAAGCAACTCCTCCCCGTTTACATCTCCCTCGCCGACAGGCCGACCTCGATCATACAAGGGATGAACAAACTTCGCTACGATGTTGGCAAAACAGAAAAAGCGGGCGATAAATGGCGCTGGGTTCCCCTGCTTATCTTCTTTGCAGGCGTTGGCTTGATGCTTATAGACGGCATCCTGCTTTTGCTTGGTTATTTTTCGTTCATCTTCACCGGAGGAGGCGTCGCACTGTGGATCGCCGCCATTGTAATGGCGCGCGGCTTGCGGAAAAGCGACTCGTACGACTTTTCCAGACGCTACAACGGGACGCGCGACATTTTATACACGCTTCGCGACGACCTCAAGCCGGGTTCCACTTATTTGGGCCACCTCGACCTTACAGGTTCCCTGCTCCCCACCAAGGTGGCGCGTTCCGCCAACGACGCACAGGGGCGCACCACCGAATACTTCCGCGATGAGTGGCTGGCACTCAAGGCAAAACTATATGACGGAAATGTTCTGCGCATTTCAGGGATTCAAAAATCGAAGAAGCGAAAATCCTACTGGAAGCGTAGTCGCATCAGCGGCAAGATGAAAAGCAAGCCCGAAAAATTCAAAGGCACCGCGCAGGATTTGAAAGTTCGCATCGTGCCGAATCCCGAAGTGTATAAAATTGCCAAAACCAGCAATGAATTCAAGCAAGGATTGAACATCGGCAAGTTCACCATCAGCCAGTTAAGCACCGAAGGCGGCATCATCTCGTTCGTCGCCAACTCACCGTTCGAAGAAGTGGAACACGAGAATGTTCTGCAAGTTCTCAAGTCTGCGTATACTCTCCTGCAAAGAAAGGCGGCATAAATGAGTGGCAGTCAAATTAATATTAAACTTCCGTCATTGCGAGGAGGGCTTTGCCCGACGAAGCAATCTCCGTCACGTCTAGTAAAGCCTGACTTTCACAGAGATTGCTTCGTGGCGCTTACAGCGCCACTCGCAATGACGGGCTTGGAAGAGGCGAAATGAATACTCGCAAGGTCATCCCGTTCGTGGTTGCATTCGTTCTGATCTGTCTTGTCATGGCGGTTGCCGCGTTGTTCTCGTTCAGCGGTTTTGCAAAGGCAGAAAAATTCGGTGGCGATGTGGTTTGGTCACAACCGTACTCCACCGCCGAAAGCATGAAAGTCATCAACTTGATGGGAGATGATACCGACGAGCTCTTCATCCAAAACACACAGAACGTTACGATCTTCGATGGCAGTGGAAATATCTTATTCAGTCGGGATTATCAATTCCCGAAGACAACGCTCGGCGATGTGAACGGCGACAACCGCGAAGACGTGGTCGTCTTTTATTTGGGCGATCTGGGATATTCGGTGGATTTGATCGATAACGGACAGGTATCGACGCTGGCGCAGAGCCTAAGCATTGGTAACCCCGCGCGCGTGGCGGTCCTCCGCTTCCCCGCCGGACCCCAAATCGTTTTGGGCGACACAAGCGGCAGACTCCTCTCTCTGAGTTTGGGCGGACAACCGCTGTGGGAATATCAAGTCGGGAGCGAGGAAATTCGCGGACTCGACGATGCGCGCATCAACAGTCAGGTTTATCTTGCCGCGGCAGCGCACGACGGCTCACTGGTGGTTTTGGACGAAGATGGGCAGGCGGTTTGGGAGACGGATCAAGAGTCCCTGCGAAGGATGCGTGCGTTCGATTTCAACAGCGACGGCAACAGCGAGATCCTCACAGGTGGTGAGTCCGGTGCATTCGTTGTGTATTCTGCAACGGATGGGAGTCAACTTTACACACAAACTATGGGACAGGCAGTTTCAGAAATCCGCGAGGTGGAATTGAATGGCGAGCCATCCTCGCGCGAGTTTGTGGTTGGCGGCAAGGATGGCGGTGTTTGGGCATATTCGATCCAGGACGGTGTCGTGGATCAGATGTGGTCGGGTTCGCTCTCAGACAAAGTAACCGAGATCTCAGGCATTGATGTAGGCGGCGATGGAGCGGAAGAAGCCGTCCTCGGCGACGATAGCGGAGTTGTGGCAGTGTTCACAGGCGATGGCTCGCGCAATAATTTAGAGAATCACAGCACGGGCATCACACGCATCGACGTAGGCAGGTTAAACGGCGAGCGCTACGTTGTAATTGCAGATTACAACAACGTGCAAGTGAACAAGGTCAACTTCAATTCGATTCCGGGATTTCAATACACTCCGCTGATCGTTGGACTCATCGTCTCTGCGGTGATACTGATCATTGCGGCGATCCTTGCATCCATCCCGCAAAAGCCCGAATTGAAAGTGTCGTTCCAGGATAAGAGCAAGGAATCCCTCGAAGCCGAACGGCGGATGTTGAAAGAGTCCATTGCGGATGTGGAGCGTTTACGCAAATCGGGCGAAGTGACAGGCGACGCGTACCTCGCGCGGCTCAAGCGCCTGCGCGCTGACCTGGCAGAGAACGAAACCGCATTCAAAGCCGCGGGCTTCCCCATCAAAGTGGAAACGATCCAATGCCCCAACTGCGGCGGCACGCTCGAACTCGGCATGGATAAGTGTGAGTATTGCGGGCAGGTGTTGCTTTCGTAGGACAAAATGCCATTTTGTCCTACGCCAAGAATTAAAGACGCGCTCCAAACGGAGCGCGTCTTTGTTCATTTGTAGAAATCTCTATTGAATTGTGAAACGAACTGTTGCAGTGGGAACGCCGTTGAACGATACCTCCACGCGGTATGTGCCAGTGGGCCAACCACCATCGGGCGGCTCGAAGAAGAAATGCACGGTGCCATTGAACGATTCGTCGACAACTGTGTATTCAACGGTGTCGATGAAGAAGTTCGCCTCCAGGCCATCCACGCTTTCTGCATACCAGTCGGAGGAAACCAGATTGCCAGCCACTCCGTTATCGAGGTCGCTCACTACATAGACCGTATCGAAAAGCCCGAACGTGGATGTGATATTGACTCCGTCCGAGTCGAACGCGGCGCGCGAATTACTCAGAGTCGGTTCGCCGCCGCCTAACGAGCAAGCCAGCGTCGAGATGATCAACGCCAGCACTGCCAGCATCATGGGTAGTTTGGTTTTCATCGCATTCTCCTTTGTAAATGGTCGAACGAATTGGATTTGATATTTCATGCAACCGCAGTATACCATCCACTGCCATTAAAACAACGGTCAACATCATTTCACTCGATCTCGATATAAATTCGTTTATTGATCGCACCTTTGCTCTTATAATCCGTTACGCGGATCGTCCCAACTTCGCTCGTGTTGCGGACATGAGTTCCGCCGTCGGCTTGGAGGTCAAGCCCTACGATCTCAACCGTGCGGACTTGTGTGATTCCCTCGGGTAACAAGTTGATCTTCGTGCGGATCAGATCGGGGATTTGGAACGCCTCTTCCCGCGGCAGGATCTTGACTCGGATCTCCCGCGCCTCTTTCACTTCTTTATTGACCGCCGCCTCGATCTCACGGACGAGGTCGCCACGCATGGTTTCGAATTCAAAGTCCATTCGCCCTTTCAGTGGTTCCATGTCTCCACCGGTGACGAGCGCGCCGTAATCGCGAAACACCGTCCCGCATAGCACGTGCAGCGCGGTGTGGGTGCGCATCAGCTTGTGTCGCCGCACCCAGTCTAAAATCCCGTGTGAGGCGGTGCCGGCGGAGGGCATCGGCGCGCTCCCGCCGAGAAAATGCAGAACGTCATCCCCCTGCTTTTTCACTTTATCCACCGGGTACACCACGCCGGCGATCGTCAACGAGCCGAAGTCGCAGGGTTGCCCTCCCCCGCCGGGATAAAACGCGGAGCGGTCGAGGATCACTGCCCGTTCCTCCGTCAGCACGGATACCACTCCGGCATCGAACTCCTGAAGATAACTATCGGTTTGAAATAACAAGTCGGTCATAAAGTCTCCGTTCGGAGAAGTGTACAGCAAATGATAAAATCAGCCAATGGAATCGGAGGCTGTGATGAATGCAAAAAGAATCGTGATCGACGGCAAAACCTATAACAGTGTGGACGAAATGCCCGAGGATGTGCGGCGAAATTACGAGGAAGCAATGCGGAATTTAAGGAGCGCGGCAACGATCTCTGCCAACCCGTTGGACGCGTTGAATAACGCGTTCGCCGATGCCAATCAAAACGGGATGCCCGACCTCATGGAGAATCATCAGCATGTCATCAACATTTCTGGGGGAACGAAATTCGTCGTGGACGGTCAGACCTACAACAGCGTGGATGAACTGCCTCACGATGCGCGCGCAAAATACGAACAAGCGATGGGTTCGCTCGATAAGAATCGAAACGGCATGCCAGACTTTCTGGAAGGCATGATGAATCTTTCGAGCCAGACCGCTCCACCCCTCATTTCGACATCCTCCCACCCGCAGACAGACACTACGCGCCACGCTTCATACGCGCCGCTAACTGGTTCGCCCGCCCTCACGCCGGACACATCGAACGGCTGGATGCTTGCGCTGGGCGGGTTATTTGTTTTGACGATCTGCGCGCTCGTAGCGATCGGGGTATGGTATTTCTTTTTACGTTGAAAATTAGCGTTTGGTTAGAACTTTACATCCCGCTTGACATCGGTTTTAGATTTTTGTATAGTAATTCACGATGAACAGATCGGCACGGCAGCCCAACCGGCTCGGCGTGCCTTTTGTTTGTAAGCATATCCATCCCCAACTGAAGGAGAGCCAATGATCCAAGTCAGTGGTCTCATCAAGGACTACGGAGCGCGCCGCGCCCTCAATAACATCAGTTTCGACGCCAATCAGGGAGAGGTCGTCGGTTTTCTGGGTCCCAACGGAGCCGGGAAAACAACCACAATGCGAATCCTCACCGGGTACATGCCCCCAACCGATGGAACAGTCACTGTGGCAGGTTACGATGTCGTGGAGGAATCGCTCGAAGTCCGCAAACGCGTGGGGTATCTGCCGGAGACCGTTCCGCTCTACAATGAAATGACAGCCTTTGAATATCTGAAGTTCATGGGCGAGTTACGCCATATTCCCAACACGGAAGAACGCGCGCTCGAAACGCTTGAATCGGTCAATCTTGAAGCACGCGCGAACAGTTTTATCGGCACATTTTCAAAAGGGATGCGCCAGCGCATGGGCTTGGCGCAAGCACTGCTCCATCGCCCAGAAGTGTTGATCCTTGACGAGCCCACCATCGGTCTCGACCCGAGCCAGGTGGTGGAAATCCGCGAAGTGATACGCGAGATCGGCAAAGACCGCACGGTGTTATTCTCCACACACATCCTCTCGGAAGCGCAACAGATCTGCGACCGTGTGCTCATCATCAACAAAGGGAAGATCGTCGCGGAGGACACGCCTGAAAACTTGCAATCGCGACTGGTCGGTGCGCAACGCGTCATCCTGCGAGTACGCGGCGAATCGGACGATCTCGGAGCCAAACTGAAAAAGATCAAAGGAGTGAAGGATGTCGAATCAAAAGAGGATGGCTCCTTTGAATTCGAATTCTCCGCCGGGCAGGATGTCCGCCCGCAAGTTGCTAAAACCGTTGTGCAGGGTGGGTATGAACTGTTGGAAATGCACTCGGTCGGCATGAGCCTCGAAGAGATCTTCCTCGAACTGACCCGCGATAATTCGTCCGGGAAAAAATCATCGTGAGGGAAACACATGCGTAACATTTGGACCATCGCAAAACGCGAATACGATCATTACTTTATCAGCCCCATCGCTTATGTAGTGGCGGTGGCATTGCTGTTTCTAGTCGGAGGCTATTTCGCCCTGATGCTTTTAGCGGCCAACCAACAAGGCGGATTCGGTACCGGATTTGTACCAGCCATCAACGACCTCAACAACCTCTTTGGCTTTTTACTCCTGCTCTCGATACCCGCCTTGACCATGCGCGTTTTGGCAGACGAGACCCGCACAGGCACGATCGAACTGTTGCTCACGGCTCCGGTCCGGGACTTTGAACTGGTCGCCGGTAAGTGGCTGGGGAGTTTCCTCTTCGTGCTCACACTAATTCTTGTCACGGTACTTTATCCCATCATCCTTAATTCCCAGGTTTCACCGGCGCTCGATTGGAAATTGCTCCTCTCATCCTACCTGGCATTGATCCTTCTCAGCGGCGCGTTGATCGCATTAGGCGTGGGCATCTCTGCGATCTTCAGCAATCAGGTCACGGCGTTCATCACAACCTTGGGTTTGTTCATCTTCTTATGGTGGCTGGTGGGAATCCCTGCGAGCCTGCTCCCCGTAGGTGGAGATTTCTTCAATTATATGGTGCTCAACTCGCATTTCGGAGGGGCGATCAACCAGGGAAACATCTACCTTGAAGATCTGGTGTATTTTGTGAGTCTCATTGCGATCGGTCTGTTTTCAGGAACGGTGGCGATCGAAATTCGGAGATGGAGATAATGAAGAAGAAAACCAATCAACCTGCGTGGCGAAAATACACCTTCGTCGCGTTGATCGTCGCTTTACTGGCTTGTATTTCCACAGCCCTGCTTGCCGCCGCACAGGGCGTTATCACCCTTCAATTACTTCCGCCGCTCGAGTCCCCGGAACGACTCATCAACGCGTTGTGGATCAGCCTTGGGCTAACCATCATCGGCATCGGGGTATACGCCTTCCTCGAACCGGCAAGAATTCAAAAATTTATCACCGGGCGCCAGGCGAAATACGGCGGCAATACCATTATTGCCGTGCTGGCTTTTGTGACGACGCTTGTCATCGTAAATTTCCTTGCATTTGACAACCCGTATCAAGTCGTGGATATGACCGAGGATCAGGCGAACACCCTCGCGCCGGAGATGATCGCCGCGCTTGAGGCAGTACCGGAAAAGGTCACCGCCACGGCTTTCTTCACGCAAAATCGAAGCACGGAGTCGGCTGAACAGTTGTTTGGAAACATCAAAGCCAGCAGTAACGGAAAGTTCGAATACGAATTCGTTGACCCAAACCGCGACCCGCAACGCGCGCGGCTGGCAGGCATCACCGGAGATGGTAAGGTGCTATTGCAAATGGGTGATCGCTCAGAGATCGCCGCGTCGGCATCTGAATCCGAGATCCTCAAGACGATGATCCGCCTGATCAACCCGGAGGAACGCGTTGTGTACTTCCTAACCGGTCATGGTGAACGCGACCCTGAACGGACCAACGAAGACAACACCTCCCTGACCCGCGCCGGCACCACCCTCAAAAACAAGAATTACGTCGTTTCGAGCTTGAGCCTGCTCGCTGAGAACAGCGTGCCTGAAGATGCAGATCTGGTCGTCATTGCAGGACCGCAACAGCCTCTCTCAACGAAAGAGGTTGAACTGTTGCGCGCGTACCTGAACAATGGCGGCGCGTTGCTCGTCATGCAAGATCCGCTCGTCCTGACCGATTTTGGTGAGACAACCGATCCGCTAGCCACCATGCTCGCAGAAGATTGGGGTATCACCATCAACAACGATTTTGTGATCGACCTCGCCAGCTCCGATCCGACGCTCGGCATCGGCTTTGCCGAATCGTATGACACCGGTCACCCGATCACCAGCCAGATCTTCAACCTCGATTCGTTCTTCCCTCTCACGCGCAGTCTCTCGCTGGACTTCAGCAAACAAGGTGTCCAGCTAAACCAGCTTGTTTCAACCACCGATCGTTCGTGGGGTGAACGAGATTTCGACAGCCTCACAGAAGCAGGCTGGCCCCCCAGCTACGATGAAACGACAGAGGTCTTAGGACCCCTCGCACTCGCCGCGGCGGGCGAAAACCTGTCAACAGGCGGTCGCGTGGTTGTCTTCGGAACATCGCAGTTCGCCAGCGATCAAGTCTTCGATTCTGGCTACGGCAATAGTGACATCTTCGTGAACGCAGTAGATTGGTCGGCAGAGCAGGATAACATCACGAACATCACACCCAAGCAACCGGTTTCACGGATCTTCCTCCCCGCTTCGCAACTGCGCATCTTCATGCTGATGCTCGTGGTGGGATTGATCATGCCCGGCATCTTCATCGTCCTTGGCGTGTTTACCTGGCTGCAACGCCGCCGACAGGGATAGAAATCCATGCGACGATCAACTACCATTGCGTACCTGCTGTTGCTTCTGGTGGCAGTGGGCGCCTACTATTTCATCAACAACCGCGAAGAACCGGCAGACATCGCCATTACGTTCGAGCCGGAGGATGTCGTTACGTACCTATTCAACGCGGAGGATGGCATTCCCACCGGCATCCGCATCGAGGCGAAAACCGGGGAAGTGGTCGAGGTGGTCCGAAACGCCGATGGCGCTTGGGAGTTGATCCAGCCGCTCGAAGCTTCAGCAGACTCAGCGTCGGCTGAAGCGGCGGCTAGTCAGATCACCACTCTGCGCATCGAAGACACCATCCCCGATCTCGACCTTGATGTGGTTGGTCTGAAGGACTCCGAATACACCCTCACTGTCACATTTGGCGATGTGGAACGAAAAGCGGAAATCGGTGTTATCACCCCAACAGAAAGCGAATATTACGTGCTCAGCCCGAGAGGCGATATCGTGACCGTTGACAAATTTTCGATCGACGGACTCCTTGGGCTGTTGACCAACCCGCCTTACTTGGAGACGCCGACTGTTACGCAACCCCCAACCGAAACCCCGCTTCCCTCCTCGACGCCTGAGGCTGGCACGCCCAGCCCAGCCGCCTCCACTCCCCAGCCGTAACATTTTGGAAGTTGAAGCGTCTATGAAAGAGCAATACAAGGGGCTTGTATTTCGTTTGAAAAATGTGTATTCTGAATATTAAAGAAAGCAGACAAACACTGAATGGATGTAGATAAAATCTTGATGGTCTCCGACGAAGAGGAAGAATTTCCCGCGATCGCGCGTTTGATCGAACTCGGTCGCCAAAAATCGTACGTTACCCTCGACGATATTCTTCACTTCTTCCCCGAAGCCGAACAGGATGTGGAACAACTTGAAGAGGCGTTTTCGGCTCTGTTGAGCGCGGGCATTCCCTTTGTAGAGGATGCTACAACCGCCGAACCCACCGAAGACGAACTGGTCGCTGTTGAAGCCGCGGAAGCCGAACCTGAAATTGACCTCGCCCTCGACGATTACCTCGCCAACATCGATACAGACGACACGATCGGCTTGTACCTCAAAGAGGTCAGCCGCGTTCCCCTGCTCACCGCCGAAGAGGAAGTGAAGCTCGCACAGCGCATCGAGCGCGGGCGCATGTCGCGTGAGGAACTGGCAAAAGGCAACGCCACCCCGCGTCGCCGCGCCGACCTGCGCAAGTTGATCGAGGACGGCTGGGCGGCTCGCGAACACCTCATTACTGCGAACTCGCGTCTGGTGATTTCGGTCGCAAAAAAATACATGGGGCGCGGTGTTCCTTTCCTTGATTTGATTCAGGAAGGCAACATCGGACTCATCCGTGCGACGAAGAAGTTCGACTACCGCCGCGGGCATAAATTTTCAACCTACGCCACGTGGTGGATTCGTCAGGCTGTCACGCGCGCCATCGCCGACCAGGGACGCACTATCCGCGTTCCCGTTCACATGGGCGACCAGATCAACAAACTCCTCCGCGTGCAACACCAGTTGACGCAACGTCTCGGGCGCGAGCCCAGCGTGGAAGAACTCGCCGAAGCGCTCGACGTGCCTCCGAAAAAAGTGGAAAATATGATTCAGGTTGCGCGGCGTCCCCTTTCGCTGGAGACCCCCACTGACGACGAGGAAGATTCGGTGCTGGGTGATTTCATCGAAGACGATGAGGCTCCCC
>CAZQES010000065.1:0-190 GCA_964591425.1 uncultured Anaerolinea sp.
GATTCTAGCCTTTGGTCTCGATACGGCGGACGAACGCCGCCTACTCGACCAACGGATTGCTTTTGAACTCGGTGGTCGAGTAGCCGCGCTCTTGTTTTTTGCGGCGTATCGAGACCACCACGTAGTAGAGCAATTCCTGTTAGATGCTGTTCGAATCTAGCCTTTGGTCTCGATACGAGCGAGAAAAGCA
>CAZQES010000065.1:290-20005 GCA_964591425.1 uncultured Anaerolinea sp.
CTCGCTCTACTCGACCAACGGGTTGCTTTTGAACTCGGTGGTCGAGTAGCCCTGAGCGTTCCTTGCAAAGGGCGTACCGAGACCACAGGTGTTCAAGATACAAGTTGTTCGAATCTAGCCTCTGGTCTCGATACGAGCGAGAAAAGCACTCGCTCTACTCGACCAACGGGTTGCTTTTGAACTCGGTGGTCGAGTAGCCCTGAACGAAGTGAAGGGCGTTCCGAGACCACAGGTTTTCAAGTTTTACGTTGTTCGAATCTTAGCCTTTGGTCTCGATACGGCGGACGAACGCCGCCTACTCGACCAACGAATTGCTTTTGTTTCTTTGTTTCTTCACAAACTTCTTTTTCGCAAGCGGAGGCAGCAAATCCACATCTCCATTGATCAAGGCTTCTCTCTTCGCCCTGCCCCAGTTCTGAACTTGTTTCTCACGATAATACGCATCGGCAACTCTGTCATATTCTTCGCCATAGACAAGTTCAACTGGCAATCTTCCCGATGTATATCTTGAACCTTTTCCTGATTGGTGTTGTGCCAAGCGCAGGTCAAGATTCTTTGTTGAGCCGACATAGTAAGAATCGTCAGCACACTTAAGAATATACATCCATGCCATAAGACTTTTGTTTCTTCCAGACTCGGTGGTCGAGTAGTTCCGAACAAAGTGAGGAACGTATCGAGACCACAGGTTTTCAAGATCGCGATTGTTTGATTCTAGCCTTTGGTCTCGATACGGCGGACGAACGCCGCCTACTCGACCAACGGTGTGCATTTGTACTCGGTGGTCGAGTAGCCGCGCTCTTGTTTTTTGCGGCGTATCGAGACCACAGGTGTTCAAGATCGCGATTGTTTGATGCTAGCCTTTGGTCTCGATACGTCCTGCGACGAACACGCGGGACTACTCGACCAACGATTAGCTTACGCCCACGCCACCGCTCTACAAAACGCCGCTTCGCCGCCTTTGAACTTCCACGGGAAGACGCCGAGTGTGATGCGTTTGTTGTGCAATTCTTTCAAGCCAATATCACCGCCAAGATTCTCCACGTGCATGCAATCATGGGGGAACAAAGCGTTATGTGTTAACTGATAGGCAGAATCAGGGAACAACTCATCCATCTTGTCCGCGCCGAACTTGGTTTCGGTCAATTTGCGGACTTTTTGCCAATGCTCCAATCCGCCTTTGCCGAGGAAGCGACCGATGGGCAGGTTCATGGGGTGGTCGGTGGAGATCATGTCTACACCCCAGATGTGAATTTTCTTTTTCAGCAACCAGTCGCAAATGCTGTAATGCGGACCTGGATGCCGCTGGATGTAACGCTCCTCATCCGCGTCGGGGCTGAAGAACGAATACTTGTGCCAGCCGGTGTGGATGAAGAGAATATCGCCATCCTTTACTTCGGCGCGCTTTTCGATGTCTTCGGGCGTGAAGAGGCCCACGTCATTGAGCATGTCGCTCAAGTCAACGATGACGCCAGGTCCATAGCACCATTCGATGGGAATCTGATCAATGGTCTTGCCTTTGGTCACGAAATGCTTCGGCGCGTCCAGGTGCGTGCCCATGTGGTTCGACGTCATGATGTACTGCGCGTTCACTCCATGCTCCGATTTGCGCTTGATATATTTCACCTCAAACGGCGGGTAAAAGGGCCAGAACGAAGCATCGGCGTTGAGGTCTTGTGAGAGGTCGTAAATCTTGGTCATTTAGAACTCCTTTTGTGGGATAGAGATTTGAGATTGGAGATTATGACTGTAACCATTGAAGGTCGCTTTCGTCAAATAGCGTTTCGGGAAAACCTTCAGGAAGGTCAACTTTATATTCCGCCGCGAGCTCACGGACGGTTTTGGACTTGCTGTTAGAGCGTTGAGTTTTCAGGCTATCGGCAAAGGCATTCAATTGTCGGGCAATGTTGCTTAATTGTGTTGTATATTCTTGCACATTTTCAGGCGGCATCAATTCACGAACCTTCACGCGGTTGAGCCAGTATTTGGTCTCAAATAGACTGCCGCGCGCATAATACAAAAACTGTAACTTCTCCCCAAAGTTAAACCTGCCAAAAGACTCAGCAATGTTAGCGCCGATCGAATCGGTTGCCCTGGTTATTTGTTTGCCTACCACATCTTTTGGAAAATCTTCCCAGTTGGAAACGCGTTTCCACACAGCATCAGCGATTTCTTCCGCCGACTTCAAAACTCGTAAATCTTCAAAGGATGTGGACATGGTCAATCTCCAATCTCTAATCTCCAATTACAAATTGTACTTCTCCGCAAACGCCACCAACGCCTGCTCGAAAATAGAAATCGGCGGTCTTACCAACCCCGCTCCCACCTGACCAACTCCTGCATTCTTATGTGCAATCCCTGTATTGATGCGTGGTGTGATACCTAACTCAACAACTTTTCGTAAATCAATACCCGTAGGCGTACCGCGAAATTCGAGCGATGGCATCGTGAAAAATTTGCTTTCGGCAAATGTGATCTCATACATTTCAAGCGTAGCATTCATCGCATCTTTCGGTGTACCGCCTACAAACGTGACGATGGCAGGCGCGGTCGCCATGGCAAAGCCGCCGATGCCCGCCGTCTCGGTGATGGCGCTGTCGCCGATGTCGGGGTTGGCGTCCGCTTGAGAAAAGCCCGAGAAAAACAGACCCACTGGAATTTCGGCAGGAGCCGTGAACCATTGTCGTTCGCCGAGTCCGCTGACGCGGATTCCAAAGTCCGTGCCGTTGCGTGCCATCGTCGTCACGATCGTCGAACCTTCTACACCATGCGCCGCATCGGTCATTGCTTTGCATGCTGCCATGACAGGATTCAACACACTCAATGCATTATCACCAAGGAATTGTAAAACTTCTGACTCAGCAGAATCATCCTTCATCACTTTTGCAATCAATGGCGAAAGCAATTTCAAATATAGCAACGAGCCTGCTTTGTTGCGATTATGTCCCTCATCGCCCATGTGCAATGCCTCGGCGATCAACGCGCGCATGTCAATTCCGTTCGAAGCCGCAAGCGCATCTGCTAATGCCACACCTAACACGTCGTTCATCCAATGCAACTTTTTTAGCACATCATCACTGTACGCGCCATAGCGCAAAACTTTTCCATACCCTTCATTCAAATTGGAAAAGGATTTATTTCCGTGTTCGGCATTTTCCACAACATAGACTTTCATCGAAGCGGATGTGACTCCCGCCATCGGACCGACCGCGCCGTGATGATGACACGAATCAAATTCGACCTCGCCTCTTTCCACAATTGCAGTTGCCTCTGCTTCGGACGCCGCGACACCCTCGAACAGCATCGCGCCAATGATCGCCCCCCGCAGCGGACCCGACATCCGCGCCCACTCGATCGGCGGACCCGCGTGCAGGTACAAGTTATCCTTCATCCCAAGGATGACATCGCGCGCGGTGGCGACGGCTTTGAGGATAGGTCTTGCCTCCATGAGGCGAGTGATTGCGGTTTGATTGGCTTGATCTATGTCCATGATTATCTCCATTATTGGAGACTAGAGACTGGAGACTGTGATAGTCTCTAATCTCCAGTCTCTATTTTTTCATCCTCGCCAGCAACGCCGCCATTTTTTCATTGCCGCTGGCGGGTGGCTTCCACTCGACGTGCACCGCCTGCGCGCCTTGCGATGTGAGACTGTCGTAAAACGACTCAAGCCCAACGTTGATCGCCGCAAGCGGACTCATCAACTGCTCAAGGTTGACAGGAACACCTTCATATTTTTTCCTCGCGCCAAACCGCAGACTGACATATTCCACGGCTTCGGTCGCGGTTCTGAAAACTTTCACACCTGCTTCTTCCAAAGCGGAGACTTGAGACTGGAGATTTTGCGGGTCTTCATCCGTGCCGATCACCATCGCGACAAACTCCAATTCTCCTAATTCTCTACTTCTCTTTTCGCGTATCTGTTTAATCACAGGGACCAACTCCCCCGCAGGATCAGGATGCGACCCTTCGCCAAGTACTACGTCAAAAAGGATCATCCCCACCTCGGGATCAACCGCTTCCTGTTTCATGCGTCTGATTCGCAAATCATTATCGATCATCGGGTGCAAACGACCCACCATAAAAAATTCGTCACCTAAATCAATGATGGAATGTGCTTCACTCTTGAGTGGGTCTTTGAGATTTTGATTCAGTGTAATCGGACCGTTTGAATAAATGGGCGAAAGACTCGCCTGCAAACCAACCATCATTTCAAAAGCAAGCGTCCCACCTGAAAATAAACCACGCAAGTAACCAGTAATCGGTGTATCAGTTACCAGTGACTGATTACTGTTTACTGATAACTGTTCTACTGCTTTTTCCGCCGCTTCACTTAAACTAATTGCAAAATGCAAATTACCGATTTTTCTAGCGGGTGCGGGATAGCCAATAAAATAAATCATGACAGGTTTGCCTGTTTGTTGCGCGGCAGAAATTAATTGTGTCGCGACATCAGGAGACGGCGGTTTTGAAATTAGCGCAATAACTTTAGTATCAGGGTCACGCGCCAAAACATCAAGGGCTTGATGCGCCGTGATCGCCCCAACCTCAGACTTTAAATCCCGCCCGCCGGTGCCGATGGCGTGAGAAATGCCGCCGCCCAACTCGTGGATGTGAGCCGTCACGGCTTGCGTGCCCGTGCCAGACGCGCCGACAACGCCAATCGAGCCACGCCGCACACGATTCGCGAATCCCAGCCCAATGCCGTTGATGATGGCGGTACCGCAGTCGGGTCCCATCACAAGCAGTCCTTTTTCACGGGCAGACTTTTTCAATGCGATCTCATC
Source organism: uncultured Anaerolinea sp. (assembly GCA_964591425.1). Lineage (GTDB taxonomy): Bacteria > Chloroflexota > Anaerolineae > Anaerolineales > Villigracilaceae > Defluviilinea. Next base: position 5,075 of record CAZQES010000065.1, read on the forward strand.
TTCGAGAGAGACGTTATCACTGTAAAGGAAAACGTGTTTGCCAAGATCGAGCGCTTCACGCGCCACCCCGGCCGCATACCGCCCAGGGACGGAGACCAGCACCCAATTCGCTTCGGGAAGTTGCTTCGCCGCGCCGCTCAAACTGCGCGGACGGAAATCCTGCGCGACGCTGGAGGATTTTCGGCGGGCGAGCAGTTCATCCACTTTACCGATCGCATCCCCAGCAGAGGCATCGTTCTCCGCTTTCACAACAATGAGTAGATCGTCGGGATTGGCAGTGACATTTTCAGGCAGAAGGTTGTTTGCCGCAAGCAAGTCACGATTGGCAGGAGTCGCCATGACAACTCCCGCATCCAACACGCCAGCCAAGCCGAGCAAGCCGCGTTGGAGTTGCATCAACACAACCGAGTCGTAATATGCACCTGCACGGACGTTCCATTTAACGACGGTCATGCGTTTCTCGAATCGTGTAAAGCGATATTTTTGTCGCTATTGCATGGCGGGCGACATGAATGTCGCGCTACAACGTATGTCATATTTTTCTCACAATCTTTTCGATCTCTCCTGCCCATGCGAGCAGGGACTCATCTGAATTCCATTTGCCGACAAGTTGTAATCCCATCGGCAGACCTTCCTCGTTCTTCGTTGTAGGGATATTGATGGCAGGGAAACCGATCTGAGTCCACGGCAGGCACATGACGGGATCGCCCGTGGAATCAAGTCCTTTCGGTGCGGGACCAATCGTAGGAGGACAAATCCATAAGTCAATTTGATTCTCGTTCATCGCTTGAGTGATCGAATTTCGGAATTGATCGCGAGCCTCCAAATGAGATTGGCGGTCGAAGATCTTTTGTCCGCGGCGAATCAGGTCGGCAAATTTTTGGGAATAGAGGTTTTCATGTTTGGCGAACCAATGCTCGTGAACATTCGCCGCATCGAAAGACATGATGGCATCGTGACGATTACGGATTTCTTGAAAATCGTCCATCACTTGCACACGGCATATTTGGTAAGTAGTGCTTAGTAATTGGCACATGATTTCAAAATGTTCCAAGCCTTCCTGTGTTGCGCTCTTCAAATAGAGTCCGTCGGGAATTCCAAGCACAGGCTTTCGATCTTCAATTACCATTCCCCAATTACTAATTACTACTTGGGCAACTTGCTTTGCCGTCTCAATATCGCCTGAAAAAATTCCAATATGGTCCAACGTCGGCGAAAGCGGAATAACACCTTCGCGCGAAATGCGTTCATAGGTTGGCTTGAAACCGACGACGCCACAAAATGCAGCGGGACGAATCACCGAGCCGATGGTTTGCGTGCCAAGTGCGATGTTGCAAAGACCCGCGCCAACCGCCGCGGCAGAGCCACTGCTCGAACCGCCCGGTGTTTGATTCGGGTTATGCGGGTTGCGCGTTGGACCCGGCGTGAAGTAGGCAAACTCAGTTGTGACAGTTTTTCCCATGATGAGCGCGCCTGCATTTTTGAGTTGGGTCACGCTCGCGGCTTCATTGCCTTGTAAATCTTGTGATGGCAATTTACTTCCTGCGTGTGTGACAAAACCATCCACGTGAAAAATATCCTTCACGCCGACGGTCATGCCAAACAGTGGAGGGCGGTTTTGAGGCTCGGGATAACGTGCAACAAGTTCTTCGGCTTCTTTGAGTAATCGCTCAAAACGATTCGCTTCAGGGATAAAGGATAAGAGTGAAGGCTCAATCTCATCATAATGAGACTGGAGACTGGAGACTAATTCATGTGCAGAAATTTCTCCATTACGAAAGGCTCGCGTGGATTGGTGGGTCATAGTCTCCAGTCTCTAATCTCCAATTCTCTACTTCTCTAATTCTCGCATTTTTTCGCTTGCAAGTTTCACCGCATCCACAATATGTTGATAACCCGTGCAGCGACATAAATTTCCAGAAAGTGCGTGGCGGATCTCATCTTCGGTGGGATTCGGGTTTTGCTTCAGGAAAGGAATCATCGTCATCAAAATACCCGGGGTGCAATATCCGCATTGCAGGCCGTGCGCTTCCCAAAAAGATTGTTGGAGTGGATGCAAGTTGTCTTTGTCTGGCGCAAGCCCCTCGACGGTAGTGATCGAATGACCATCGGCTTGCACGGCGAAGATCAAACACGAACGCATGGACTCGCCATCGAACAGGATCGTGCACGCGCCACACACGCCGTGTTCACAGCCGACGTGTGTTCCCGTCAGACCGAGTTCGTGGCGCAGGAAATCGCTGAGCAACATGCGCGGCTCCACATCGCGAGTGTATTGTGTTTCATTGACTTTCACAGTGACCTGGGTCATTGCACTTCTCCCGCACGTTGTAGGGCTTGGTTCAAGGTTTTCCTCGTCAACGCCTTTGCCAGATGACGTTGAAAATCAACTGAGGCATGCATGTTCCCGAACGGATTGATCTCCTTTTCACTTGCAAGTGAAGCGGCAGACCCGATCAACTTCTCATTCAACGTCACCCCCTCCAAACTTTTCGCGGCTTCGACCGCATCCACAGGTCCGTCGCCCGCGTTGAGATACACCAGTTTTGCAGACTCGCACTTTCCATTTTTATCCAACGTCACTAGCGCGGCAACGCCCATCATCGCATAATCGCCCGAGCGCGGCGCAACTTCCATGAACGACCAGCCTGTGCGTGGCGGCATGAACGGTATTTCGACCTCCACTAAAATCTCATCAGGTTCGAGCGCGGTCGTGAACATCCCCGCAAAAAAATCTTTGGCATCCATCCAGCGCTCGCCAGATCTATTTTTTGCTTTCAACTTCGCACTTAACGCCACCATCAACATCGGCAGTTCAGCGGCAGGGTCGGCATGGATGATGCTCCCCCCGATCGTGCCGCGGTTGCGGATCTGCGGATGCGCGATGAACGGCACCGCCTCATGCAACAGCGGCGTGCGTTTCTCGATTGATTTATCAAATTCAAGATGTCGTTCGCGCGCCATCGCGCCGACGCGAATCACATTCCCCTCCTCGCGGATAAAACTCAACTCAGCCACGCGATTCAAATCCACCAGCATTGCCGGTTGCACCACGCGGAAGTTCATCGCTGGCACGAGGCTTTGCCCGCCCGCGAGCAATTTTGCCTCCTCACCGTGTTGGGATTTCAGGCTCAAGACTTCTTCAAGCGAACTCGGTGCGTGGTATTCAAATGAGGCGGGTTTCATTTTTTATGTCATTGCGAGGGCGATGCTTTTCGCCCGAAGCAATCTCCTGTTGGAAAAGAAAATTAGAGACCAGAGATTAGAGACTGGACTTGATCCGTCTCTCTCTTAACTTCAACCTGATTCTGTTTCCTGAAACTTTTCACCACCTCCGACAGGATGGCGAGTGCGATCTCCTCCGGCGTGGACGCTCCGATATCAAGCCCGATGGGAGCATGCAATCGAGCAAGTTGATTATCGCTCATGCCGTCGTTCATCAAACGAGCGCGGCGTTTATCATTGGTGGTCTTGCTCCCCAGGGCGCCGACGTAAAACGCGGAACTGTTCAACGCGATCTTCAGCGCGGGGTCGTCCAGTTTCGGGTCATGCGTAAGCGACGCGATCGCGGTGGAGCGCGTGATTTTGATCTGCCTGAACGCGTCGTCGATCCACGACTGAAGCAACACATCCACGTTCGGGAAACGCTCGGCATTTCCCCACGCCTTGCGCGGGTCGATGAGAATCGTTCGGTAGCCGAGTGTCTTTGCCAGCGACACCAACGCGACCGCGATGTGCACTCCGCCAACGACGACGATGGTTGGTGAGGGAAGAAGCACATCGAGAAAGACCTCGGTCGCTTCATTCAATTGGGCGCGCTGGGAGATGCCTTTTGAAAGTGCCTGTATGCCAACTTTTAACACCGCGTCGTTCCATTCGTTGCCGAGCGAGCCGGCGATGAGTCCGTTTTCGGAAACCAATAACTCGCGACCGATCAAATCGTCCGCGCCGCGGATGACCGTGATATGAACGACAGGCGTTTCATCTATCAAAGCTGATCGGAGGGATTGGAAAAATTCGGGATGAAGTGGTTGCACAAAGATGTCTATGCTTCCCCCGCAGGCGAGTCCCACCTCCCAAGCCGTTTCGTCCGCGACGCCGAAGTGCAAAAGTTGTGGGCGGTTTGATTCGAGCGATGCGAGTCCCGCTTCGACGACCGCGTTTTCCACACAGCCGCCGCTGACCGAACCGACGATTTTTCCGCTGGCGGTGATCGCCATACGCGAACCCGCCTTACGCGGCGACGAGCCCCACGTCTGCACCACCGTGGCAAGCGCGATGGACTCCCCTCCCTTTCGCCAGTGTTCGATGTCGGATAGTATGTCGCGCATGTTCGAATCAGCTGTAAAACGCATTCAAACGCCGCGACCACAGAGAAATGAGCCGTTAATGACCGCTGCTGAATTGCTGTTCCTCGGTGGAACCTTTCAACGCGGCAGTGGAAACATCACCGCCGGTAACAGCCATCTGCACCTGGTCGAAATATCCCGCGCCGACGAAGGATTGATGCTTCACCGCGCGAAAGCCCATCTCGCGTTCCATCTTGAATTCGTGTTCCTGCACGTTCACAAAGGCGGTCATGCCGGTACGGGCGTAATTCCACGCCAGATCGTACATGCTGGCATTGAGAGTATGGAAGCCAGCCAGCGTGATGAACTGAAACTTGTAGCCCATAGCGCCTAATTCTTCCTGGAACGCCGCGATCTGTTTGTCGTCGAGTTTGCGCTTCCAATTAAACGATGGTGAGCAATTATACGCCAATAATTTGCCCGGATGGCTGGCATGGATGGCTTGAGCGAATTCACGCGCTTCCTCCATGTCTGGCGTCGAAGTTTCGCACCAGATCAGGTCCACATACGGAGCGAATTCGAGCGCACGAGCCACGGCATATTCAAGCCCGTTCTTGATAACCCAGAATCCATCAGCGGTACGCTCGCCGGTGAGATGTTCCCGGTCTACACGATCAATATCACCGCGAATGAGCGTGGCGCTTAGCGCATCCGTGCGCCCGATAAAAACGGTAGGCACTCCCTGTACATCCGCCGCGAGCCGTGCCGCGATCAATTTTTGCACAAAATCGTGGATCGGCACCAGCACCTTGCCGCCCATGTGCCCGCACTTCTTCATCGAAGAGAGTTGATCTTCAAGGTGTATACCCGCCGCGCCGGCCTCGATCATGCCTTTGATCAATTCAAAGGTGTTGAGAGGACCGCCAAAGCCAGCCTCGGCATCTGCAACGATGGGAGCGAAATAATACACTTCACCATCACGCCCCTCCATGTGTTGGATCTGATCGGCACGGATCAGGGCGTTGTTAATCCGGCGTAACACGGTCGGCACGCTCGTGACCGGATACAGGCTCTGATCCGGATACATCGTCAACGCGTCGTTCGCGTCGCCGGCGACCTGCCACCCGCTGAGATAGATCGCCTTCAACCCCGCTTGTACCATCTCGACCGCCTGATTGCCCGTCAGGGCGCCGAGCGCGCGAATGAATTTTTCAGCGTGAAGCAACTCCCACAAGCGCTCTGCCCCCATACGCGCGATCGTGTGATCGTGCTGGAACGTTCCGCGCAGACTGTCCACTTCTTCGGCTGAATACGGGCGTTTGACGCCTGTCCAGCGCGGGCTTTGCGCCCACTCGTTCTTCAATTCCTCAACAGACTTGGGTTGGTATTTGTGATACATGTTCCTATTCTCCTTTGTAGAAAATTGATGGTTGGGCGAACCAGTCCCCACGTCAAACGTGAAGCGTGACAGACGAGTCGCAATGAGGAGGGCGGTCAATCCAAATAGTCATAGGCGGGAAGCGTAAGAAATTCATCGAAGGATTCGCTCAACGTAAGACGGTCATACAGTTGTTTCGCCATTTCGATTCTGCTCGACAGGTAAGCCTGTTCCCCGTACAGCGACCGTATCTTCCCCATTTCCTCCTCGAGGAAGTGACTGTAAAGTTCAGCCGTCAGCGCGCGCCCGTCTGCGAGCGGCGCGTGGTGGTGAAGCCACTGCCAGACCTGCGCGCGCGAGATCTCTGCGGTGGCGGCGTCTTCCATTAAGTTATAGATGCCGACTGCGCCCGAACCGCGAAACCATGAATCCAAATATTGCAGGGCAATATTGATATTGAGTCGCACGCCTGTTTCAGTGATACTTGCATTTTCGATGTGGAAATCGAGAAGATCCCCCGCATCCACTGCCACATCCTCCCTCAACTTCTCTTTTTGATGAGGTTTGTCTTTTAGCACAGGATCGAAAGCCTCCGCGGCCACAGGCACAAGGTCTGGGTGCGCCACCCAGGTACCGTCGAAACCATCGGTCGACTCACGCTGTTTATCTGCTCGAACCTTTGCCAGCGCCGTTTCATTTACTTGCGGGTCTTTTCGGTTGGGTATGAATGCCGCCATGCCTCCTATTGCGTGCGCGCCGCGTGTATGACAGGTCTTTACCAGCAATCCGGTATAGGCGCGCATGAACGGGACGGTCATCGTGATCTGGGAGCGGTCTGGCAGAACGATCGTTGGGTTGTTGTGGAACTTCTTGATGATGCTGAAGATGTAATCCCAACGACCCGCGTTAAGCCCAGCGACGTGGTCGCGCAGTTCGTAGAGAATCTCGTCCATTTCGAACGCGGCAAGGATGGTCTCGATCAGCACAGTGGCTTTGATCGTGCCGTACGGCAAGCCCAGCGCATCTTGCGCAAAGAGGAAGACATCGTTCCACAAGCGGGCTTCAAGGTGACTCTCAAGTTTGGGAAGGTACAAGTAAGGACCGCTGCCTTTTTCAAGCAGGCGCCGCGCGTTGTGAAAGAAGTACAAGCCGAAATCGAAAAGCGACGCTGATATCGGTTTGCCGTCCACTATTGCATGTTTCTCGATCAGGTGCCAGCCGCGCGGACGAACCAAAAGAACAGCCGCCTGTTCGTTGAGATTGTATTGCTTGCCATCGGGGGAGGTAAAGTGAATCGTCCGTTCGAGAGCATCGCGCAGATTGATCTGCCCCTCGATCATATTGCTCCAAGTAGGCGAGTTGGAGTCTTCGAAATCAGCCATGAAGACGTTCGCCCCGGAATTGAGGGCGTTGATCACCATTTTGCGGTCGGTGGGACCTGTGATCTCCACCCGTCGGTTTTGAAGGTCGGGTGGAATCGGGGCGACCCTCCAATCACCTGCGCGGATGTGCCGTGTAGCGGGCAGAAAATCGGGCATGCCGCCGGCGTCGAACTCCTCTTGACGCGCAGCGCGCGCCTTCAGCAAGTCAAGCCGGCGCGCGCCAAACTCCCGTTCCAGTTTTTCGAGAAATTGCAAGGCTTTCGGGGTCAGGATCTCATCGAAGCCCGGGGATACTGTTGTTGTTAGATCCATCAAGATTCCATCCGCTGAACATCACTGACTCACTTCTCGTCTATTTCTGGACGGTAACTCTCGAAGAAAGTTACCAAAAATTAAACCCCTCACAGCATTGAACGCCGGCAGACTGCGAAAAAAGTTCTAGACGCAGTTGCGCGATGCGTGCGTCAAGGCTGGCGGCGCGATTTGACAAGTAAATCGAGCCGTCTTCCTGAACTTTCGTGAAGTAATGAACGTGATATTGAACGGAATTTGGATACTATCGACGTTAGCGATTCTCAACTCTTCTCTTCACTTCATCGTAAAAGACCCCCGCCAATTTCTGTGAGACAGGAACCATCAATCGTGAAACGAGACTCGCCAGTTGACCGGAGACATTGACATCCGCGGTCCAGTTGACGAGGGTTGAATTATCAGGCGCGTCGCTGAGGGTCATTTCGCAGACCGCGTCCGCCGCGCTGCCGGTGGCTGTGCCGTGCGCTTTGAGTTTGGCGCGGTCCGGCTCGTTGAGTTCGAGGATGTCTACATCACCGGAGAAGCGCGCTTTGACGGAACCCAGTCCCACCGAGACTACGCCGCGATATTTTTTGAGCGGTTCGATGGTCTCGATCTTTTCGACGCCGGGCACGCACTGACCGAGTTGATTCGGGTCGGTGAGAAAATCCCAGACCTTTTTACGCGGGGCTTTGATGGTTACGTTTCCTTTGAGTTGCATGGATGCTCCTGATGAGGCTTGGAGTGTAGCACAATGAGGAGATGAGAGTCAACGGGAGGAACGCGTCCATGCCGGGGCAGGCTGACACTGCGGCAGAGGCGGGTTTTCATCCCCCAAATGGCGTATCCCCGTCAAAATTCGAGGGTTATGTCATGTAAGATGAGACCGGTCGGGTTGCATTCGATCCCACAACGAACATGCTCATTGCCCGTGAGTTTGTCTGCCATTTATTCTGTCGCCGTGCGTAAGATGCTGGCGACTTTTTATTTGGAGGTGCGATCCCGACGCGATATTTTCACCCGCAATCGTCTGAAAGGAGAATGAAGACCATGGCAACGAAGAAAAAAACCAGCAAGGCAAAAGCAAGTAAGGCAACGAAAGCAAGTGAAGCAAGCAAGGCAAGACCAACCCAAACCACAAGAGGAGAAATGACAATGGCTAAAAGTAATATGATGGGCTACCTGCCCAACGACGCACCCCCGATGGGACAACGAGTCCTGTTGGGGTTCCAACATGTGTTGACGATGTTCCCCGCGACCGCGTTCGTTGCGGCGTTGTGCGGGTTCCATGTCGGCACAGTGTTGTTCATGTCCGGCGTGGGAACGATCGTTGCCCTGACGCTTTCCAAGTGGCAGATCGGAAAATTCATCCCGCTGTTCTACGGTTCGAGTTTCAGTTACATCGCGGCGTATCTTGCCATCGCCACCGAGATGACCGGTTCCGTTCCCGCTTTTGGCGTGCCCCTGCCCGATGAAGTGCTCAGCACGATCCAAGCCGGCATCGTGGTGACAGGTTTGCTAAATATTGTGATCGGACTTCTCATCCGCGCACTCGGCAAAGACAAAGTCGATATGATCCTTCCACCCGTTGTCACCGGCTCGATCGCGGCGATCATCGGTTTTGGTCTTGCATTCGCGGCGCTGGGTCTCGCGGGTGCAAACTGGGGCATTGCATTCCTGACGTTGCTGGCTACGATCCTCGCCTCGGTATACCTGCAAAATAAAGGATTCATCGGCATGTTGCCGGTGATCATCGGCGCTGTGGTCGGCTATATCGCCTCAGCGGTTCTCGATCCCGGTTCGGTTAATTTCTCACCGGTAGCCGCCGCGCCGTTGTTCGCAGTCCCTCATTTTACCTTCCCCACTTTCACTGGCTCACTGGTGGTCACGGCGATCTTCAGCGTTGCCATTATGGCGATTGCGACGATTCCCGAATCCACTGCGCATTTGTATCAGATCAGTCTGTACGTTGACCGCGTGGCAGAAGATATGGGACGCGAAAAATACGAACTGGATAAGAACGTCGGCTTCAACCTGATCCTCGATGGTATCGACGATTTCTTCAAGGGTTTGCTCGGTTCCACGGCCGGCACCAACTATGGCGAGAACAACTCCTTGATGGCGATCACGCGCAACTATTCGGGTCCCGCGCTCGTGATGGCGGGTGTGATCGCGATCCTGCTCGGTTTCAGTGGACAACTTGCAGCTCTTATGCAGACCGTTCCGCTAGCTGTGAGCGGCGGCTTGGCAATCTACCTGTTCGGCGTAATCGGTATGCAAGGCATCGCCCTCATGCAGGAGCACAAGGTCAGTATGTTCAACCCGCGCAACCTGGCGGTCGGTGCGGTGATCATGGTGCTGGGCATCGGCGGTAACATCGGCTTCGATGGCGGCTTCCTGCCCATCCCGTTCCTGCAAGGGATTTTCCCCAGCGGATTGCCCGCCATCGCTACTGCGGCTGTTGTCGGCATCCTGCTCAACGCGATCTTCTTGATCTTCAAACCTTCAAACGACTCGTAGTTGAGTCCGCTTCAAACACAACGGGACAGCTGAATCGGCTGTCCCGTTTTTCGTTTACAATGCGACGGAGGAGAAACCATGGATTACATCAACCTCGGCAAGACCGGTATGAAAGTCTCGCGCTTGTGTCTTGGCATGATGAGTTATGGAGCCAAGTCATGGCGCGAGTGGGTGCTGACCGAAGAAGAAGCCAAGCCCTTCGTTCAACGCGCGCTGGATGCGGGATTCAACTTCTTCGATACAGCGGATGTTTACTCATTGGGCGAAAGCGAAAGAATCACGGGCAACCTGCTCAAGCATTTTGGAGTGAGGCGGGAAAATGTAATCGTCGCGACCAAAGTCAATGGGCAGATGAGCGACGATGTCAACGACAAGGGACTCTCGCGCAAGCACATTTTAGATTCCATTGACAAGTCGCTCAAACGCCTGCAAATGGATTATGTGGACTTGTACCAAATCCACCGTTGGGACTATGAAGTTCCTATCGAAGAGACCATGGAAGCGCTGAACGATATTGTCCGCGCAGGGAAGGCACGTTACATCGGCGCGTCGTCCATGTTCGCGTGGCAATTCGCAAAGGCACAGCACACAGCCGAACGTCGCGGCTGGACGCGTTTCGTCTCGATGCAGAATCACTACAACCTCGTGTATCGCGAAGAGGAGCGCGAGATGATTCCGCTGTGCGTGGATCAGGGCGTGGGGCTCATCCCGTGGAGCCCAATGGCGCGCGGATTTTTCGCAGGCGATCGCAAACGCGATGGAGGCGGTGAGACGGCGCGTTCAAAGAGCGACCCCTTCGCAAAAAACCTGTATTTCCGCGAAGAAGATTTCGTAGTGACAGAGCGCGCGGCAGAAATTGCAAAAGAACGCGGTGTCACTGCCTCGCAGATCGCGCTGGCATGGGTATTGAGCAAGCCGTACGTTCACAGTCCCATCATCGGCGCGACGAAGATGGATCACCTCGAACAAGCCGTCGCCGCGCTCGAGATCAAACTAACGGACGATGAAGTGAAACGGTTGGAAGAACCGTACAAGCCGCACCCCGTGTTGGGACATTCATAAAACACTCGAACGTGTCACCCTGAGGGAGCGTGCTTTTCGCGACCAAAGGGTCTCTACGATAATCTTGGAGAATCTTCATGGAGTTTATCCTGAGCCTGTCGAAGGACTCGCAATGACATGCCCAATGTATTGGTAAAATAGCGAGGCAATTCACAACAACGGAGCAACCCTTGACTGAGACATTCAAGATCGTAATTCCCACAGCGGGCTGGGGCACGCGCATGCGTCCGCACACGTGGAGCAAGCCCAAGCCGCTCGTCAGCGTGGCAGGCAAGACCGCGCTCGAACACCTCATGGACATGTTCAAGACCATGCCGAACCCCGAAAATCTTGAATATGTTTTCATTCTAGGGCCGTATCTTGGTGAATTGCAAATCCCTGCGTTCATCGAAGAAAAATATCCGAACATCAAGTCGCATTACGTTGTGCAACATGAGATGAAGGGACAATCTCATGCTCTATGGCTGGCGCGCGAATATCTGCATGGACCGATGCAGATGGTCTTTTCGGACACGTTGATCGAAACAGACTTTTCGTTTCTCGCGCACGAGATGGCTGATTCGGTGGCGTGGGTCATGCCCGTCCCGGACCCGCGTCGCTTCGGCGTGGCGGAAGTCGGCAAGGATGGTTACGTGACGCGCTTCATCGAGAAGCCGCAGACGATGGAGAACAACCTCGTGATTGCTGGTTGCTATTATTATCGTGAAGGACGCGACTTGATCGCCGCCATCGAAGAACAGTTCAAACGCAACATAACTCTCAAGAACGAATTCTTTCTTGCCGACGCGATGACGATCATGATCGAGCGTGGGACAAAAATCCGTGTGCATGAGATTAATACGTGGCTGGATACCGGCACCATCGAAGCAACGCTGGACACGAATAAGGTGTTGTTAGAGAAGCAGGCGAGACAAGGACACTCGGATACAAGTAAACAGGAAGACAGGTACACAGGTAAACAGGTAAAGGTGATCGAACCGTGTGCAATTGACCCAAGCGCGGAAATTTCAAACTCGATCATCGGTCCGCACGCTTCGATCGGCGCGAACTGCAAGATCGAAAACAGCACAGTGTCGGAAAGCATCGTCGAGGCGGGGAGCGAGATTCAAGCCGCATCGTTGAGTCGCTCGCTGGTGGGCAAACAGGCAAAAGTCCGCGGAAGAGGCGATGGGTATGTCGTCCAATTGAATATTGGTGACAACAGCGAAGTCGTCTTGTCGTAAAATATGAACATGGTCGAATGTCATTCAGACACAGAATATGCAGAGACACCGCTCGCGCTCACGTGGGAGGGATACAAGTACGAGATCGCGGAGATCGTGGCGCGCTGGCGCGGACCCAGCGAAAAAGGTTTCCGCGTGAAGACGGTGAACGGGCAAGCCTTTGATCTGACGTATCGGGAAATTCCCGATGAGTGGTTAGTGCAACCGATCTAACCCGTCATTGCGAGGGCGGTGCATTTTCGCCCGAAGCAATCCCCAACACGATGAGGGAGATTGCTTCGTCGCAAAGAGCAAGATCGCTCCTCGCAATGACGGAAAATTTATGGAGGCTCCATGCAGGAAGTTACGGATGTTCAACGTCTGTCGAAACGTGTGGCGGGGCTGAAGCCTTCGGGCATTCGCAAGTTCTTCGACATCGCCGCGACGATGAAGGACGTGATCTCGCTCGGCATCGGCGAACCCGACTTCACCACGCCGAAACCGATCCTCGACGCGGGCATTCGCTCCCTGCAAAACGGTGAGACGCACTACACATCCAACTGGGGGAAGATGGAATTGCGTCAGGCGATCTCCGATAATCTTCAACGCTTGTATCAGATCAAATACGACCCAACGAACGAGATCATCGCGACGGTCGGCGGCTCGGAGGCGTTGTACCTCACGTTCACCGCGATCCTCGACCCCGGCGATGAGGTGATCATCCCTACGCCATGTTTCGTTTCGTATCAAGCCGAAGTGATCATGGCGGGCGGAGTCGCCGTTGAGATCCCCAGCCGCATGGAAAATGAATTCATGGTCAACCCCGCAGATATTCGCAAGGCGATCACACCGCGCACCAAAGCCATCTTCATCGGTTATCCATCGAACCCCACGGGCGCGGTCGCCACGCGTGAGGTGATGCTCGAGATCGCACGAATCGCGGAAGAATTCGATCTGCTCGTTGTCACTGATGAACTTTACGACCGCCTCGTGTACGATTTTCAACACGTCTGCTTCCCTGCCTTGGATGAGAGTCTCAAAGACCGCACAATCCTCATCGGCGGCTTCTCGAAAAATTACGCGATGACCGGCTGGCGCATCGGCTACGCCTGCGGACCTTCGGACTTGATCCAAGGTCTCGTGCGGATTCACCAGTACAGCATCATGTCCTCGCCGACGACCGCGCAGGATGCCGCGCTCGCCGCCATCCAGATCGGGGACCCTCACGTGGAGGAGATGCGCCTCGAATATGACCGCCGCCGCAGACTCCTCGTGGCGGGACTCAACCGCCTCGGTCTCTCGACGTTCGAGCCGCGCGGCGCTTTTTACGCGTTTCCGGACATCCAAGCCTCCGGCATGGATGATGAAACCTTCGCCGAGAAATTATTGCGCGAGGAAAGTGTGGCAGTGGTGCCGGGCAACGCGTTCGGTCCCGGCGGCGAAGGATTTGCGCGCATGTGCTACGCCACCGCCTATGAAAAGATCGAAGAAGCATTGCATCGTATGGAAAAATTCATGAACAGGCATGGGTAAAAGAAGAGAATTAGAGACTTGTCCTGAGCTTGTGTCGAGGGATTGGATAATCGTAGGGGCGGGCGCTTGCAAAGACGCCCGCCCCTTTTTTGATTCATTCATTCCGCCAATGATATACTCCCCAACATGGAGTCGGAATACAAACAACTCGTTCGCGAACGCATCCTCGCCGGGAACGGATTCGCCCGCGCGTCGTTCAGCGGGGAGCAAAAGGGAGCGTCCCTGCGGTGGAACAAGGTGATCGTCCGCCCAGTAGAGATCAGGGGAGAAATCCATTTGCAGTTTTCGTACTTCGACGAGAAAAAAGACATCACAAAAAATTATACGCTTAACGAAGCCACCTCCAAAGTGGATGAACTGCTGGCGCTCCCTTTCCGAAATATTTTTGTAGAAAGTGCGGAGGGCGGACTTCAGGTCAACATCTCCAAAAAGGGAAAAGTGGTGGTGAGCGAAGTCAAACCGTCGAAAACATCCACGCAGGCAGACCTCGCACATGACCATCAAAAGAACCGGCTCCTTTCCGCCGAGAATGCCGAACCGTTCCTCCAAGCGATCGGCATGTTGACGAACGACGGTCGAATCCGGGCGGATATGCAACACAAGTTCAAACAGATCAACGAATTTTTGCGGCTTGTAGACGAGACAAAAGCTATCCAAGCCCTGAGCGGTCAGCCCATCCACGTGGTGGATTTTGGCTGTGGCAGTGCGCATCTCACCTTTGCCATGTATTATTACCTGCGTGAAGTATTGAAACTCGACGCGCACGTCACAGGCGTCGACATCAAAGCCGATCTCATCGAGCGGCACAATGAGAAAGTAAAGTCAATGGGCTGGGATTGGTTGACCTTTCAAGCCGGTCGAATCGCGGACTACAAACCTGAAACGACTCCGGACATCGTTCTCGCTCTCCACGCTTGCGATACCGCCACCGACGACGCGCTCGCGCAGGGCATTCGCTGGGAAAGCAAGTTGATCGTCTGCGCGCCGTGTTGCCAGCATGAATTACAAGAACAACTATCGCGCGTCCCGTTACCTAATCAGTTGGCGTCCATTTTCAAAGATGGGATTTTCTTCGAGCGCATGGGAGACATTCTCACCGACACCTTCCGCGCAAACATTTTGCGCATCATGGGCTATCGCACCGATGTGACGGAATTCGTTCCCATTGACCACACCGCAAAGAATCTAATGATCCGTTCGGTGAAGACATCGTCCGCAGGCAATGCGCACCGGATGGAGGAGTATCGGAATCTCAAATCGTTCTGGCAAGTTAC
>CAZQES010000066.1:0-19879 GCA_964591425.1 uncultured Anaerolinea sp.
TGGTTTCGATACGGGCGAGACAATCGCTCGCCCTACTCAACCAACGTATTCTTACTGCAACACTTCCATCAAACAAGATTCGATTACTGCTTGCGTTGGAATTCCATCCAGCCCGACGCGTGTCACAGAGTGCGATGCGACCAGTGTGGCGAAGCGTGCGGCTTCCCATGGGTCGCGTGTATTGAATAGGCGGACAAAAAACGCGGTTGCGAAAATGTCGCCCGCGCCGGTCGCGTCCACTTCGCGCACTTCGGGCGCGCGGAAGCGGCGACGGTCACCGTTCCAATGCAGGACGCACCCGTCCGCGCCTTCGGTGACAACCAACATCCGCGTTTGATGCGCTATTTGTTCGATGAGTTCATTATTGCCGTTCACGTCCTCGCGGCTGATGACGACCGCGTTCGCTTTTTGTAGAATTGTTTCCGAATTCGACCACTCACTGCGCGAGACGCGTCCGTCCGAATCCCATTTCCGCATCCACCCTTGCGGAGTGACCCCGAGAAGCGCGGGTGAAAAATCGTCGGGCAACGATGAATCCATTTCATTGGCGATCGGACCGAGGTGAATGATCGAGGCATCCCGCCACGATGCTGGAACAGTATCGAAATCAATTCTTGCGGCTTGCGCACGCAGGTATTGCACGCGCCCCTGACCTGTATAAATATTTTCAAAGGTGGTGCTGTGCGGGGATTCAATCGAAATGGCGGGGATTCCATCCAACGCGTCGAGCGGGGTCTCTTTGCCCACCGCAGTGACGATGCCCACTTTCATGCCCAGCGCGCGGGCGGTTAATGCGGAGTAGGCAACCGTCCCGCCGAGCCGCGCACCGTTTTCGGTTAGATCATGCGCCACATGACCGATCGCGAGATAATCCACCGCTTCGAGCGAAACGAGATTGCGCATGGGCAGATTATACCGTGAGAGTTAAACAAATCTTTCTTCTTTCGCCTCTCACGAAGAAAGAGGAAAGAAGAAAGAGGAATCGAAACCTGAAACAGAGAGACGCGCTACAACTTTACGCTAACAATTTCCAAAACTTTTTTTGCAAGTTCAAAAGCTTCCATTGCTTCCTCCTTGCCGGGTAATCCGTCTTCGAGCGAACCCGGCACCGCATCGGGATAGCGCGTCGGAATATAAAACCTGTCCAACAAAAGTATTTCTTCCTCCAAAATTCCCACAACTTCCGCGGGAATCAACGTCAAAAGATCAGCCATACTATGCGTACGGGGAATCTTCCTGCCGTTTCCCGCCAACCACGCCTTTATAACTTTTTCAACACATTGTTCGGAATGAAAACAGGCTTGATTATAGATCCCATCGCCCAGCGCCAGTTCGGCAACTCGAAGGTCTTGTTTTGCAAATCCGAGCCAGCGATCAGCCTCGCGCATACAAAACTGTTCCTTTTTCCAGAATTTCTTCACGGAAAAAGCGTCGCTCCCGCGTGAGGGTCGAAAACTCATCGGGTGTGTAGATCAACAGGTCAACGCCGACCTTCGGGCGAATCAACTGCAATGCCCTTTCTATCCTCCGATAAAAAGGCAGGTTGGTTTGATGGACGATGACCAGATCAATATCCGACCATTCACTCAGGTTCTTATCTGCCAAAGAACCAAATAGCATGATTTTCTCCGGTTGCAGGTTTTCGATCAGAAGGGGCAACCAACGTTTGAGCTCGCGTTGCAGAGCGCGCCTGCGAATGGACGAGGGCGACTGCATCACGTGAGTCCTGTTTTTCGATTTTGTCTGTAGGTTTGTCACGAGATAATTTTACCCCCAAATGAAAAGGGCGGATTGTCAATCCGCCCCACGGTGCTATGCATTCTTCGGCACGATCGTCACCTTGCGGTGCGGTTCTTCGCCGGCGCTTTCGGTTTTCACATCCGGGTGATCGCGCAAGGCTATGTGAATGATGCGTCGTTCGCCGGAGGGCATGGGTTCGAGCGATTGCCTCTTCCCATTTTTGGCAACCTGCTCTGCCATACGCATCGCCATTTGGATCAACTGCTTTTCGCGGCGATTGCGATAGCCCTCCACATCCACGTAGAGTTGCACCCAATCCTGCACTTCTTTGCCGACGAGGAGCGATGCCACATATTGGAAGGCGTTCAGCGTTTCGGAATGTCGGCCGATCAACACGCTGAGGTCGTCGCCGCGAATATCCACGTGGATACTGCGCCGGCCTTCGCGGTCGCGTTCGCCGTAGTGCGCGGAGACCTGCGCCTCGAGGTGCATCAGGTGAATTAACTTCGAGACGACAGATTCAGCGCGGTCGAGAACGGAATCGTGTTCGGGTTTCTCCTGAGCGTTGTCGAAGGGCTGGGATGCGGCTTCCATAACAGGAGCAGGCTGACCCTGAGTCTGAACCGCTTTGGGTTTCGCTTCCGGCGCCGGTTTGGCTGGTTTCACCGCTTCGACCGGCATCCCGCCTTCGGGAATCACCGTCAAGCGGACGCGCACCTGTGCTTTGCCGAATCCGAACAAGCCTTTGTTGCCGGCATCCAGCACTTCAACACTGACGCGATCCGCGGTGAGACCCAATTGAGAAAGTCCTTGTGCGAGGGCTTCCTCCACGGTGGGTGCGATGATCTCGAGTGTGGTCCTTTGATTCATGCCCGCCTCCTTGAGGTTACGATTTCTGACCGCCGGGTAGCAAATTGCGCCAATTGACCTTGCCCATCATGGCATATTGGATGATGCTCAGGATATTGCTCGCCACAAAGTAGACCGAAAGCCCGGAGGCATAATTAACCGAGAAGAGGAATAACATCACCGGCATGTAGATGCTCATCATGCGTCCCGTCGCGGCGGATTGGTCGTTCGGGTTCGCGGAGGGCGGCATGGTGAGTTTCGTCTGGATGTAGGTGGTAAGACCCACGATCAGCGCCAACACCGGGATACCGAAGCCGAAGATCACGGTCCGCTCCGGCAAACCCATGTCGATGCCGAGGAATTTGCTGTTCAATGGAATGAGCGAGACCACATCCTGAAGCCCGAATGCCTCGAGGCTCTTGGACAGTTTGAGGATGCTCAAGGGATACGAACCGATGGCGTAGGTGATGGCAGGGATGAGCGCGAACAAGATCGGGAACTGGATCAACGTGGGGAGGCACGAACCAAAAACATTGATGTTCCTCTCCCGATACAACCGCATTTGTTCCTGTGCGAGCTTTTCGCGGTCTTT
This sequence comes from uncultured Anaerolinea sp., assembly GCA_964591425.1. Lineage (GTDB taxonomy): Bacteria > Chloroflexota > Anaerolineae > Anaerolineales > Villigracilaceae > Defluviilinea. The sequence continues at coordinate 3,182 of CAZQES010000066.1, forward strand.
GGCGTATTTTTTCTGGATGGCAAGCCATTCCTTGTCGTTCTGCAGATCCTGCATGGCTTTCGCGCCCTTCATTTGTTGCGCGTTGAGGGGCCACGTGATCAGGCGGATCAACACCGTGAGCAGGATGATCGCAACGCCGAAACTCTCACCGACGAATTGATAGATGAAGATGAGGAGGTTGACCACGAGGTCGATCACAAAACTGAAGTTCGAGAACGCCAGCACGAGAACGGCAATCACGGCGAAGGTCTTGAAGGTCTCGCGCGGGTTGATCTGCGGCAGTTCTGGTCGTTGTGCCTGAGTTTGATTGCTGGGATTTTTCATGGTTCAAAATGCTCTTATCTTCCTGCGAAAGTCCATTTCTCATCACCCTCGTCATCGAGGGCTACAAGATAATAATCGGATTCAAGGTATGCGACAAGCACGAAGCCGCCCGCAGAGACCGGTGTGGTGTATGCCTGACTGCCTTCCTGACCCTGAAACCACAAATCCACTTCGCCATCGGCGCTGATGGAATACATGCCTCCCGATTCAGTCGCGACCAGAACCTGGTCGCCCATCACGAGCGGGCTGGCAGTGATGGAAGCATCCGGCTGGACAGGCTCCCAATTGAGTCTTTGTTCCGCGGTGTTGTATGAGTAGAAATAACCATCCACATCCGCGAAGTATAAATTGTCGCCATCCGCTACTGGCGTTCCCCAGATCCAACCGTTGGTATCGAGCACCGGTTGATGTTCGCCGGTGAGCGGGTCGAATCGTTCCAATTGTTTGGCAAGCGAACCGACGTATAGCATCCCATCGCCGCCGAGGGCAACCCCGCCGGGCACCGCGCCGCCGAGGTCGGCATGCCAGGCGATCTGGTAGGTTGCGAGATCTATCGCGAGCACGCTCTTATCGAGAGAGGTGACGAAGAGCCGCTCGCCGTCTGTCACGGGCTGTGCCCACAAGCGGGATTCGCCTTGACCGGGTTGCGAGACCTGAATCACTTCGATGGCTTGTTTTTCCGATTTGCCGTCCGTGAGATCGAGTACATAAACATTACCGTCCGAGTTCGGCGCGAAGAGGTGCCCGTTCACTTCCAATGGAGGAGCGATCCATAACCCGTCGACAGCATCGAATTTCCATTCGATCGCAGGCGCGCCATCCGTTACGTCGTTCGGATCAACAGCGTACATCACATGTTTGTTGCTTGAATCAAGGATGATGACCAGACCCTCCTGGGTTACGACCGGCGTAGAGACGAACAGGCTGGGGTTGGTATTGAATAAAGAGAAGCCGCCCCGTTCACCAGAGAAGGTCCACAATTCCCTGCCGTCCGAGAGGTCGACTGCATACACGGTTGTCGTGTTGGCGAGGAATGCCGCTTCGTCGGTGGCAGAGAGTCCGGGCCAGGCGATCGCGCCGGTACATCCGCTCAACAATGCCGCCAGCAGTAGGATGGATACAATTAATAACTTTTTCTTTCGCATTGATAAATCGTGCTCCTATCGAACGGGGTCGTAGCCCCCGGGGTTGAACGGGTTGCATCGTAATACGCGCCAGGTTGCCATCAGCGAACCTTTGAGCGCGCCGTGTTTGTAAATTGCCTGATAGCCGTAATGCGAACAGGAGGGGTAAAAGCGGCAGGTATTTTCGGGGATCCCTTTGGAGATCGTCATTTGATACAGGCGGATCACAGACAACAGCGCGATGCGTGGCAAGTTCCAGAGCGTGCGCGGCATGTCGCGCAGACGCGGTTCGTGGGAATAATCGTGCAGGTGAAATTCAGGATTCATGGAATGGGGATGATAAAAGTTGTGCGCGTTGCAGAAGGTTGAGCAGGGCGCGGCGGGTTTCTTCGTATGTGGCAGAGGTCAACCCGGAGCGGGCGATCAGGATCAAGTCCACGTTGGAGGCGATGTTGGGGAGCAGAGTCCGCATTGCTTCGCGCAGGATGCGCTTTGCCCGGTTGCGGCGCACGGCGGTGCCGGTCGTGCGTCCCGCGGTTACTCCGATTCGCAACTTTCCTGGGTCGCTCTTCTCGCTTTTCAGCGCAATCAAAATAACAAGCGGGTGGGCATAAGACCTGCCGGAACGCCGCACCCGCTTGAAATCTTCAGACCGGGTCAGACGGAACTTTCTCTGCACCCGCGCATCTCTGGTCCGCTTACCAGCGGACTTTCTTCACATGCTTGTTGGCGGTCTTCGCCAATTGCTGGCGCCCGCGCAATCGGCGACGCTTGAGCACCGCTCGTCCATCGGCTGTCGCCATGCGCTTGCGAAAACCATGCACGCGCACGCGGCGGCGGATCTTCGGTTGATACGTACGTTTTGTCATTCGACTTTCCTCGTTTCAAAAATAATGGCAGCCGGTCTTTTCAGAGCGGCACGACATTATACCGTAGGGCTTCCGATTCGGTCAATTTGGATTCATCAGACTTTTATAAACGCTTCGCACGCCGGGCAAATCTGTTTCTCCCTAGTCGACCTTTTTCCCATTCCGAACGGGGTAGACCGGGTGCGCAAGCAGTTCCGAGAGTTTCAACGCACCCTCGGGGCTGGCAACCGCGATGATCTCATCGTACGCTTGTAACGTGCTATCGCCGCGCGGCAGGGTCATCACGCCCTCGCGGATGATCGCCGCGATGACGCAATGTTCCGCCAAGCCCATATCTTTGAGCTGGATGCCAATAGCTTTCGCCCCCGCGGGCACCTTTTCCTCCACCACCGAATACTTTCCACGGCGGATCTTGAAGATGGTCATCATATCGCCCAGCGACATTTCCTCCTGGATCAAATGGGCGAGCACGTCGGCGGAGTTGAGGGCGACATCCACTTTGAATTTTTCGTCGAACAACCACGCATTGACCGGGTTGTTCACGCGTGCGATCGTGCGCGGCACGTCGAACATGGTCTTGGCAACGAAGCACGCGGCGAGATTGGTCGAGTCTTCGCTGGTAACCGCCGCCACGACGTGCGCCTCGCGGATTCCAGCGGCTTCGAGTACGCTGGGGTCAACGGCATTGCCTTCGTAGATCACTTCTGTGGGCAGTTCCTGATGCAGGTAGGTAAGCAGTTCGCGCCGATGTTCGATCAGGCGCACTTTGTAATTCTGGTTGATAAGCAGGCTGGCGAGGCGCGTGCCTGTGCGCCCGCCCCCGGCGATAAGTACGAACATGTTACGCCTCCGCCTTTCCAGAAAGGCGCATGGTCAACGCGCCCATGCCCTCGAACGTCGAACTGACGTTGAGCAGGTCGCCGGTTTGCAATACAGTTCCCGAATCGGGTAAGGAGGCTCTGCCCGCCCTCGAAAGAGCCACCGGGTAACATTGCTTGACCGGTTTCAAAAGATCGCTCAAGGTTTTCCCGTTCCATAGTTCAGGGATGACGATCTCATACACTTCCACCTCGCCGTTGCCTGCGGAGTACACAGCGCGCTGTGCCGGGTTCATCAACAATTCCTCCACGCGTTGCGCGCCCCAATACGTCGAACCGACCGTTTGCAACCCGAAGGCTTCGATCACTGAGCGCAGGTTTGGGTCGTAGTTCCGCGCCACCACATTCGGCACATTGTAGAAAACGCGCGCGGCATGAGCCACCACGGCATTGAGCGTATCCGAATTGGTGACCGCGGCAAGCCCATCCGCTTCCTGGATTCCCGCGCGTTCGAGCACGCTCTCCGCCAAGCCTTCGCCTTCGAGCGTGCGCCCGCGAAAATCCGGGTGGAGGCGATTGAACGACTCCCTGCGGCTATCCACCACGACAACTTGATGTCCGCTTTTGAACAGGTGGTAGCACAACTCCGCGCCGACGCGGCCGCATCCCACAACGATGAAATTCATAACTTACTCCTTCTCTTCTTTATGAACATGGTACGGCACGTCGGTTACAACGACCCCGTGTTTGGATAATAATTCCTGTCGCAGGAGGTCTGCCGTGCGCATGTGCAACGCATTATGCCAGCGCTTTGCCGGAATGAACTCAGGGACGACCACGGTGATGGTCTCGTTCGGCTGGCGGCGATCGAGAATGTCCTCGATGTAATCGAGCAAAGGTTCGACGAACAGACGAAACGGAGAATCGAGAATGATCAGCCGCGTCCCTTCCCCCCACGTTTTCCATTTCTTCTGCACCTTCTCGGTCTCTGCCTGGTCAATGGAAACGTGGATGGCGGTCACATCATCGGATAGCAACTTTGCGTACCGCAAGGCTTCCATTGTTCCCTGATGAATGCCGCTGACCGGCAAAATCACGCGGTGACGGGGCTGGCGAATGGGCAACCCGCCGAAATTTTCGAGGGACAGTTGCTTGGCGAGATCCTTGTAATGATGGTGAATCGTGAAAAATAATTTGACCAGCAGAGGCGTCAGGATAAGGACGATCCATGCGCCTTCCGCAAATTTCGTGACGGCAAAGACCACCATGACGATCGCTGTGCAGATCGCGCCAAACCCATTGACGATCATTTTGAATCGCCAACTCTTATCATAGCGAAGGATCGAACCTGGTTCGACGATCTGCTCGCCTTCTTTTAGGTGACCTGATTTCCACCACCGGCGCGCCATGCCGGATTGCGACAGCGTAAATGATAGAAACACGCCGATGGCGTATAACGGTATCAACCTCGTCACGCTTGCTTGAAATAAGATGATCAACAGGGAGGCGATAACCGCCAACGTGATAATTCCATTCGAGTAAACGAGACGGCTTCCACGAAAGGTCAATTGCTTGGGCAGGAACCCGTCCCCGGCGTGTAACGCCCCGAGGCGAGGAAAATCAGCAAAGGCTGTGTTGGCAGCCATGATGAGGATGACCGTCGTTCCCCAGATCAACGCCAGATAGGGAAGCCCGCGCCCATCGAACACCGTACGCGCTAATTGCGAGATGAGGGTTTCTTCCTCCGAAAATACTCCGCCGATCTGTCCGGTGAGAAACGAAATCCCAAGGAAAAGCGAACCGAGGATAAGCGACATCCAGATGAGGGTGATGCCAGCGTTCCGACTGCGAGGCTCCTTAAAAGCTGTAATACCGTTCGAAATGGCTTCCACGCCGGTCAACGCGGTGGTTCCGTTGGCAAAGGCATGTAAAAGGATGAATGGTGTTAACGCGCTGGCTGTATGTAATAAGTCCAATTCGGGCGGGTCGATCACTGTGCCGAGCGAACCCGATAAATATCGAATCATCCCGAAGCCCACGGTGCTGATCATGGTGAAAATGAAAAAATAAGTCGGGATGGCAAACGCGGTCCCAGACTCTTTTACTCCGCGCAGATTTACGAACATGATGAAAAATACCGCGCACACAGCCAGCCAGACACGGTAAGGATAAAGATCGGGGTATGCGGAAACGATCTGTGCGACACCTGAGGAGATGGAGACTGCAACGGTAAGAATGTAGTCGGTTAACAAAGCGGCACCCGCTGTTTGCGCCGGACCTTCGCCCAAATTATCTCGGGCAACAATGTATGCCCCGCCCCCGCCCGGATAGGCGTGGATGGTCTGTTCGTACGAGATTGTCACGATGGCGAGCAAAGCGACAATTCCAATAGAGACCGGGAACACATAGCCAAGTGCAACTCCGCCTGCCACAACCGCCAGCACGCCCAAGATTTCCTGCGTGGCATAGGCGGTGGAGGAAAGCGCATCGGAAGCAAAAACTGCCAACCCGACTCGTTTACCGATGGTTTGGTGCGGCGCGTCCGCCGTGGAGAGCGGTCTGCCGATTAGCCAGTGACTCAAGGAGCGCGGCGGCTGATACTCGCTTTGCCTCCGCATGATTTCAGATTGATCGTTATCCGGGGTTAACATTGGTTTCTCTTGCCAACAAAAATACACCCCGCTTCAGCGAGGAGCGTTGGTGATTATAGTACAAATCAATAAACTCATTGGACGGTCACGGTATCTGATACGGCACTTCTGTGATCACTACTCCGGGTGTTGAGAGCAATTCGCGGCGCAACAGTTCAGCCATTTGCATGTGAAGCGCATCATAGATTCGTATCGAAGGGACGAAGTGCGGGACAACAATGGTGATGGTCTCGTTGGGTTGGCGGCTGGATAATATCTCATCGATGTAACTCAGCAGGGGTTCCACGAACAGGCGATACGGTGAATCAAGGATGACGAGGCGCGTACCGCGTCCCCACGATTCCCATTTTTGGCGGACCTTTTCCGTATCTGCCGGTTCAAGCGAGACGTGGATGGCTGTCACATCATCGGACAACATGCGCGCATAGCGGAGCGCAGCGAGCGTGCCCTGATGGATGTTACTGACCGGCACCAACACACGATGACGGAGGTTGTACGGCGGCGGCTCGCCGTAATTTTCCAACGAGAGGCGGCTTGCCACGCTGGTGTAATGGCGTCGAATCCATAAAAAGAGACCGATGAGCGCAGGGGTGAGGAGCAACACGATCCACGCACCATCGTTGAATTTCGTTACGGCAAAAACGCACATGACCAGCCCTGTGCAAAGCGCGCCGAACCCGTTGCTGACCATCTTGACGAACCAGCCCTTGTCGTAATGCAAAGGATGAGCGCGGCTATGGTCTTCGGGTTGAATCGCCGGGTCTAATCTGCCCGAACGCCACCAGCGCCGCGTCATGCCTGCCTGCGCCAGCGTAAATGACAGGAACACCCCGATCGCATACAACGGAATGAGGCGCGTCACGCTTGCCTGAAAGATGATAATGAGAATTGAAGCGGTTGCTGCGAGCGCAACGATCCCGTACGAATACACGAGGCGGCTTCCTCGGTACGTTAACTGGCGCGGCATATAGCCGTCGCTGGCGAGCAAAGCGCTTAATCGTGGAAACCCTGCAAATGCAGTGTTCGCGGCAAGGATGAGGATGATGGTCGTGCCGAAGATCACGCACAGGTACAGCAATCCTTCCCCGTCAAAGACCGTGCGCGCAAGTTGCGAGATCACCGTCTCGAATTCAGACGGCACCGCTTTGATCTCCCGCGTCAGGAATGAAATGCCAATGAACAGCGCGCTGAGGATGCAAGCCATCCACATCAAAGTGATGCCGGCGTTGCGTGCGCGAGGTTCTTTAAAGGCTGTCGTGCCGTTCGAGATCGCTTCTACGCCAGTCAACGCTGTGGTTCCGCTCGAAAACGCGTGCAAGAGTAGAAACAGGCTGATGCCCACGAGTTCACCGGTATGCTCGATCTCCGGTGGATCCACAACGGCTCCGAGCGAACCGCTGACCATTCGGAAAATCCCGGTGCCGATCGTCAGGAACATGATCACGATGAAAAAATAACTGGGGATGGCGAATGCCGCGCCGGATTCCCTCACGCCGCGCAGGTTGATCAGCATGATCAGGAAAACAAAAAAAACAGAGAGTCCCACCCGATATTCGAATAATTGCGGATAGGCTGAAACGATCTGTGCCACGCCGGATGACACTGACACAGAGACGGTCAGGATGTAATCGGTAAGCAACGCAGACGCGGCAACCAGCGCGGGAAACCTTCCCAGATTATCCGAAGCCACAACGTATGCGCCGCCGCCGTTGGGGTAGGCGTGGATGATCTGCTCGTACGAAACGACGACGATGGCGAGCAGGGCGACGATGACGATGGAGATCGGAAATACATAGCCAAAAGCGAGCGTGCCAGCGCCGGCAAGGATGACCAGAATCTCCTGGGTGGCATACGCGGTGGAAGAGAGCGCGTCGGAGGCGAACACAGCCAAGCCCACGCGCTTGCCGATGGTCTCGTGCTCGGCATCTGCGGTGGGGAGGGGGCGTCCTAGGAGGAAATCTCTAAAATTGGGAGGCGGCGCGTTGCCGGTGGTGCGATGAATGAACGATGACTCTTTTGCTGAGTGCGGGTCTATCATGTTAGCGGCGATACTCCCGGAGAGGGAGAATGCGATTATAAGCGCGTTTTACCCAGCCGCGCTTTTCTGTTGCACAAGGGGGATCTGTAAAAAGAAAACGCTTCCCTTCCCCTGCTCGCTTTCCACCCATGCTCTTCCGCCGTGTCTCTCGGCGATGGATTTAACGATCGCCAACCCCAGCCCGGTGCCGCGTTGTATCAGCGCGTCGCGGTTCGTGCCGCGATAGAACTTTTCGAACAACCTCTTTTGATCGTCTCCGGAGATTCCGATGCCGGTATCCTGCACGGCGAAAACCAACGCCTCGGGGAGAGTCTGCACATGGACGGTTACCGTTCCGCCCTCTGGGGTGTATTTGATCCCATTTTCGACGAGATTATACAACGCCTGATGCAGTAACGCCGAGTCGGCTTCGATGGCATGCGGCATATCGCGGGGCAATTCAACGCCCAGCGAAATATTTTTCTGCTTCGCCTGCGCCTGCAATTCACTCGTTGCGCGTTCCAAAATATCCAACACCGGGATGCTCTCCACTTGCAAACCCACACCGAACTCGATGCGACCGAGGTCGAGCAGGTTGTTGACGAGTTTCGCCATGTTGTCCACGCCTTGCACGATCATCCGCGCGTAATTCTTCTGCTGGTCGTTCAACGCGCCAGCCATTTCGAGCATCGTGGCGTAGCCGCGCATCAACGTGAGCGGCGAGCGCAGGTCGTGACTCACCGTCGCGACAAAATCCGATTTCAAGGTGTCAATTTCCTTGAGTTGGGTCACATCGCGCAGGATGCACACGCGCCCGATCGTTTTTTCATCGGCGGTCATCGGTGAAGCCATCGCAAGATAGGTCCTCCCGTCCGGCATGTTCACCTCGGCAGAATGACGTTCACTCGAAGATGCCTGAAGCAGTTCGATCAAGGGCTTCACCTGGATCGTCTTTTCCGCTTCGGGTCTTTCGCCGCGGCGGATGGAAACGCCGAACACGTGACCCGCGGCCGGGTTCGCCAAAATCAAACGGTTCGACGCGTCGGTGACCAGAACCGGGTCCGGCGTGGAATTTAGGATGGCTTCCAATTGTCGGCGACTCACCTCCACCGTCATAAAGAGGCGGATGTTCGCAATGGCAAGAGTCGCCTGGCTCGCAAGCGTGGTCATGAATTTCAGATCCGACTCGGTGAAGATGTGTTGTCGGCTATAAGCCGCCCACAGTGTGCCGTAATATCGTCCCTCGTGGCGCAGCGCGAGCGCGATCATCGATTCGGGCTGGGGCAGGTTGGGGTCGAGGAGCAAGCCGCGGTTGCGCGCGAGAGTCGCCATCACCACGCGTTCCTGTTCTTCGGTGAGCGCGAGGATCTGCTGGTCCAAATGCATGTACACATCCTGCTCGAGCCCGTCGGCAAAGCGGAGCGGCGTTTCGACCGGGAGCATGTCGCGCATCAAAACGATGCGCGCGGAACTTGCGCCGCCTGCCACCACCGCTTCGAGCACCGGGCGGAGCGCGTCGCCCAGCGTAAGGCTGGATGCCACACCCTGACTGACCACCAACAAGCGGTTGAGGTCTTCCATGCGGTCTTGCAGGCTGGCGCGCATTTGCTCGAATGCATTTCGCAACTCGCTCAGTTCATCCACGCCGTCGGTCGTAAGAGGACGGTCCAACCTGCCGGTTGAAATATATTTCGCTTCCGCGGCGAGATTTTGCAGGGAGCCGGTCACCGCGCGCAAACTCACGCGCAACGCGACGAGCGCGATCGCGCCGAGCAGAAGGATCAACAAGGCGATGGGCAGGGCGATCTCAATGGCGATCTGTTGAACCTGCCCGGCGGGCACCGTCAACGCCACTGCCCACGGTTGACCCTCCACCGGTTGAAAGTAGACCAGCTGACGAGTCCCGCGTGAAGCGGTTTCGTCGAAGAAGGCGGGTGTGTCGCTTCGTTGACCGGTGTATGCTGTGAAGATCAGATCCGCTTGCGGGTGATAGAGGATCGTCCCCTGTTCGTCCAGCAAGATTCCCGCGCCGTTCATGCTTTGCAAGTTGTTCAAGTTTTCGATGAGAGGGCGCAAGTATGGATTCGAGTTGAAATCCGTTCGCGCGACCAATGCACGGGTGGTGTTGGGAATCGCGGCAAGGAAGGACACCCGCGCCGATTCGCCCGACCCTGCCGGCGGGATCGCGTACATTTGATTTTGAATCCCGGAGACCAGCGAAATTCCCGTCTGTTCCGGCGCGGTCAACTGAAAGGGCTGGCCCGGCGGATAACTCGCGATCAACGAATTCGATGGGACATCGAGAACGGCAAGTTGCGTAAAGAATGGAACGGACCGCATCTGTTCGCCGAGAAAGACAGACAACTCCGCATCTGCAATTTGAACCAGCCGCGCATCGGATGCTATTTGTGTGGAAAGGCTTTGGCCGCTTTCGAGAAAAAAAGGGATGCCCTGCGCGCTCACCTGCGCGGCGCCAGCGAGGCGGTCTTCCAACAATTTTCGCGCGGCGGAACCGGCAACGATCCAACTGCCGAGCAACAGCAGGATCAGCAGGATCGAAATGATCGTCCCCGCGCCGGAGATGAAGCGCGTTTCGATGCTCCGTTCGGCAGGCGAGGGTTGAAGCGAACCGGCGCTGCCCCATAGGTGTGGGAAGACGGTTGCCAGAATCTGCGCGGCGAACCCGGCGATGAGCATTTCGAAACCGAAGGTCAAAAGCGCGGTGCCTGTGTTGCTGAGGGCGTAGTCCAGTCGTTCGGAAGCCGAAGCGCTTCCGGCTGTGGTGAAAAACGCGCTGAGGATGAAGATCACCGCATGGAGGATGGAAAGCAGGAGAACATTGAATAACGGCTGTCGCAGTAAGCGGAAGAAGGGTGTGCGGTAATTCTGCCGTGTGGAGACCGCGAAGATCGCCCCCAGGATTCCAAATTCGAGGATCGAAAAAATACTATGGGTATCCCACACCCCGCGTAGAATTCCGCTGAACATCCCCAGCGCCGCCCCGGCGAACGGACCGAGCAAGCCGCCTGCCAGAGTCCATGGCGCCGCAGAAAACAACATCACCGTCGAACCCGGCGCTTCGGCGGGGATCCCCGGCATCGGCAAGGATGAGCCGTTTTGAAATTCCAAACCGAGGAACAACGTTGTGAGCGGGGTGAGAAAAACCAGCGTGGCGAGCATCCAGCGCGCGCGCGGATTCAATTTGGGTTGATAGCTACGCCAACTTAACAGTGAAAAAGCAAGGAGACCGCCCAACCCGATCCACACCATCCACCCAGCGAGTGACATGGGGTTGAAATATGCAAGTCGATTCAGCAATGTCGCGACGAACTGCATGGCAGGATTATAGCCCCAATCCCTCCGCCTGCGCCGTTGTTATTCCATAGTACTCCCCGATGAAACGTAACCGAAGAGTCCGCGTCGTTCCGGCGGAAGCAGGCGCGCCAGTGATTCCATGATCGCGCGCGTGCCGTTTCGAATCGTTTCCTGACGGTCAGCTTGATTCTGGATCACGAACGGTTTCCCCACCGTCAGGCTGACCGGGATGCGTCTCCATCTCCTGAGGTGATGGTCGACGTGATCGTTCTCCGTGCCGGTGAGCGCTACCGGCACGATCGGCGCGCCTGATTTCATCGCGAGGAAAGCCGCGCCTTCGGTGCCTTCCTCCAAACCGCCGATCACCGTTTGCCTGCCCTCCGGCGCAAGCGCGAGCATTCTTCCCTCCGCCAGCGCGTTGAGCGCGGCGCGCATGGCACGGCGATCCGGTTGCCCGCGATGGATCCAGATGAACCCATAGGCGCGAAAGACAGGTCCTGCCAGCCAATGCTCGTTGAGTTCGACCTTCCCAATGCATTCTGCAGAATTTGGGATCACAGCCGCCAGCAAGATCGAGTCCCAGTCGCCGAGATGATTGAACACGATGATCGCTGGACCCTTTGCCGGTACATTCTCCAACCCTCGCACTTGCACGCGCAACATGAAGAAAGCGATCAACTTCGCCGTTGCGCGAAAGAACCTGCGAAACCACCTCCGACGAGGAGTTAGTTTCGGCAGGGAAACGAGTTCGGGCTTCCACCAATCGGTGACCGGCTTGGGTGCGCTTGTCGGCTGACCCGGCATCACTGCCTCGCTTTTCCAATCGAAAAACCTATTCGGGTTCTAATTCTTTCGTAACGTAACTATAGAGTCCGCGCCGCTCGGAGGGGAGCAAACGCGCGAGCGTTTCCATGATCTGACGTGTGCCCGCCCGGATCGAATCGCGGCGGTCTGCCTGTTCACGGATGTAGAATGGTTTTCCCACCGTTACAGCGACCTTTGCGCGCTGCCACATTTTCCAACTGCCATACACGTTTACGTTTTCTACCCCGGATATCGCAATCGGCACTACTGGCGCGCCGGATTTGAGCGCGAGGAAGGTAGCACCGTCGGTTCCACCTTCGAGTCCGCCGGTGAGCGTTTGCCTGCCTTCGGGCGCGATCACAACCATGCGTCCCTCGGCGAGCGCGTCAAGCGCTATACGCAAGGCGCGCTTATCGGGTTTGCCGCGATGGATCCAGATGAATCCGTACGCGCGAAAGACCGGACCCACCAGCCAATGGTCATCACGATTTTCGATCTTCCCGATCCATTCGGCCGAATGTGGAATCACAGCCGCGCCCAACACCACATCCACATCCCCAGAATGATTCCCGACGATCAACGCAGGTCCCTTTTTCGGAACGTTCTCGACCCCGCGCACGGTGGCGCGCATGAGGATAAGAACGAGCAGTTTCGTGCAGAAACGGTAGAAGAGGCGAAACGCGCGCCGCGCCAGCGTCAACCGCGGCAATACGATCAAGTCGGGTCGCCAAATTTCGGAAACCGGTTTAGGCGGGGAGGCTGGCTGGTTTTCCATCAATTATCAAAAAGGAGTCACCCTCGGGGTAAAGGGAAGAATTCGTCAGACATAATTGTAAATTCCCCGGTACTTTTCCGGCAACAATCGCGCGATCGCTTCCATGATCTGGCGCGTGCCTTCCCGCATCGTATCCCGATGATCCGGCTGTTCCACAACGAAGATCGGTTTCCCCACCGTGAGTGTAACTTCTACGCGCTTCCATTTTTTCAACTGACCATAAAAATTGGCATTTTGTGTTCCCGTCATCGCGATCGGGATCACCGGCGCGCCTGATTTGACCGCCAGAAATGCCGCTCCTTCGGTTCCCTCCTCCAAACCACCGGTGAGTGTCTGCCTTCCCTCCGGCGCCAATACAACCGAGCGACCCTCGGCAAGCGCATTTAACGTGACGCGCAAAGAACGTCGATCGGGTCTGCCGCGGTGAACCCAAATGAATCCGTAGGCACGATAGACCGGTCCCACCAGCCAATGATCGTCCCTGTTTTCGATCTTTGCGATGCCTTCCACGGCGTAGGGAAACGCAGAAGAAAGCAATACAAGATCGGCATCGCCGGAATGGTTATAGACGAAGATCGCGGGTCCCTTCTTGGGAAAGTTTTCCTTCCCGATGATGGTTGCCCGCATCAGGGCGAAGGTCAGCAATTTCATGCTATAACGGAAAAACACCCGGAACGCCCGCCGCGCAAGCGTCAACTGAGGCAACACGATCAAGTCCGGGTTCCAGACCTCCGTGACAGGTTTAGGCGGGGCGGATGGCTGATTCGGCATAAACTCCTCGATATTCTTCCGGCAACAATCCGGCAAGATAAGACATGACAAGGTCAGCGTTCCGTTGTCTCAACTCGTGGCGTTGAGTGCCTTTCGCTTCGATTTCAGGAAGGCTGATCGGTTTTCCGATCCTCATTTCGAGCACCGGTTTGGGTCTGCGAAACGCGCGGCGAAAGAAATCTCCGGTGGTACCGACCAACCCGGCGGGGACGACCGGCACGCCGGTCTGTTCGATGATATACGCGATGCCCGGTTTTGCGCGCTTCATCGCGGTGACGTGCGACCGTCCGCCTTCGGGCGCGATCAACAAAGGCAAGCCGGATCGTATGATTTGAATCGTCTTCATCAACAGGGCTCGGTCGTAATCGCCGCGATGTACGGGGATCACACCGTACATCTTCAGTACCAGCCCTTGACCGGGTTTGTCGAACACATCCGCCGCGCCGATGATCTCCAGCCACTCGGGCCAGAACGCGCCGACGAACGGCGGGTCGAAAATGGAAATGTGATTCATCGCCACCACGTAAGGCTTCCCGTAGGGAATATGTTCCGCGCCGCTGACCTTCACATTCGCCAGCAGGCGAAAGATCCCCCGCGCCACGGGTTTCATCACGAAGCGCAGGGCGCGATAATGAAATGGAACTTTGTACGCATCCTTCATTTGCACAACGCCAGCGCTTTCTCGAACACTTCATCCGCGGTCAGTCGATCCGAATCGATGAACACCGCGTCCGCCGCCGCCCTGAGCGGAGCCACATCACGCGTCGAGTCGATGTGGTCGCGTTCGATCACCTTCGAGCGGATCTCGTCGTACTCCGCGTCCCCGCCGCGCGCAAGGATCTCATCGTGCCGCCGCTTGGCGCGTTCTTCGGCAGTCGCATCCAGATAGATCTTCAGGTCCGCTTCGGGCAGGACCACCGTACCGATGTCGCGCCCGACCATCACGACCTTGCCGCGTTGCCCGATACGGCGCTGTTGTTTGCTCAACGCGGAGCGCACACCGCGATACGCCGAGACAACGGACACATTCGCGTCCACAGCGGGGATGCGCGTTTCCCACGTGATATCTTTTCCCTCCACGAGGACATCGCAAGCGCGTCCATCCGACGTGGAGGCTGGCGCGACATCGATTTGAGTCTTCTCCGCCAGGGCAGTGACCGCCTCTTCATCATTTACATCCAATCCCTGGTTCAGCGCGAGCCACGTGACCGCGCGATACATCACCCCGGTATCGAAAAATAGATAGCCCAGTGCGTCGGCGAGCCTCAACCCCAACGTGGATTTCCCGGACGCGGCGGGTCCGTCTATGGCGATGATCGAAGGTGGTGACTGGGTCAAGGCTGAGAACCCTCGCGTGCATCCGGGAAGAGGTCGTCCCGCGCCCAGAGAATGATCGTTTCATTCTCCATCGGCAGTTCACGGAAGACGAACCACTTCAACCAGTCCGGCGATTGCAGGTTTACCCATTGCGGTTGCTGTCTCCACGTGAAGTCTTGTCCGCGATAGGCGGCCGGCAGACCGGGATCGTCCATCAACGGCGTGACGATGATCGGCGGCGCGAGTTGCGGGTCGAGCGCGGTGGTTTTCTCCACGGCGTGATTCCGCAGGGTCCATTCGAGGGCGGGGGAAAGGATTCCCGCAACCGTAACAGGCTGAGACTGGGTATGACCGAGGCTGAATTCAGAGAGGTCTTCCACGCTGGCGAGCAATAGATCCGCTTGCGCCACGCGCAGGTCTTGAGTCCAAAGTTCGACTCCGTTCGGGTTGCGCAATCCGCTGGCGCCCCACGCCGCGGCAATGGAATAAATGCTGAGGAGTGTTGTGAAGGTGAAGGTTGTGCCGAGCCGCGCGATGCGCGCCGACCAGCCGAGCGCGACGAGCGCGATGCAAACCACCACGATCAGCAGTGAGCCAGCCAGCACGATCATGCGCGCGTTCTGCACCTCGCCGAGAATGGGCAAGGTCCTTGGGAGTTGGGCGAACGGGTTGAGGGCGATGCCTGAAATATTGAACCACGTGTAGACGAGCAGGATGGAGATGGCGATGACGACCACGCCGACTTCGACGAATTCTTCGCGGTGAACGTCGAAGGCGCGTGAGAGTTCGAGCGCCCCCAGTGTGAGCAGGGGAAGGATCGCCCACACCAACTCGGCGGGTTGCCGGTAAAAGACCGCGAGCAGAAGCGCGACGCCAAGCCACAACGTCAAACGGATGGCGCGCTTGCCATTCGTTCGTGCCGCGCGCAGGATGACGAACAACGCGAGGAAGATTCCCAGCGGTTCATACGCGAGGAAAGTGAAGAGGATTCGCGCAGGGGTTGTCACCGTTGGAGCGACCCAACCGCTGAAATAGGACGGGATGGAGGACAGCGCGGCGCTCAGTCCATTGGGCGCGAGGAAGAAGAGCGTGCCGCAGAGGAGGAGGGTGGCAATGAGAGGGATGAGGAATTGAGGATTAGAGAATTGGAGATTGGAGACTGGAGACTCTTGATTTTCGATCGGCGACTGGCTTTCCGCAGCGCGCGGTTTTATGCCTTGAAAGAAAAGCCGCGTGAGACCGAACGTGAGCATGCCTTCCCACAGCGAAGGACCGGAGAGCAGTGCGAGACCGGCAAAAATGCCGAAAGCGACGACTCGTTTGTGATTCCACATTGCCCACGCGAAGAGCAGGAACGTAACCGCGAGGATCGTCCCGTTTGCCTGACGCGAAAGCGCGACGAGACCGGGATCGAAGGCGAAGAGGAAAGCAAGGATCAATGCCGGGCGAGGGTTGATCTTCTCACGGAAGAAATATGGAACAAAAACCATCACGCTTCCGGCGAGCGCCGGCAGGAAGCGCGCCAGAAAGTTCGTGCTTTCGGTGATCGCGAATAAAACGGCAGTGAAAAGAACGTAGGCCGGTTGCGGCGCTAGCAGGGGATTTTCGCCGCGCGCGATGGCGAAGGATTGCAGAGCAAGTGTCGCTTCCGAGTCGGTGAGGGGCGACGCGCCCAGCGCGATGAATCGCAGGGCGAGGGCAATCAGAAAAGCCAGCCCGTACAGCCAGCCTTCGTATTTGAGTGCGGAGGAATTCATAAAAGTAATTTTACTCTGTATGTTTCGTCATTGCGAGGAAGCCCGAATGGCTGACGAAGCAATCTCAAGTAACCAGCAAGCAAATAGCTACATGAAAATACGAGATTGCTTCGTCGTCGCGGAGTTTACACTGAGCCTGTCGAAGTGCTCCTCCTC
>CAZQES010000067.1:0-19707 GCA_964591425.1 uncultured Anaerolinea sp.
GGAAACAGCAACCGGGCTTCAACCCCGAGCAGGTTCTATTTTTCGGACGCAAGGAAAATTTCTGGCAAATGGCTGAGACGGGTCCGTGCGGTCCGTGCTCCGAAATCCATCTGGATCGCGGTGAAGAATTTTGCGATATGAAAAACGTTCCCGGTCACGTATGCGCCGTCAATGCCGGGTGCCAGCGTTTTCTCGAATTGTGGAATAACGTTTTCATTCAATACAACCTGTTCGACGACGGACGCCTCGAACCACTCCCGCAAAAACATGTAGACACCGGCATGGGCTTCGAGCGCATCGTCGCTGTGTTGCAAGGTGTCGACTCGAACTACAAGACCGACCTCTTCACCGCCTCACTCGAAGTGTTGCGAAGTCTGACCGGTCACAGCGAAAAAGAAATGCTTGCCGATTTCACTCCCTATCGTGTCATCTGCGACCATGTCCGTTCGGCGGCATTCCTCATCGCGGATGGAGTCGTGCCCGGCAACGCGGGTCGTAACTACGTGGCGCGTATGATCATCCGCCGCGCTGCGCGCTTCGGCTCGAAGATCGGATTGAACGAACCGTTCCTCGCCAAAGTTGCCGAAGCGGTGATCCAACAATACGGAGATTTCTATCCCGAGCTCAAAAAGGCTCAGCCCGCCATCTTCGACAATTTGACGCGCGAAGAGATCCGCTTCGCGCGGACGGTGGAGGCGGGTACCAACCATCTGCAAAATCACCTTGACGCGTTGCGCGCCTCCAAGCAAACCATTCTCGACGGGCACAGCGCGTTCGACCTGTACGCCACGTACGGGCTTCCCTTCGAGATCTCCCGCGACATCGCCCGCGAGCAAGGACTTGACGTGGACGAAAACGGATTCACCGAAGCGAAGGAAGAACACGCACGAGCGTCGGCATCCTCCAAGTTTAAATCGAAACTCGGCGAAGATGCGGAATTCTTTGCAGGCATTTTAAAAGAGTTGCAATCCAAAAAGAAACTTGGCAAAGACGGTGTCGAATACGATCCGTACAAAAGCCCGCGCGTGGAAGGTGAAGTGCTTGCACTGGTCGTCAACGGTCAACGCGTGGATTCGGCTTCACTCGACGACCAGGTCGAAGTTATTCTGCCGAAGACCGGCTTTTATATCGAAGCAGGTGGGCAGGTGGATGATACGGGATATATTCGTTGTTCCAGTAGTACAACTGCTGGAACAACCGAGTGGGAGATTGAAATCACCGGCATGCGCCGCGCCTCGGCGGGTGTCATTGTTCACCTCGGGACGGTCATCTCCGGTCAGCCGCGAGTAGGCGACCAAGCCATCGCGGAAGTAGACCTGATGCGCCGTCACGACATCATGCGCAATCACACCGCGACTCATTTATTGCACAAGGCTTTGCACACTGTTTTGAGCGACCAAGCCAAACAAGCGGGTTCGCTTGTCGCGCCGACCTATCTACGCTTCGACTTCAACCACCCCGAAGCGTTGACCTCAGACCAGCTCGAACGTATCGAGCGCATGGTCAATGAAGCCATCGCCGCAGATATGCCCGTTCACAAAGAAACGAAGTCACTGGACGACGCGAAAAAAGAAGGTGCGATGGCGCTGTTCGGTGAAAAATACGGCGAGACGGTGCGTACGATTTCGATATTAAGCTCTTCGGGATCTGAGACCTCGAAGGAGCATAACGTTCATAAGTATTCCTACGAATTGTGCGGCGGCACGCATCTCGAACGGACTTCCGATATTGGCGCGTTCCTTATCGTGAGCGAGGGATCGGTCGCCGCGAATGTGCGACGCATCGAAGCGGTCACCGGTCGCGGCGCGTATGAATTGATCGCCAAGCGCTTCAAAACCCTTAAACAAACAGCGGCGATGTTGAAATCATCGGTGGATGAGGTTCCGCATAAGGTCGCCCTGCTGGAAGAAGAATTGACGGCTAAAACGAAACAGATTTCCGTGATTCTCGCTGAATTAGCCAAGAATCAATTCAGTGAAATATTGCCGATGGCGCAAGGCGTCAAGGATACTACCGTGTTGGCGGCAGAGGTGCCGGACGTCGACGCGGACACTTTGCGTTTGTTGGCGGATGAATTTCGCGCGTTTTACACGAGCGGGGTCTGCGTACTCGCTTCGAACCCGGATGGCAAATCGATCGTGATCGCCTGTGTGACAGATGATCTGGTCAAGCGCGGACTCAAAGCAGGCGATCTCATCACCGGTATCGGAGGCAAAGGCGGAGGGCGTCCTACCATGGCGCAAGGCAGCCTGGCGGGAGATGTCGGAGATGCGTTGGAAAAAGTGGCGGAAATTGTCGAAGAAAAATTGAAATAAAAAGTACGGACCAGCGTGTCCGCCTTACGATGTCTGGGAGATTGTTCCCTTACGAAGTTGCCAGCATCGGATTATGATTGTCCGACGAAAAGGAGTTTGAAATGTCACGATCTTCTAAAATTTCGATCTTTGCTCTGGGTATCGTTTTTCTGCTTGCCTGTTCGTTGATCAGCAACCCGATCGATCAGGTGCAAAACACGGCGAACACCGCGCAAGCCATCGCTTCGGATGCAATCGCATTGGCAACCCAAGCCGTGCCTTTCGAAACGTTGATCGCCAACCCGACCGTGCTAGCCTTCGGCGACATTTTCAACCCGCAAGGCGCGCCGGTGACCGAATGGAACGGGATTCCCATTATGCCGCAAGCGACCGCGGGGGAAGAGGTGACAGGCTTGTATAGTTATAAAGCTACCGCAACCAACGAAGAGGCAACTGCATTCTATGAGACCCAACTTCAGACCTTAGGCTGGGAAAAACAAGTGGAAGAAAAAGGTGAGACGACTCTGCTGTATTACGTGAAGGATCAGCAAGGCGTGACGATTACCATTACGCCTGCCGATAACAACAGCGTTTTGATCTGGCTCGTCTTGCAATAAGATTTCACACTACCTCAAAAGGGACGGGCTAAACAGCCCGTCCCTTTTTTCACGCCTCGTACACGATCCTGCCGTCGATCATCGTCATCACAGCATGTGCCGATTGAATATCCTCGGGCTTCAACGCGAACAGGTCTTGTGAGAACAGAACCAGATCGGCGAGAAAACCTTCCTTCACCTGTCCTTTTTCGTTTTCTCTGAATTCAACGAATGCCGCGTCGCGCGTGTAGCCGAGGATGCACTCCGCGAGGGTCAACCGTTGATCGGGGTTATCTTCCGAAAGTTTTTTTCGATTGAGCACAAAATTCAAGTTGTGCATCGGGTCGAACGGCGCGACCGTCCAATCGCTTCCGAGTGAAAGATGTGCGCCCGCATTTTTCAAACTCCTCCATGGAAACGCCAAATGCCAGCGCTGCGGACCTGTGCGCGCGGTCCACACCATATCGTCCTCGAGGCTGAACGGCGCGTGGCTGGGTTGCATCGACGCGATCACGCCCAACTCTTTGAAGCGCGGCAGATCTTCGGGCTGACAGACTTCGATGTGCTCAATGCGGTGACGGCTGTCACGCTTCCCATTCGACCTTTGGATTGACTCGAATCCGTCGAGCGCTTGCCGCACCGCCGCGTCACCGCACGCGTGGACGGCGATCTGCAACCCCATCTTGTCGCACAGGCTTGCCATGCGGACGAAATGTTCAAGCGAGAAGATCGGCTCCACCTTCGTTTCAGGCACATCCGCGTACGGATGGACGTTGAACGCCGTGTACGACTCCCACACACCGTCCATGAAAAATTTTGCCGCGCCGCCACGGACGAAATCCATTTGAACTTTCGCCATATCCGCGGCTTCCTTGAGATCATCTTCGGTTGCCTCAGGGCGGACGTGATACGGGGCGTACACGCGCAAGTTTATCTCGCCCGCGTCCTCGAGCGCGGCGTATGCCATCAACTCTTCCATGGTACTGCTCATGTCGTGAACGCTGGTGATACCCGTTTTGTTGAATTCATGAATCGCCAGTTTCAGCAACTCGCGTTTCCGATTCGAATCGGGTACAGGCATCAGGCTGAAGACCGCCCTCATTGCGTCGCCCTCGCGCAGTTCACCTGTGGCGAGCCCTTCATCATCGCGAACGATAATTCCGTTCACCATTTCTCGCCCGTCGTCTTTCAGGATGCCAGCGAGTTCGAGCGCTTTGGTATTTGCCCACGCGGTGTGACCATCGAATGCGCCGATGTAAACCGGGCGATCTGGGATGATTTCATCCAATTCCTGCCGCGTCGAAACGATGTTGTAGCGAATGCCGCGTCCCGCGACCCACGCCTCGGTTTTGTTGTTCCTAGCAAACGTGAGCAGGATTTCTTTCAACTCAGTTTTGCTCTTTACTTCGCGCAGTTCGGCATGACCCATCCACATCGCGCCGGAGAGCAGGTGCACGTGCGAGTCGATGAATCCCGGGGTGAGCGTCCGTCCCTCCGCGTCGATGACGCGCGTGGTCGAAGTTTTGAATCCAGCCGCCCCGTCGTTCGAACCGACGTACACGATGCGATTCCCTTTCACCGCGACCGCCTCCGCGTGCGGGTTCGAATCGTCGCTGGTGAAAATACGTGCGTTGATAATGATGATGTCCGCCGATGTCATGAAGTTTCCTCTCGATGTGTAGTAATAACGACTTCCGTCATTTGTGCTATGTGCGATTGAAATCGCCGATACAGTTGAATTCTCTCCACTATACGTAACTTCACGCGGCAGGTCAAGCCGTATCGAATGTACTGCGGCTTGTGTTAATGAGGTTGGGAGTTAACATGACAACCATACTTCTGTATTCGGTTTTTGGTTATTTGTTCGGAGCGATCCCATTTGCGTATCTGATCGGAAAATTCGTGGTCAAGCGCGACATTCGCAATGTGGGGGACGGCAACCCCGGCGGCACGAACTTGTGGATCGCGGGAGGATGGAAGATTGGCTTGCTGACAACGTTCATCGAGATCTTCAAGGGATTCCTGCCCATCTACCTTGCGCGTCAAGCCGGACTTTCAAGCTGGTCGATCGTGCCTGTGCTTCTTTCTCCCATTCTGGGGCACGGCACACAACCCTTCCTCAACTTCCGCGGCGGGAAAGCGCTCGGCGCAACCGGCGGCGCGTGGATCGGAGTCATCGGCTTTTGGGTATTTCCGATATTCGGTATCGGCGCGGCGACCATGCTCGCATTGCAAAAGGAAAACGCGTATGCCTCGATCGCGGGAATGTTCGTGCTCCTGGGATATACCGTTTTCTACAACGGCACGGATTGGATGATCGCTTTCGCATTTTTGAATACGTTGCTCATCTTGTGGACTCATCGGAAGAATTTGGGCAAGCCGCTTGTCTTTCGTGAATGGATTACCACTCGGCTTTTGCGGAGGAGTGTGTGAATCTGTTCTCGCAGTATCTGGAGATTTTCCCGTACACTGTTCTGGGATTTACCGCGCTCTTGTTTTTTGTCAGTGTTATCAACTATTTTGCCATCAAGCGGTTTGACGAATACCCAGCGACCAAAAACCTTCCGCGTGTTTCGATCCTTGTGCCTGCGCGCAATGAAGCGGACAAGATCGAAGCGTGCGTGAAATCCCTGCTCGCTCAAAACTATGCAGATTTTGAGGTCATCGTCCTCGACGACCACTCGAAGGATGAAACGCTTTCTATTCTTGAAAAACTCGCAAAACAGGATTCGCGCCTGCGTGTGTTGACCGGCAAACCACTACCGGGCGGCTGGCTCGGCAAGCATTGGGCGTGTCATCAATTGGCTCGATCTACAACGAGTGCGCTGGTTTTATTTACCGACGCGGACACACATCACGAACCGAATATGTTACGCGACAGCGTCTCTGCTTTTCTCGCCGAGGATGCGGACATGCTGACGATCTTTCCGCGGGAAGAAACGGTAACGTGGGGCGAGAAATTCATCATCCCTCCCATTGGCTTTTTCATCTTCTCGTTTCTCCCGCTCGCCATCGTGCAGAAAACACGCTTGCCTGCGCTGGCGGTTGCGATCGGGCAATTCATGATGTTCCGCCGCGAATCGCTGGAGGCGGTCGGCGGATTCGAATCGGTGCGCGCCAACATCATGGACGATGTCTCGCTGGCGAGGCAGATCATACGTCACGGCTATCACTGGCGCATCATGGATGGGACTCATCACGTCACCTGCCGCATGTACAACGGATTTTGGGATGCTGTGGACGGTTTCACGAAAAATATCTTTGCGTACTTCGATTACCACGTGTTGCTGAGCGCCTTCGCTTGGTCATGGATCTGGGTTGCGTATGCCTTGCCTCCTCTCGTAGTGCTGGCAGACGCGGCAGACATGCCCATCGAATTTTTTCCGTATCAGGTGGCTGTGTACGCGACAGGGTTTTCCCTGCTAAGTTGGGCGATCTCATTCAGGCGGTTTCGTTTTCCGATGATTCTGGTTTTGATCTACCCGATCACACTGACACTTTTTGTGCTGATCGCGTTCCGTTCGATTGTTTACAATTTGACGGGACAGGCAAACTGGAAAGATCGCGCGCTCGCACCTCCGCTGTGGAGGTGGTGAAGGCGATTAAACACAACGGGCACGAAGTACACCAAGGTGGGTTGGCTGATGGCTAGGGTATCTTTTTCAGATTTTCACGAAAGATCATCGAAAAGGAAGTAAGAAGATGCGCCAGAAAAACCCTCGTGCTTTTTGTGTCCTTCGTGGTTAAAAAATTTCCTCGTTTATAATTCCCCTCGTTGAAAACAAAGATCATCACACTCGAATCGCACGATGACCTGATCTCGGTGCGCGATAGCATGTCGTGGGCGAAGACGCCGCGCATTCTGCTCGTCGTTCCCAAGTTCGAAAAGGTCACGCTCAAGCAAGCGGATTTCAAGATCCTCCAGCGGCACGCGTCTACGCTGGGCGCGCAGTTGGGTATCGTCACGCGCGTGCGGCGCGTACGCGCAGATGCCGAAGAGTTGGGCATCGCGGTATTCGAGTCTACGGCGGAGGCGCAAAAGACGGTGTGGGGTGCAAATCCGCAAAAGCGGTTGACGCGACGGCCTCCCTTGAAGAATCTGCGTGCGAAGCGGGAGCAGGTTCAAATCCGCGAAGAAGCGTGGCGCGCGCATCCCGTCACGCGGCTAGGCGCATTCATCGTCGGCGTGTTGTCTGTGTTTGCCATCGTCGCGTTGTTCATCCCGCGCGCGCAAATCCGAATTAAGCCGAACACTGAATTACAGAGCATTGTCTTGCCGGTGATCGCGAATGAAACGACCGAGTCTGTTTTTGTCACGGGCAATATTCCTGCGCGCGAAAAACGGATCATTCTCGACGGCACGCAAACGGTGATCGTGACGGGCGAAGGCACGGTGCCGCAATCGAAGGCGCGCGGCGTGGCGGTGTTTCGAAATCTCACATCCGATGCGGTTACCATCCCTGAGGGTACGATCATCGAGGCGGCGCGCGATGCGCTGGTGCAATTTGTGACTCTCGAAGAGGGCGTGGTGGACGCGGGTGTTGGTGAAACGATCGAGATGCCGATCGAGGCTGTTGAAGGCGGCACTATTGGCAACCTGCCCGAAGATTCGTTGATCGTCATTCGCGGCGCGCTGGGGCTTTCGCTTTCGGTCACGAACCCTGAACCGACGAGCGGCGGGCGTGAACGATCCTCTGTGCAAGCAAGCGATGCGGACCGCGCCCGCGCGAAACAATTGTTGATGGAATCTCTCGACGAGGATGCGCGCATTGAATTTTTGAATGGTGTTGAATCTGGCGATATTCTTTTTGATGGAACGATTTCAGTTTCGCAAATTTTGCTGGAGGAATATGACCCGCCTGCGGGCGCGGCTGGCACCACGTTGACGTTGACCATGCAAGTGGAATATTCCGCCCGTTACACCTCCGCTTCAGACCTGACCCAGCTTGCCTCGTTGGCGTTGAACGCGTCTCTCCCTTCGGGTTTTCGCGCCGCCTCCGATGCGGTGACGATCGAATCTGCTAGTGTGCCCGTGTTGAGCGATGATGGTTCCACTCGCTGGCAAATCCGCGCCGAGCGGCAGATCGTTCAATCCGTTGACCCTGCACAACTGACCTATTTGGTTCGCGGTTTGAGCGTTGACGAGGCGCAAGCGCGCCTGGACGCGTTGTTCGCGTGGGAAAGCGCGCCTGAGATTTCGATGTTCCCCTCGTGGTGGCAGTGGATTCCGTTGTTGCCAGTTCGGATCGAAGTGGTGGTGGAATAAACGATGAAAGAGGAAAGAAGAAAGAATCTTCGCGTTCTTTGCGGGCTTCGCGGTGAAAAGGTTTTATGCGCATCCTAGCAGTTGACCACGGCGAAAAGCGGATCGGTCTCGCGCTCAGCGACTCAACTGCGACGATTGCCAGCCCGTTCAAAATCATCGAACATGTGTCTCGTCTCCTCGACGCGGCGCAAGTGGCAAATCTTGCCGCTGAAAACGAGGTCGGTTTGATCGTCGTCGGTCAATCGTTCGATGAAGAAGGCAAACCAAATCTCGCGGGCAGGCGCGCCGCGAAATTTGCCGAGGCATTGAAGGAGCAGACTCAAATCACCGTTGAGTTGTTCGACGAATCGTTCAGCACACAGGACGCGCGCAAGGCTGTTATTGAAATGGGCGTCTCGCGAAAAAAGCGTGCAGGTCATTACGACGCGCTGGCGGCGGTGGTGATCTTGAGGTCATACATTGAATCAAGAAGATGATATCGGTGGTCGAGTAGGGCTGGTGGTTGAGTAGCGCCGAAGGCGCGTATCGAAACCAAGCCCGTATCGAGACCACCACTGTTCATGTGGCAAATTATTCATAGGTTACCTGCTGGTTTCGATACGCCCTCGGCTATCGCCTCGGGCTACTCAACCAGCGGATACATAAAATGCGAAAAATCCTCCCAATTTTCTTAATCCTCTTTTTTCTCGCCTGCCTCTTCCTCGCCTTCATCACCATCCCCTCAGAAGCCGCGCGGGTGTACGGTCCGCCCGCGCCGTGGCTTACGGTATTTCAACGCGTGCAATACTCCGCGCAGATGCTGTGGTACGACGGCTTGCTCACGCGTCCGCTGAATTCTCAAGCGGGAGAACGAAATTTCAAGATCGAGTCGGGGCAGTCGGTGGATTCCATCGCGGCGAGTCTGCAAGAGGCAGGCTTGATCCGTGACGCCGAATCGTTCCGCGCCTATTTGATCTACTCGGGGTTGGATACCTCCATTCAGGCGGGCGAGTACAAACTCAGCGCGGCGATGTCCGCGATTGATATTGCGCGAGAAATTCAGGACGCTAGTTCCACCGAAGTGATATTCACCGTCCTCGCAGGCTGGCGGATGGAGGAGATCGCCGCGTCGCTTCTGACCTCCGGCTTGGCGATCACCCCTGACGAATTTCTCGCCGCCGCGCGGACTCCGCCTTATGGCTTCGATTTTCTCGAAGGCGCAGTTTCTGCCGAGGGATTCTTTTTCCCTGATTCATACGTCCTTTCACGAAACACATCCGTCGATGAATTGAAAAGCGAGCTCCTCCGCAACTTCGCGTTACGGCTCACCTCCGAATTGACCTTTGCCTTCGAGCGGCAGGGACTGACCGTTTACGAAGCCGTGACCCTCGCGTCCATTGTGGAGCGCGAAGCGGTGCGAGATGAAGAGAAGCCGCTCATCGCTTCGGTGTATCTCAACCGCTTGAACATCGGCATGAAACTCGATGCCGACCCGACCGTGCAATACGCACTAGGATTTGATTCCGTCGGAGGGACCTGGTGGACGAATCCGCTCAGCCTGACCGATCTGCAATTTGATTCGCCGTTCAATACCTACGTGTATAGAGGGTTGCCGCCTGCGCCGATTTCCAATCCGGGCTTGGATTCGTTGCAGGCGGTCGCGTTCCCTGCTGAGACGCCGTATTACTACTTCCGCGCTCGGTGCGACAGTTCGGGGTATCATTCTTTTGCCGAGACGTTCGAGGAGCATGTAGCGAATGGATGTGAGTGATGGACTCGAGGAGTATAATAAAACTCGTTGGCCGTCTTAATATTAATAGGTGAACTATGAAATCTGATATTTCCATTCCCAATCCCGTTCTTCTTGCCGCGGAAAATCTTGCCAAAAGAATGGGCGTTTCATTTATACTTGTTCAATCCAATGTTCTCTACAACATCGAGTGAATACAAGGACATCAGAAAATGGTGTGGAAACACAACCAAGAACCTTTTATTCCAATTGTGCAGGCAGTTTCAGTTGGAAGCCCTATGATAAGTGGGCGCAATCAGCCTTTGAAAATGATCTGCCAAACTGAATACGGAATTAGCGATTACATTGTCAAGTTGTGGAATACACCAGAGTTAGGATTAGGAATTCACAGCCTTGCAAGAGAAATTTATGGCGTATTACTCGCAAACCTCTTTGGCCTAAATACGCCAGATGTTGCCTTTGTGAACATAGAGACAGACTTTTCACTCGGTATACCCGACCTTACCATCCGCGAACGCGTATTCCAAAGCCCTGGCCTGAATTTTGGCAGCAAATATTTACCTGACGCGCCCATCTTTAGCCCACCCATCACATCAAGCAAATTCCATGAGGCTGCTATGGTTTTCTGTTTTGACATGCTGATCGGAAATTTGGATCGAAATTTCAAGAAACCCAACATGTTTGAGACAGCGCGAGGTCTCATCTTGTTTGACCATGAGCAGGCATTTCCTTATTCGAGGCCCCAAATGTGGATTGGTGGTTTTCCCGCTCCTTGGGACTTTATAAACGAAAGTTGGCATGAAAATCACATTCTTTACACCAGCCTGAAAGGAAAGGAATGTGCCTTGGAAATCGAGGAATTTGTACGAATATTGTATGGTCTCTCCGACGATATTTTTGCTACAATTGAGGAGAAAATACCCGCAGAGTGGAACACCCCCGACTTGACTGAAATATCATCCTATCTCGCAAATGCTCGGGACAATGCAGAACTGTTCAAGAGAGGCTTGCAGGAGATTTTGGTATGACCACAAAAACACCCTTCCAATTTGCCGTTTTACGGTACATTCACGACTCATTTACAGGCGAGTTTCTAAATGTGGGGGTGGCATTTTACTGCCAGAATCCAGCCTTTTTCAAAGTTCGGCTATTGCAAAAATATAGCCGAATAACCAATGCTTTCCCATTGGCGGACGGTGAATTTTATAGACGCTATATTTCCAGTCTGCAAACCAAGTTTGACAGGGTGACAGAGAAGGTAAATAGTAAGCAGACGACACTTGAGCCATGGTTGCCCGACCGCATTGAAGAACTGCTGAATCAGGTTTTGCCCCCAGACGATTCATCCATTCAATTTGGCGAAGTGCAAGGCGGAATGACGGACGACTTGGATGTGACCATCAATGATATATACAGACGCTTGGTAGAAATACATTTGCCTCACGATGAAAACGAATCTCGAAGTGAAGCAGATGTATGGGGAGTTTTCAGTAAGCTCCTCAGAGAAAAAAATGTAATCCGTCATTTAAGGCCCACCGTAATTCGCACAGGAAAGCAGGAATTTGAATTTGAACACGCATGGAAAAACGGACACTGGCAAGCGCTAGAACCTCTTTCCTTTGACCTTGTAAACCCAGGAACTATAAGAAGTAAAGCACTTCGATATTTTGGGCAAAATGTCGTATTGCAAGGAAGCAAGGAGATGAATATGCTCTATTACCTACTAGGAAAACCTCATCGAGACGATAGTGCCGTATTAAAGGCTTACGCCAAAGCAAAAGACCTTTTAGGCAAGGGCGAACACGCTAAAAAGATTCAATTGATCGAAGAAAACGAGGCGGAAGATTTTGCGCGTGAAATCGCCCCAAAAATTGAAGCTGACACCTCCCAAGAAAAAAAGAAGTAGCGGCTCTAAATTTGAGTGTCTACTGATAGGAAGAATGACCACGCGGCTGAATCAAGCCGCGTGGTTCTTTATTAGAAATCTTGACAAGCCTTAATCCGAAAACTTCCTGTATACTTGGCGCAAGAGGATATATTAATGCCCACTTTGCACTGGCTCAACGACGTAGAAGCCCGCAAAACTTCAAGTCAAATACCTTATCGCCTGCTCGAAGCCGACCCGAAACTATCTTATGGGGTTTCGGATTCGGAAAACATGCTGATTCAAGGCGATAACCTCGAAGCTTTGAAAGCCTTGTTGCCTTATTATGCGGGACAGGTGAAGTGCATTTATATTGACCCACCATTCAATACTCAAAACGCATTTGAACATTATGACGACAATCTTGAACATTCTATATGGTTGTCAATAATGTACCCCCGCATGGAAATTTTAAGAGAACTTCTTGCAAGCGAGGGTTTTTTATTTGTCCAGATAGATTATCGTGAAGGAGCGAGACTAAAAATATTACTCGATGAAATATTTGGCGTTAGTTCATTCAGAAACGAAATCATAGTTAGACGCGGGACAAAAAACGTTCAATCGCAATTTGAAACGATTGAAGCCTTATCAACAGGACATGATAGTATTTTCCTTTATGCAAACAATCAAAAAGTAAGATTGCCAAAACTTCAAAAATTATCCGAAGATTCTGAGCCGGGAAAATGGGATACTTTTTGGCGTGGAACTGACCGCCCAACGATGAGATATAATTTGTTTGGAATTAAACCTGATAAGGGACAATGGCGTTGGGCAGAACAGAGAGCGTTGCAAGCAAAACGTAATTACGAAATTTATCTTGACGAATATAGTCATAATATGACTTTAGATGATTATTACGGACTTCAATTTCAGGAGAATGGAACTGATCTAGACTTCGTACGGTTAAGTCCTGAAAATGTCGTGCAATACTACGTTCCGCCACGCAATTACAAAATATTATCGGATGTCTGGATGGATGTTCGCACATCTGGCAAGTTTACCGATTTTTCCCATGAAAAACACGAAGAACTTTTAGAAAGAATTATTCGATGGGTCACTCAAAAAGGCGATATTGTTCTCGACTCATTTCTTGGATCAGGCTCAACCGCGGCGGTTGCTCACAAAATGGGCAGACGGTACATCGGTATTGAAATGGGCGACCATGCCGTTACCTTTTGCGCCCCACGTTTGCAAAACGTCATCGAAGGCGAACAAAGCGGTATTTCAAAGGAAATTAATTGGCAGGGCGGCGGTGGTTTTCATTTTTATCGTTTGGGTGAAACCATTTTTGATGAGCAAGGACATATCAACGAGAAAGTAAAATTCAAACCACTGGCGGCGCATGTTTGGTTTTCAGAAACACACACTCCATTATTGAAGACGCCAAAGACGCCCTTACTCGGCGTTCATAATGAAACCGCCTATTATCTCTTGTACAACGGCATTCTTGGCGACACAGACCCCAAAGGCGGCAATGTTCTTATTCCGAAAATTTTGCGCCAACTGCCAAAGCATAAAGGCAAGAAGGTAATCTACGGCGAAATGTCCATGTTGGAAGAAAGCGTTCTTCAAAAGGAAGAAATTACGTTCAAACACATTCCATACGACATCAAGGCGCGTTGATATGCTTGCGCTCAAAAAATACCAATCCGATACGCTTGATTTTTTGCGTCAATTTCTCGAAGAAGCCCGTTTTGGGAATCACCCAGCGGCTTTCGAGCATTTTCAAACCAATTCGGCGAAACGCGCCGCGCCAAGTCCGTATCGTTCATTGCCCGAACTGGACAATGCGCCGTATGTCTGCCTGCGCCTGCCAACAGGCGGCGGAAAAACATTGCTTGGGGCGCACACAATTTCAGTAGCCGCGCAAGCATTTTTGGAACAGGATTTTCCGCTTGTTTTGTGGCTTGTCCCGACCAATACGATTCGACAGCAAACCCTCGAAACGCTAAAAAATCCACGTCATCCCAACCGCGAAGCCATTACACAAAAATTCGGCAGTCAGGTCTTGGTTTTGGATATTGCCGATTTCACACAAATCCGCCCACAAGATATTCGAAGCAAAGCCGTTGTTGTGGTCGGCACGATGCAAACCTTGCGCGTGGATAACACCGAAGGCCGCAAGGTGTATGCTCATCACGAAGACCTTGAACCCCATTTTGTAAATGTTTCCAAAACTTTGGAAGGCTTGGAGAAAATCGAAGAAGGCGCAGGCGTTGCGCGAGGCACGATCAAGTATTCCTTTCGCAATCTTCTTGCTCTTCATCGTCCGCTTGTGATTGTGGATGAGGCACATAATGCGACTTCAAAGTTAAGTGTTGAAGTCATGCAAAGAATTCAACCTGCCTGCATTGTCGAGTTTACCGCCACGCCTGCCAGCAATAGCAACATTCTACTTAGCGTCTCGGCTTCTGAACTCAAAGCCGCTGATATGATCAAATTGCCAGTGGTTTTGACGGAACACCAGACGTGGCAGGAAGCCATTACTGCCGCCGTGCAAACTCGCGAGAAACTCCAAAAGATTACCGCAAACGAACGCGATTACATCCGCCCGATTGTTTTATTCCAAGCCGAAGATAAAGGGCATGACATCACTTACGAAGTGGTTTTGAATTACCTGCTCGAACAGGAAAAGCTACCGCGTGAAAGAATTGCCATTGCGACTGGCAATCAGCGCGAACTGGACGGAATCAATTTGCTTGATAAAGATAACAAAGTTGATTTTGTTATCACCGTTGAAGCATTGAAAGAGGGTTGGGATTGTCCTTTTGCCTATGTCTTTTGTTCTGTGGCAAGAGTACATTCCAAAAAAGACATCGAACAAATTCTTGGTCGTGTCCTGCGAATGCCGTATGCCAAAAAGCGCGTTCAAGAAGAACTTAACCGCGCTTACGCACACGTTTCAGAAGACAGTTGGAAGAATGCAGTTTCGGAACTGCAAGACCGCATGGTAAGCATGGGCTTTGAGGAACAGGAAGCCCAACAGTCCATTCTGCCCCAACCCAGATTGCCTTTCATGGAAAATGAAACCGGTCAACTGCCTTTGTCTGAGCAACCTACTGTGAAAGTCATTTTGAGCGCGTCGCCTGATTTATCGCTTTTTACTCCCGATGAACTTTCGCAGATTACAACTAATCAAATCAGTGAAAAGGAAGTTGAATACAAAGTAACTGGCACGATCTCTTCCGAGTTTGCTGAAAAACTGATCAATGCCGCGCCGAAGAAGGATCGTGAAGTTGTCGAAAAAACGATTGCCGTTCAACAAGCCCAACTACCCACGACACCATCTCAACGCGGCGAGAAATTTATCGTTCCGCAATTGTGCATGTTCAAAGATGGTGAGTGGACAGTCGCTATAAAGTCAGAATTTATAGATCCCCGTGACTGGGACTTGTTGAAATACCCAGCCGAACTAACTGAAAACGAATTTTCCATCAAGGAAGAAGCCGATACCTGGTTGATTGATGTACAAGGCAAGCGTTTGACCACAAAGTATTTGGGAAGTGAGACCTTGTTCGATCTGAGCGATGCGCCGACCAATTGGACAATCGGTCAATTGAGTCAAGATTTGGAGAAAAAGGTAAGGCAGGATTTTGTTCGCCCGCAAGTTTTGCTTGAATACCTCCGCAAAACTGTTTCTTATTTGAATGAGAAAAGAAAAATTCCGCTTTCCGACCTTGTCCGCGCTCGCTTTATTCTCGAAAAGGCTTTGCGGGATAAAGTCAAGGCAAATTACGATGATGCAATGGCAAAAGGCTATCAAGCCAGATTGTTCGGCAAAGAAGCCGCTGTAGAAGCCAAGTTTGACAATTACGCTTTTGAATTTCCAACCGACCCATTTCTTTACCCCGCCCATTGGTATTACAACGGCGGATTTCAATGGAATAAGAATTATTACCCAAGAGTCGGCGAACTGGAATCGGAAGGTGAAGAATTAGACTGCGCCCAAGCCATTGATCGAAATATGGCTGTGCGATGTTGGGTGAGAAACATCCCGAAATCCGATTACTCTTTCAAACTGCCGACTTCAACTGACTATTTCTATCCTGATTACGTTGCCTTGCTCAACGATGGAAGAATTCTTGTTGTCGAATACAAAGGCAAGCCTTACGAAACCAATGATGATTCAAAAGAAAAAATGAACGTTGGTGAATTATGGGAATCAAAAAGCAACGGGAAAGGCTTGTTCTTGTTTGCTGTCAAGCGTGATACAAAAGGCAGAGATGTTTACAAGCAAATTGAAGATAAGGTGAATGAAAGATGAGATTTGCTAGCGTGTCTGCCTAAACCCATCCCACACCTCCAGCGCGGGTTTGGGGGAGCGGTCGGGATACTGAAAGCCGACGTGGGAAAAATATTCGAGGAAGGCGATATCGTCGGTGTTTTGTCCTTTTGAGCGCGCGAATTCGGCATACGAATCCATGTTGAAATCGGTGAGCGCGAGGTTGACCCAAAAGAGCAAGCGCGAGCCGAGCTGGTCGTGAATCGCGTTGAGGTAGGTCACCTGTCCTTCGGGTGTGCCTTGCGCGAACTCAACGTCTTGGGAGGAGAATCCGCCCTCCGCAACGGCGACGGGTTTACCCGTCCGCGCGAGAAGCGGGGAATAATAATCCGCTGGGATGTCTGACGCGGAGGGGAAGACAAAATACGGATAAGTCGAGATCGCCCACACATCCAGATTCGGTTCGAACGCTTCCACCTGTTCCCAGTTTGTATCGAACTTTTGGCGATTGCCCTCTTCGGGCTGAGGGAACATGTTGTTAAGGTCGTCCCATTGAAAGGTGACGAAGATCTGCGTTTCAGGCGCTTCGGCTTTGACGAAGGCGTAAATTTCGTTATAGAGGCTGACGAAGTTTGGCGCGTCGTCGGGGTGCGCATCCATGTAGGTGTTGATCTCGGAGGCGAGACCGAGATAGCGCGGGTGGAACGTGCGCACGACCCACAGCGCGTAGTTGCGATAAGCGCTTCGTACATCGGGATTTGCAAAGCTCGCCTCCCAGCCTGCAGGCAAGCCGATAAACTCTCTGCGGTTGAGTCCATTGAGCGCATCGAGCACGAAGATATATTCGAGGTTGTTTTGATCCGCGAGTTTTACTTGATTGATGATGTCGGTACGTGTTTGCGATTCGCCATCAGTCCCGTTGACAAAATCCTCCCACGCGGTGTTTTGCTGGAGGAGGACAAAGTCGGCGTGCTGACTCATGTCTTTGTAAAGTTGGAAGATGCTTTCGATTTCCGCTTCGGGCGCGACGGGGAAGAATCCGTAGGCGGTTTTGCCTGAATCGAAAATGGAGTTTTCAGGGTAGGCGGGAACGCCTCCGCCGTTGCAGGCGAGTGAGGCAAGGAGGAGGAGGGAGAAGGCGAGGAAGAGTCGGTGCATGGGAGGTAACCTGATTCATAAATATTCGTTGGTCGAGTAGGTCGAGGCGATAGCCGAGACCGTATCGAGACCAAAGGTGAGGAAGCGATCACTTAACAAGAATTGCGTTATGGCACTGTGGTCTCGATACGTCCCGCGACGCTTCGACTTCGGGCTACGCCCTTCGCTCAGCGCGTGCGGGACTACTCGACCACCGTGTTTACTTGTTTGAAATACAGGATCAGCCATCGAAAAGTTGCACTACCCGCCTGAAATCGCGCGCAGGAAACCGAAGAACATGCACGCGCTGAGGATCCCGAGAACCAGACCGACAATCGCGGTCGTGCGCGAACGATCCGTTCCGAACAAGCCAGCCGCGCCAAGGATCGCGGCGAGAAATCCGAGGAAAGCGCTCGCGCCGCCGCACACGAAGAGAGGCGTGCCCGCAAGTTGAATCCAGCGTTGACTGATGCCGGTGATGGCGCACAAGCCGATGCCGAACACGAGCGCGGACGATGCGATACCGAGGTACATGCTCGCATTGCCGACAGGATTGGGTTTTTCAGGTGTGGGTAATTGGGACATGCGCATCCTCCTGTTAAGATACAGCGCCGGGCTATTGAAAGTTGCAACACTTTATCGTGGAGCGGAAGGTTATCCCGCCATTTCTACGTACGTGCGGGATACCCCTTCGACAGCCTCAGGACAAGCATCCCGCGCCGCGCGGTTATCCGTTGGCGATGTATGCGGCAAGCGCGGCTCGATTGCGAAACCTGAGCGCGACGAGCATACCGATACCGATCAAGGCGAGGATGATACCCTCGACGGTGAGCGGCTTGAGAATTTGTTTTGTCAGTGATCCTGCCATGTCAGGCATTAGATCGAGAAAGACGGCGGGCATCTCGGAGGTCCCTTGTCGGAATGCAAAATCCAGCACGAGCCGGATGAGCGGCGCGCCAACCCACGCGAGAAGGGCAGATAACCCGCCAGTCAGGACAAACGGTATACCCCACCACTTGAGCCATTCGTTCAAGTTTCGGACTGCAAAAATCAAAATCAATAACAAGAACGCGAGCGGAACAAGCAGTGACAGTTGCATGATCGTGCGAATGCGGTCAAGACGTTCGAGGAACTGGCGCGAACGCCCCTGCGCGGCGATGGGCAGCTTGATTTCATCCGGGATGCCGCGCAGCATGGATTGAATCTGCGATTCGATCAACGGCGCGACCAGCGCCATTGCCTCCGCGGGTGGATTGCAGAGAGTTAATCCCTCCTCGGTTGAAAGCGAACCCAGCGCAAATTGCAAGACTTGTTCAGGCGTGCAATCCGGCGACGCTCTCAACACCTGCATGAATGCCTGAACTCCCGCATCCCCGGTGAGATTTTGTTTGATGGAAACGAGGGAGACCGTGATCGAATCCGATTCGCCGTTGATGAATGCGAAAACCGCATCAAGGATGCTGTCAGTCAACGCTTCGAGTTGGTCGGGCGGGACCAGCGTTGTGAGGATCGATTCCAAACCATCTTTTCCGAGAACGGAGGCGAACGATAACTCGCCATCCGTTTCTTCTTGTGGGGTGTCGGTCAACATTCCCGCGATCAGCGCAGGCGCGTCTTCGTACAGTCCCTGCTCTTTGAATGCCTGTTTATACGTGCCAGCGGAGAATGCCTTCCATTCCACGTTGAACAAGAACAGCGCGAGAACGCCGGTCAGCACGAACAGGATCGCGCAAACCCCCGCGAGGAATTTTCCGATCGCTTTCATGGTCAACCCTCGTGCACGACGTCGATGTAATCTTTTGTCACCGTTTCGCTGTTCGCCGCGCCGAGCAGTTCGAGCAGTTCGTTCACAAGATGCGCCTTGTTGTCGGCGTCTTTGCGGCTCCACGTGCGCGATTTGATCTCGAGGAAGTGCCCAAGCGCCGGCGTGGTCATGTGATCGAGGTTGATATAGAATTCGGTCTCTTTGTATTTGATCAACCAGCGCAGGCGGTCTTTTTCGATCGCCACCTCCGATTTGGGTTTGAAGTATTCGCGATAAAAACGCAGGGAATTTGTGGCAGGCGCAAGGAAACGACTGCGCGAGAGTAATACCTCGTGCTCGAACTTCCCCTCGCGTTTTTGTCCCAACAGCGTCAACCGCGCGCGAGTTTGGGTGACCGTGTTTTTGGCATCGTCAACGAAATCGTCTTCGCGGTAGCGCAGGCGTCCCTGCGACTCATCGTCGAAGAAGAAGTACGCATCGTGTTGACGATAGTGACGTTCGTAGATGATATCGATCTCGTTGCGCATCAACGCCTGGACAACGCGGTCTGGTTCCGTTATTTTAACCTTGACCTGCACCTCGAACGATTCCTCCTCGCTCGAACCTCCGAGCGCGATGAGTTTCGACAACACAGATTGTTCACGTTCGACGAGGAACGAGTCGATTCTCTTTGCAAGGTCGGCGGCTTCGGCGAGGAGTTCGTTTTCTTGAATGGTGAGCAATTGGCGTTCGCGCATCACCCATTTGCCGTTGATCATCACGTCGGTCACATCG
>CAZQES010000068.1:0-19658 GCA_964591425.1 uncultured Anaerolinea sp.
GGTCTAATAACCCGTACAAACTTCAACACTCATTTCCTCTCTTTGAACGAGAGGCTATCTACAAAAAGTCATATTTGGGGATAGAGATGGTTCTGCAGACAACAGATTTATTGGAAATGTTGTTCTTATGAGTTTCCTATCCGTTTATTGATGTAACAGAAAAAGTGAAGCTCTCTTAAAATCATTAAGTACCCATTGCAGGTTCTGTTTCGCAAGTATGAGGAAAAAGTAGCGCTATTGGTCTTGCACAAATGTTCTGTCTATGTTATAAAAGCCATAATGGTTGTCGGATTTGACAACTAACAATCTACAGGCTCTTTAGAATCGTAAACCGCAAACCTCTCCTAAATTCGGTACCAAAAAGCTCGTTATTGGGCGATGTGAGGTTGACACTCATAACCCGAAGGTCGCAGGTTCAAGTCCTGCCCCCGCTACTAACAAAGACCATGACGATCTCATGGTCTTTGAGTTTTAAATGGTATCTCATTCGCTTGACTAATTGGGATTCCCCGTCACCACTCACAACCCGGTGTCGTGCTGATATTGGCGGTAACTCCAACGCGCTTGTACATGGTCACGTTGGTAAACGGTTCACCGAGAATTCCATCATGGATCGCCCATGAACGAAGGCGGACACTGTTTGCCGCCTTGGAGGATCGAAACGGATTCGAATCATCCAGCCGCTGATAGAGTTCGCCACCCTCCGCAAACCTGGCGTGGATCTGATTCATCGATTTTCTCCCCATCTGGTAACTAAAACCATAGCGCTCAAAGATGACCGCGTTGTGATAGTACAACGGCTCGATGTAATACATGTCGTGCCCGAGATATGTGATGAACTCTTCGAAGGTGCGAATCGCCTGACTGAGGGCACGCAAGCCGCGTCGGACCTGACCCGGTGCGAGTCCCGCTTCCATAGCGGATCGTTCCGCGTCCAGATTCCTCTTTCGAATCCCAAAGTGAGTCGGGCTTCCGTCGGGCATCTTATCCACATCGAAGCGCGGCGAGGCGGGGTCATTCAAGATGTAAAGCAGGATGAAAATCTGCCCGTTGATTGAATCCGCCAGATGGGCGTACAGAATCGGGTCCGGGAAGCCGGCCCGGTGGTAGAGCATCATTTCCACATCGCTGGAACCCTCCGCGAAGCGGAATCGCAATAGGTCATGGTTTTGGGTTAAGTCCCCCAGGTTGAATTTTTCGATCAACTCAGGCGGAATATATCGGGAATACGTTGCCCGCTTTTCCGATTCAGGGAGTTTGTTGATTCCGCCGATCGTGGATGGTGGCACGTTGGACCTTTCGTCTTTCCTCTTTCGCCTTACTTCGAGAACGAAAAGGAAGTGGGCTATCTTACGCGCGTTTGGCGTTCCGCACTGCGGGCTTCGTCTCGTTTGGCGATCGTTGCGCGCTTGTCGTACGCTTTCTTGCCTTTGGCGAGTGCAATCTCGATCTTGGCACGACCGTTCTTGAGGTAGACGCGTGTCGGCACGACCGTCATGCCTTTGATGCGGACGTTGTTCCACAACTCGCGGATCTGCTTTTTGTGGAGCAAAAGTTTCCGTTTGCGTTTCGGGTCGTGATTGAAGCGGTTGGCTTGCTCATACGGGGCGATGTGCGCTTCGACCAGCCAGGCTTGCTCGCCGTTTTCGATATCGACAAACGATTCCTGAATACTGACCTGTCCCGCGCGGATGGACTTGATCTCACTGCCTTGCAGGACCAGTCCCGCCTCGAATCGTTCAAGTAAAAAATATTCAAAACTCGCTTTGCGGTTCGATGCAACCACCTTCACGTTTTCGGTCATGATTTTATGTTACCACATTCATCGTGCGGAACACTCCTGCAAAGTATCCTTGTTTTCGGTTACGATTAAGCGATGTTCGATCTTCAAAAACACTTCCTGCTCGACCCCTCCATCGTGTTCCTCAATCACGGTTCGTTCGGCGCGACACCCATACCGGTCTTCCGCGAGTATCAACGTTGGCAGGCGGAAATGGAGAAACAGCCCGTCGAATTTTTAGGGAGGCGTATCACCGCACTGATGGCTGAGTCTCGGTCAATTCTCGGAAATTACGTTGGTACACATGCAGATAATCTGGTATACACCCAGAATGCAACGATCGGGCTGAACATCATTGCACGCTCACTAGACTTGAAAACGGGTGATGAAGTTCTGGCTACTGCGCACGAATACGGCGCGATTGACCTCATGTGGCGGTTCCTTGCCAAAGAACTTGGGTTCAAATACATCAATCAAATAACATCAACTCCTATTCCATCCAAAGAAAGATTCATCGAAGAGTTTTGGGCGGGCGTTACGCCGAACACGCGTGTTATTTGTGTGAGCCATATCACATCGTCTACGGCGTTGATTCTTCCAGTGGAGGAGATCGTCACACGGGCGCGCGAAGCGGGCATCCTCACCATCGTAGACGGCGCGCATGTGCCTGGTCAGATTCCGCTTCACCTCGATTCGCTCGGCGCGGATTTTTACGCCGGCAACCTGCACAAGTGGCTGTGCGCGCCGAAGGGAGCCGGTTTTCTGTACGCGCGACCTGATGCGCAGAAACTTGTCAAACCGTTGGTTGTTTCTTGGGGATATGAATCAGAAACGCCGGGTAGTTCTGTTTTTGTGGATTATCACGAATGGTGGGGCACACGCGACATGGCGGCGTTCTTGGCTGTTCCCGCCGCAATCGAATTTCAGGAACAACATGGTTGGGAGCGTGTGCGCGAGGCGTGTCATCAACTTGGAAAGGATTGCCAGAATCGAATTTGCGAATTGACCGGGCTTTCTCCGCTTCATTCCCCGCATGGCGATTGGTTTCGTCAAATGTGTACCGCTCCTTTGCCGGCGAATACGGACGTCAAAAGTTTGAAGAACCGTCTGTACGATGAATTCAAGATCGAAGTCCCGGTTCACGAATGGAATGGGAACAAATTGATTCGGGTTTCCGTTCAGGGATACAACACGCAGGAGGATGTGGATGCTCTTTGCCGCGCACTGTCCCGTTTGATGTAATTTGGAATTCGATTATCGTATTGGTTGCGTAGGGCAATCGCAGGATATTAATTCAATCGGTGTGGAAGGACTTTGGCTATAATCCAGCCCGATCAAACCTTCGCCTTTTTTCATTCAATGATACACAATTGAGGTACGCATGAGTTTCAAAAGTAGATCGAAAAATTTCATCCTGGTCGTGGTGATATTCCTCGCGGCATGTACGGGTCAACCTGCTACAGAAACGGATAGCGAATTGGATGTGGACGCGATCCTCACCTCCAGCATTGGGACGTTCGCGGCGGCTGTGTTCGAAACACAGACCGCGCAAGCGCTCTCGGTGAGTCAAACCCCAACACCGACAAATCAACCGACAAGCACATCCGTCATTCTTGCGTCCCCAATCGCATCATCCACACAGGCATTTATTTTCAATCCGGTCATTTCGGCGGTGAGTGTCTCGCCCTCGCCGACGGGAACACTCTTCACACCGACTCCCAACCCGTCCACATTGGCATTCGGGTGCAACAACCTGTTGTTGATCAGCGATGTGAACATCCCTGCCGGGACAGTGATGAAACCGAAGGAAACATTTACGAAAACGTGGAAGGTCGCAAACAACGGGACCTGTGACTGGGTGTTGCAATATCGTCTTGTCTTCGTCGGTGGAAATCAAATGGAAGGCGACCCATCGGGACTTGGAAAAGTCATCGAGCCGCAAAAATGGACACAACTTTCCATTCAACTCGTCGCGCCGAAACAGCCGGGAACGTATACCGGCACATGGAGACTCGGCACGCAAACCGGGAATGCATTTGGATCTACATTGACAGTCTCCATTGTGGTCGCCTCGCCGACGAATACCCCGGTTCCTGCCACAAATACATCTGCTCCTCCCACCTCGACGGAAACACCGACATCGACCTCCCTGCCGACAGATACGCCGACCATCACAAACACACCATAAACTTTCACAATTCGCTCATTTTGCTATGGGTATAATCAGGGGAGGAAACGGATACCCACCATGGATATTTCACTCGCGCTCGGCGGCGGCGGATCGAAAGGGAATGCACACATCGGTGTCTTGCGTCGCCTCGAACAGGAGGGGTTCCGAATCCGCGCGGTCGCTGGGACCAGCTTTGGTGGGATCGTCGCTGTATTTTACGCGTTGGGATATTCGCCGGACCAGATCGAAGAAACCTTCGATGGATTCGACCAATCGTCACTGTATGGCAGGCTCCCGCATGATGAACCCTCCTTTTTGGGACTCGCCGGCGGGTTGAAGTGGTTGGAAGGTCACATTGGCGAAAAAAC
The DNA here is from genome assembly GCA_964591425.1 of uncultured Anaerolinea sp. GTDB lineage: Bacteria > Chloroflexota > Anaerolineae > Anaerolineales > Villigracilaceae > Defluviilinea. The sequence goes on from CAZQES010000068.1 coordinate 4,319, forward strand.
TTTCGAGGATGTAAAAATTCCGTGCGCGCTCACCGCAGTTGACTTGAACTCCGGCAGTGAGATCATCCTTTCCGAGGGTCCGCTGTTAGATGCGATCCTCGCGACGGTAGCGATTCCCGGCATTTTTCCGGCACAGCGCATCGGGGATTTGGAACTGGTGGATGGCGGTACCTTGGACCCGGTGCCGGTTGCGTCAGCGCGTGCGCTCGCGCCGAAATTGCCGGTCGTCGCGGTTTCGCTCAGTGTGCCGATGGGTGAGCCGGCGCAATCGTGGAGCATTCCCGGTTGGAACCTCTTCCCATCCTCGATCACCCAACGGCTGAGTCGTTTGCGTTACGCGCAAGCCGTGGATGTCATCCTGCGTTCGCTCGACATCATGATGCGCGCGATGACCGAATATCGCCTGGCGATCGACAATCCCGAGATAGTCATCCGACCTCAAGTTGCCGATATCGAAACCTTGTCCAAAGTGGACGTGCATGAAGTGGCAAAACGCGGCGAGCGCGCCGTAGACGAAATCATGCCGCAATTGAAAACCTTGTTCGCATGGCAACACCGGCTTGCGCGTTCGGTCAGGTTCTGGAAATAATTATGGAGAAAAAAAGCATCGCACTTGCCCTCGGCGGCGGCGGCATCAAGGGACTTTCTCACATCGGCGTTTTGCGGCGGCTCGAACAGCACGGATTTCAGATCCAGGCAGTCAGCGGCACGAGCATCGGCGCGCTCGTCGGTGCCTTTTATGCCTTGGGGTATGGCGTAGATGAGATCGAGAAAATATTTACCGAGTTCAAACAAACCAAACTCTACGGACAAATGCGCGGGCAAGCGCCGTCCTTTCTCGGTCTGGCCGGTCTGACCCGGCGCTTGAATGAATTGATCGGGAATTGCACATTCACAGATTTGAAAATACCGTTTGCCGTGACCGCTGTGTGGGTGGAATATGGCAGAGTGGTGACGCTGCGTGATGGTTCGCTCGTGGATGCATTGCTTGCCTCGATGGCGTTGCCGGGCGTATTCCCGATGAGGACGATCAACCGCATGGGGCTTGTTGACGGCGGGATGTTGAACGCGGTTCCCGCTGAGGCGGCACGCTCACTGGTGGATGGGCTTTATCCTGTTGTTGCGGTTCCGCTTACTGAACCGTTGGGGGTGCCAGCCACCATGCAGAGGATTTACCTTCCCAAATTCATACCGGGCTGGGTTGCGGACGCGATCAAGCGCCTTCGGTTTGTTCAGGCGCTGGATGTTTTTTTCCTCTCACAGGACATGATGATGCGTGCGCTGACAAAATTTCATCTCGAGAAAGAAGCCCCCGACCTCATTATTCGACCGGCGGTGGCGCACTTGAACACGCTCCAACCAGCGGACGCGAGATATTTGATCGAACAAGGGGAGCAGGCAGTCGATGCTTCTCTGCCGCAATTATTGAATCTGTTTGAAAAAGATTTCCCTGTGATGGATGAATGAGGTCTTCACGATGACGCGCGACCTGAGAAAATATGCAAAACAAACCAACGTTCGCCTCGGCGTTGGCGCGTTCTTATTGTTGTACGTTGTCGGTATTGCGCTGATCTACGTCATCTATGGTGCTGGCGCGGCGATAATGGGATTCCTCTGTCTGCTTGGCGCGCTGGTGCCTGTCGTTTTGATCTTCTTATCACTTGCCCTCCTGGATTGGATACAAAAACGTGCAAACCCTGATTGATACCGAACTCGTCGAATTCGATGGCTGGACGTTGCGCGTATTGCCATCCGCGAAACCCAAACGATTGATGTTGCTGATTCACGGTTTTACCGGCGATGAAAACTCGATGTGGGTCTTCGCGCAGGGACTGCCTCCGCAGTACAGAATCATCGCCCCGCGTGCGCCTCATTCTGCCGAGTCGGGCGGATACACGTGGCGACCCCTTCACCGCCTCGACTTTGGCAAGCCCAATCTCGACCAACTCCGCCCGCCTGCCGAAGCGTTGATGCGCCTCGTGGACGCGTATCAAGCATCCACTGGGATTGATGCGAGCGCTTTCGATCTGATGGGGTTCAGTCAAGGCGCAGTGATGTGCAATGTCTTGTCGTTTCTTTATCCAAATCGAATCCGCAAGGCAGGGATTCTCGCCGGCTTCGTCCCAAGCGGGTTGGAAGAATTGATCTCGCATCGTCCGTTGGAGGGCAAGGAATTTTTTGTCGCACACGGCACAAAGGATGAAACCGTGACCATCGACCGCGCGCGCGATTCGATCCAGTTGCTCGAAGAGGCAGGCGCACGCGTGACGTATTGCGAAGATGAAGTGGGGCATAAGGTGAGCGTGAAATGCCTTGCCGCGCTTAAGAATTTCTTCGCAGATTGAAGGGTAAGTTGCCTCGGGGATTAGTCATCTCTCATCTGACTGTTGACGGCGTTTTCCTTTGTGTGTATCCTTGTTGAAACGGTGAACAAGACGAATGACCCAAAAAATTTCAAGACGCGATTTTCTTAAACTGGCTGGCGCAGGCTTGGGCGCGCTGGCTTTCTTACCGAACAAGAACTTCAAGTTTGACGAACTCGCCAGACCCAAACGCCTGCCGCAATTCCCGGCAAGCGCAATCATCGGGCGGACGGTTGACCCCGACATTGATCTGCGCAACCGACCCACAAATGACCCGGGCTTGAACACATCCATAGCCAAACTTCCCGCGGATACGCTTGTGGAATGGAACCGCGAAGTGGTGGGGAATGTGATCGGCGGTTTGAATAACCAGCGCTATGTTGAAACTCCACAGGGTTATATCTATGCCTCCGTGCTTCAACCCACGCGGAACCTTCCGAATACACCCATTGATGCCGTGCCCGCCGGTCAGCCGGGTTTTTGGGCAGAGGTGACCGTCCCGTACGTTGACCTCGCGCATGAAGGGGCGGTTTGGTCGCCGTGGTTGCAGGATCATATTCTTTATAACTTCCCTCCACGTTTGTATTACGGTCAGGTAGTTTGGATTGACCAAATTCGTGCAAACAATGGATTTGTTGAATATCGTTGGAATGAAGATTTTGGACATGGGTATGGCGGTGGCGCGTACAACGAATTTTATTGGGCCGACGGCGCGGCATTTAAAGTGCTGACCGAGAACGATGTAGCCCCGATCAGTCCGGATGTCGACCCGAAAGAAAAACGCATCGATGTTGACCTTGATTTTCAAACATTGACATGTTACGAAGGCGGCGCAGAAGTCTATTTCTGCCGCGTATCCAGTGGATTGAAAAATATTTTTGACGCTACAACCGGCGAAACCAACAACAAACTCGCCACCCCGGTCGGCAACCTGTTGACCCACTGGAAGATCGTTTCCCTGAACATGACCGCCGGCACATTTCAGTCGGGATATTCCACGCCCGCGGTGCCGTGGTCTACGATGATCAGCGGAGACGGTATCGCCATCCACGGCGCGTTCTGGCATAACGCGTTCGGGGAAAAACGCTCGCATGGCTGTATCAATGTTGCGCCGGAAGATGCCAAGTGGATTTTCCGTTGGACGACTCCCTACGTTTCGCTCGCACAATCTGAAGTTCGCGTTTCACTCCCTGACCACGGGACGATCGTGGTCACCTCTGAAGTTAACTTGTAAATGTTCACATTGATTGGAGTCGCATGGATTTCACACAGATCACCGTAGGGCTCGCATTTTTAGCGGGGCTGGCATCCTTCCTCTCGCCGTGCGTGTTTTCCCTCGTACCCGCCTACGTTGGATATTTAGGCGGGCGCGCCGTGGGCGGTGAAGCGACGGATAGTAATCGCTTTACTACGTTCACGCATGGGCTGGCATTCGTCCTCGGTTTCAGTGTTGTCTTTGTGGCTCTCGGAGTTGCCACCTCGGCATTTGGCAGGTTGTTGTTCGACCTGCGATTTGTGCTGACCAAAATCGGCGGGGTTATCGTCGTCATCTTCGGTCTGCACATGATCGGTGTGTTTCGCATCCCGTTCCTGGAATACGATACCCGCGTCCAGCAATTGCCCGACCGAAAATTAGGCTACCTCTCCTCCGCGTTGATGGGCGTGTTCTTTTCCGCTGGATGGTCTCCGTGTGTCGGGCCGGTGCTCGGCGCGATCCTCACTTTGGTTTTGAACGGCGGCTCGGTTTCGCAAGGCGTTTCGTTGTTGAGCGCGTATTCCGCCGGGCTCGGCATTCCGTTTTTACTCGCCGCGCTGGGCGTCGGTTGGGTTTCGCTCACGTTGCGAAAATACGGCAAGGTGATGCGCTACGTGGAAGTGATCATGGGTGTTGTCCTGATAATCGTCGGCGTGATGTTGTTTACCGGCATCTTCGAACGCATTGCCGCCGCCGGACAATTCTTCTGGATCGATTTTGGTCTGTAGAAATTCGACATCATGATCACTGTCACACTTTATTTCCGCAAAGACGACGAACATAGCCGCGCGGCAAAAGCCGATCTAGTGTCGCTGAACGAAAAATTTCCCCACCGATTGGTGGAGGTGGATGTCGATTCGGACCCTGCCCTGCAAAAAAATTACGGAGCCAGCGCGCCCGTAGTGGAGGTTGGTCCGTACAGTTTGAAACATCCCTTCGACAAGCAGAAGTTAAGCATGACCCTCGGCGCCGCGTCGGATCGACGTGGACAACTGGACCGGCTTGGACGCGAAGACCACCACGACCGCCTCCGCCGCGGGCAAGCCATCAGCGCCGGCGACCGACTCATGTACTGGTTCTCGCGTCATTACCTCGCCGTGTTGAACGTCTTCATCCTGCTCTATTTCGGGTTGCCCGTGATTGCGCCGGTGTTGATGAAAGCCGGCGCGCCGATTCCCGCCAGTGTGATCTACACGGTGTATAAACCTTTGTGTCATCAGTTCGGGTTCCGGTCCTTCTTCCTATTCGGCGAACAACCGTATTATCCGTTGGCAGAGGCGGGGATGCCGGGCGTCAAAACGTTCGAAGAGGCGACCGGGATTCAAAACCTGCGCGATGCCTCCAGTATCACCCGCTTCGATGCGCGCCAGTACATCGGCAATGAAGAAGTGGGTTACAAGATGGCATTATGTGAACGCGACATCGCGATCTACGGCGCGATCTTTCTCTTTGGCTTGGTCTACGCCGCCAGCGGACGAAGACTCAAACCATTGCATTGGCTGGCTTGGATGGTGATCGGATTGGGTCCCATCGGCTTGGACGGCTTTTCCCAACTCTTTAGCCAGATCCAATGGGATTGGCTTGCTTCCCTCCTGCCGTATCGTGAAAGTACGCCGTTCCTGCGTGTGCTCACCGGCGGACTCTTCGGGTTTGCCACCGCGTGGTTCGCGTACCCCAACATGGAAGAGTCTATGGCGGAGTCGCGCCAATTCTTCATCAAGAAATTTGCCTCCATCGAACAGAACAAAACATGACCCATTGCAGTTTGCCTAGAGGGAATTGATTCGAGCATGTCTTTCATCAGCAAGGACGGAATCCGTTATTTTCAATTTGAAACGCTCAAGACGCGTCACGCGGTTTTCACGCGTCATGGCGGTGTAAGCCCGGAGCCGTGGGGTTCCTTGAACGTGGGCGGGACCGTAGGCGACGACCTTGACCGCGTCAAAAAGAATCGGCAGTTATCGTTCCGCGCGCTGGGACGCGCGCCCGAATCCGCGTTCGAGGTATGGCAGGTGCACAGCGCGGACGTGGTTTGCGCGCGCGCGCCGCGGCCCGAACACGAATCCCTGCGGCAGGCGGATGTGATTCTCACCGACCAGGCGAACGTCAGCCTGTTCATGCGCTTCGCCGATTGCGTGCCCATCCTCGTGCACGACCCGCGTAACGGCGTTGTCGGCGTTGCACATTCAGGCTGGATGGGAACCCTGCGCGATGTGGCTGGCTCGATGGTGAACGCGATGAAGAAGGAATACCAATCCAACCCCGCCGATATCGTTGCGTGCATCGGTCCTTCCATCGGACCCGACCATTACGAGATCGGCGCGGACGTGATTCTGCAAGTGATGCAAAAATTTGGGGACGATTCGGATCAAGTACTGCGATCGATCAACGGCAAAATTCATTTCGACCTATGGAAGACCAACGAGATTTTGCTCGAGCGTGCGGGCGTCGGCAGGATCGAAACTGCCGGCATCTGCACCGCCTGTCACACCGATGATTGGTTCTCGCACCGCGCCGAGAAAGCGCGCACCGGTCGGTTCGGCGCGTTGATCTCTTTGTGAGAAATTTGAAATTTTACCGCCAATCCCGCAATGGTCGCTAAGATTATTTTTCTTTGCGTTCTTAGCGACCTTCGCAGTGAAGAATATTGCTCCTTTATGTCAAATCTTGTTTCCTCCATCCGCGAAAAATATCTGTTCACGCTCGATCAGATCGCAACCGCCGCGCGCAAGAGCGGCCGCGACCCGAAGCAGATCCGCCTTGTCGTAGTCACCAAATCCCAACCTCTCGAGATCGTGCAAGCCGCCTTCGAAGCGGGGGTGCGAATCTTCGGTGAGAATTATCCCGAAGAAGGTGTCACGAAAATTCAATCCCTCGCCCTGCAAAGTAGTGTAGAATGGCACATGATCGGTCACGTGCAGAGCCGCAAAGCCCGACTCGTGGCTGAACATTTTGCACTTTTACACTCCCTCGATAGCCTCAAACTCGCGCAAAGGCTTGACCGTTTCGCCGGGGAAACGAATCGCACATTGCCTGTTCTGCTGGAGTTCAACGTGGGCGGCGAGGCAACCAAATCAGGCTGGGACGCGTCGGATGAATCGAAATGGGACGCCCTCCTGCCCGACCTTGCTCATTTGCTCGATTTGCCCAAATTGCAGATTCGCGGTTTGATGACGATGCCGCCGTTGGGAACGGATGCGGAAGCCTCAAGACGCTTCTTTCGCCAGTTGAAGTTGCTCCGCGATTTTCTGGCGACTCAACTCCCCGGCGGAGATTGGCGAGAACTTTCCATGGGCACCAGCGCGGACTACCCCGTGGCAGTGGAAGAAGGCGCGACCCTCGTCCGCGTGGGAACGGCTATCGTTGGCGAACGCAGGCAAAAGTCAGTGACGTGAACCGGTTTCCCGCTTCCAGCGAAAATGGCGGGATATCATCCCGCCGCACTGAAGCCTCAACCTAAAGAAGGAAGCGTAATGCTCATCGTTGCCCAAATTATCAATGCACTAGCCCAGATCCTTGTTTTGCTGGTCTTCGTTTCCGTCATCCTGTCGTATTTCATGGACCCGTATCATCCCATCCGCCGCGGGGTTGATAATATCGTCGAGCCGATGCTCCTGCCCATCCGCCGCATCATGCCGACGATCGGCATGTTCGATTTCAGCCCGCTGGTGTTGATCCTGCTCATCCAGTTCGGGGCGCGTTTTCTGATCTCACTTCTACTTTCGCTTTGAGGTACTCATGGCTGATCGAAAAATAAAAATGCACGATGGGAAGAGAGGTTCGGCGCTCGCGGTGCGGGTGACGCCGCGCGCCAGCCGAAACGAGATCGTGGAGGTGTTGCACGACGGAACGATCAAGGTGCGCATCGCCGCGCCACCGGCGGATAACGAAGCGAACACCGCGCTGGTGGAATACCTTGCGGAGATCCTCGGTGTGCCGAAATCGCGGCTCGATATTGTGGCAGGCGCTTCGGGGCGTGACAAGTTGATCGCCGTGCTCGATATGGATGTGGAGACCGCCCATTCGCGCATCGTGGCACATTTGGGATAAAAATAATTAGACCTCACAGGTCTTACAGACCTGTGAGGTCTTTTTTGTTTTGAGTTGCATCCGCAGTTGAACTGCGGATGCAACTCAACCTTACTGCGGATGCAACTAATTGTTACTGCGGGGGACTATACAAAACCTTATACGTGTTGAAGATCTCGTAAATGAATCGGATGTAATTGCGCGTTTCTTCGAAGCGGACGACTTCCAAAAACAGGTCGGGGTCGTTACCGGCAAGTTGATTCCACACGCTGGCATTGCCGGGTCCGCCGTTGTAGGCGGCAAGCGCGGCATAGAGACTCCCTCCCAATTGATCCCGGTTCTTGTCCATGTAGTACGCACCATATCTCACACTTACGATGGGACGGTACAGATCTTGTTCTTTGTAGCCGGAGGGCCAGCCAAGTTCGCCGGCGATCTGCGCGCCGGTGGGAGCGATCACTTGCATCAAGCCGTGTGCTCCCGCAGTGGATTTGACGAATCCCTCGAATAAACTTTCCTGCCGTATCACGCTGAACAGGAAGAGCGGGTCGAGCCCAAAGTTTTGCGCCTGCTCGATGACCAGGTCGTGGTAATACAACCCATAGCGGACATGGTTGAAATAGGGAGGGGCGGTCAACGAAGCGGATTGACTATCGTATCCCGCGAGCGTCAGCACTTCGCGTGCGGCGAAGATCGCCGAACGATACAAACCAATGTCCAGCAGGTGATTTGCGAGACGAAAACTGTCAGCAGGATTGTTGCTCACCGTTTCGCGCAACGATTCGAACTCCAAACGCGCTTCGTCGTACATGCCGAGTTCCCATAATTCGGTGCCGCGCACAAAACGCGGGTCTTGTGCGAGCGCGCCGGGATTCGCGAGATCGGTTTCGGAGGGGAGGTCAAACGTGATGCGCATCCACGCTTCGGCGTCTTTTCGTTCCTGCGCAAGATCGACCTCGAGGTTCACCGTGGGCGGCGACTGGAAGGGACTATTGCCCAACAACATGTCGCGGGCGCGGATACTGTAGTAATTCGTGGGGTCGATAGCTTGTCCTTGTTGCCACGACTCTTGCGCGCCGGCGGAATCACCGAGTATGGATTGAGTCTTGCCGATCCAAAAATAGGCGCGGGCGCGGTCTTCTGGGCTGGTGGAGAGGAGTAGGTCGCGTTGGAAGGCTGTCAGCGCACCTTGATAATCGCTCAGGCGATAGCGGGAAATTCCTGCCAAGAACAACGCAAGTGGAACCTGGTCGCTCCCGGAATATTCGTTCGCTATGCGTTCCCAGAGTTGCGCGGCTTCTTCGAGCCGGTTGTCGCGTTCGGTGATGCGCGCGGCGATGAAAAGGAATTCCGGTGCAGAGGCTGAATCCGGTACAGCGGCGACAAAATCCGTCAAGGTTTTTGCCCCGGCTTCATAATCGCCGCGAACCGCCCATTCGAGGAACGATTTCTCCTCCCACGCATCTGTCCACTTTTCGTTTGCAGGATAGGTTCGAATGAACGCGTCCAGTGCTTCGATCGCCTCGTCTGTGCGTTGCAACTCGCGCAGGGTGAGCGTTCGATAATATTGCGCGGTGCCGTCTGTGGGTTGAGTCTCAGTTGCGGAAATGTAACGGTCAAATGCGGCGAGCGCTACGTCGTATTGACCGGCGAAGTAATCCACCAGTCCGCGGTCAAGTTCATTCACAGGGACGTTTGCATCCACCAGCTCGACGAGCGCGAGATACGAAAAATACGAAAGCGGATAATTTTCTACGGTGTGCAGATAGCGCGTGTGCGCTTCGGTTGTCTGTCCGAGTTCTTTGTGCGCGTTGCCGGCGAGGTAATCCATTTGGGCGCGGATGTAATCGTTGGTCGTGGAGGCGAAGATCTGATCGTAGGCGGTCAGCGCGCCGGCGTAATCGCCGAAGTCCGCGCGGGCTTGGGCAATTTTGATCTGGAGAGTCAAGCCGTCGTCGAGGCGTGAAGCGCTTAGCGCGGCGGTGTAGGCGTTTATCGCGCCGGTATAATCCTTGATCTCGTTGAGCGCGTCGCCGCGATATTCCTGCACGTATCCATCCAGCACGCCGGGGATGCGCGTCGAATAGGTGTTGTACGCGTCCGCCGCCTGCTGATTTTCACCCAGCGCCGCGTGAGCCTGTCCCATTAAAAAGTAAGCGCGCGCCGCGTAGGTCGAGTCGGGATATTCGTCCGTGAGCGTGGTGAGCGTTTCGAGCGCGAGTTCATATCGCCCGTCGGCGAGTTCCGCGCGACCGAGTCCCCACAGCGCGGCGGCTTGCAGGGATTTGTCGTTCGAATCGTTGAAAGCGGATAAATACTGTTCTCGTGCGGATTCGTAATCGCCATGGAACAACGCCTCATCGCCCGATTCGATTCGCGCGACAGGGATAGGTGTGGGGAACGGCGTCGGCGTGATCGTCGGGGAGGGGGTGAGCGTCGGTCCGCCGGGCGTGATGGTTGGAGTTTGTGTCGGGTTGAGGTTTGACGAGGGGAGAATCTGGCACGCAAGTGTGATGAAAAGGACGCACAACCAGATGACTTTGTTTTTTCTTTGCATGAAAACTTTATACTGGATGAAATTTCATATGTCAATGTTTCTCTTGTCATTGCGAGGAGGAGCGTAGCGACGACGAAGCAATCTCGGCTATGCATTCAAACAATTGTTGGGATGATTACACGGGATTGCTTCGTCGCTCCCGTTGGTCGCTCCTCGCAATGACATATGCTAGGAAAGGATATCCACGTTCATTCCGAGTTGCAATCTGCCTTCATTGAGCGGAATGGCGTTCTGCCCAAAGATCGCGCCGAGTTTTTGCTTACGATATTTGCCCAACGTCTTAAGCGGCTCTTTGCTCCGTTCGAGCGTTTCTTTGTCTATCGTCGTCACTACGCAGCGTGCACACGGCTTGACGATGGCTATCTTAACGTCACCAATGCGGATTTGGTTCCACGTGTCTTCCGCGAATGCGTCACAGGCTCGCACAACGATATTCGGGCGGAAGCGGTTCATGGGAATCGGCGATTCAAGCCGCGAATTTAGGTCTTGAAGCGATTCCTCCGATGCCACCAGAATCGGAAATCCATCCGCGAAGCCGGTGTGATCGTCGTCGTTGACCGCGTATTCGCGGTTGACCAACCTCTTGTATCCCTCGGCGATGTGTACCAGCCTCAAGGATGTGCCGAGCCAATCTGAAAACCATCCCGCGGCTTCATCGCCTTGGTCAATCGCTTCCACGCCTTTGCTTTTCCAGACGTTGACGGGTACGGTCGTGCCTGATCTTTGAATTGCAACCTGTGTCGTGTCAAAATTTGGCGCGGAGAGCGTAAGCACGCCGTCGTTCAGCGTTGGGTTGACCAGCGCGAGTTTTGCATGTTCACGCTGTGTGAGGAATTTGCCTTCGGGCGTCACGACCATCATGCGGCGGTCGTGTTCGAGTCCCATGCGCTCGACGTTCCGCGATTCGACTTCATGTCCGCGGCAGGCTTTGATGGGGTAGTAGATGAGGGAGGAGAGGGTTATCATGGTGTTTGGTTGATTTTAATTGATAAAAATTTACGTCATTGCGAGCCCTTCGATAAACTCAGGATAAACTCCGCGAAGCAATCTCCGTGAACATCAGACTTCGCTAGACGAAGTGGAGATTGCTTCGTCGGCTATCGCCTCCTCGCAATGACGGGTTATTATTTTGTAATTTGCTCGTACACCAATTTTGAGATTTGCGCCATGCACTCGTGCGCCTCGTCTTCCTTATTTTCAGGGAAGCCGCGCGTCATGATCGAAATGGCATAGGGCTGGCGGTTTTCGGGGTAAACGATGCCGGTGTCGTGATAGAACTCGCCTGTCCAGCCGGTCTTGTGTGCGACTTTCACAGAATTGGGAAGCAGCGCTGGAATACTTTCATTGAATTCCTGCCCCAGCATGATTTGAATCATCTCGTCGGATGCCCCTTTTGATACGACCCTGCCTTCGGCGATGGCTCGCATGGTTTGTGTGAGTCCGCGCGCGGTGGCGCTGTTGTTGATGCCTTGATGAAATGCCGCGTTATCTTCCACGCCGCGCAGGATCGTCACTCCGTGTATTCCCAGCGATGCAATTAATGAATTGACATTCTCCGCGCCAATTTTTTCAAGCAGGATGTTCGTCGCGAGATTACTACTCCGCACGATCATCAGCCGCGTCAGCTCGCGAATGGATTCGGTTTGACCGATCCGAGCGTAAAGCGATGTTTCTGAATCGTCTTTTACGTCCAGCGAGAACGGACTTCCATCCGCGATGCTGGTGAACGAGTTGTGGATGGGTATTAGTTCTTCCAACGCGAAAATCCCCTGCTCGGCTTGATGGAAGACTTCCATCATCACATGGACTTTGATCGTGCTGGCGGGGTGAAAGGACTCGTTCGCGCGGAAGTTGATGTCTAATCCTGTATGCAGATCGTGAACGGATAGCGCGATGGTCTTGTCCCTGAATTGCGCGATGAATTCTTCAATAGGAAACATAAGCCGCAATTGTACTTCATTGCGTCTTTAGACAAAATTTCCCCATTCTTTTTAACCACGAAGGTCACGAAGGACACAAAGTTTTAAAGGTTTCCTTAATGCTCTTTGTGTCCTTCGTGGTGAGAGATGATTTCTATCCGCCTTCGTACTTGAACGAAACCTTGAGCTTGGCGCGGTACGCGGTGACCTTGCCGTCGTCAATGACCATATCCAGTTCGACGACTTCGGCGACGCGCAACTCGCGCAGTGACTTCGCCGCGCGCTCCACGGCTACGCTCGCGGCTTTCTCCCACGATTCCGTGCTCGTGCCGACCAACTCGATGATCTTGTATACGCTGTCTGACATGGGATGCTCCTTTGAATAGTTTGGTCAATCGTAAATCGTCAATCTAAAATCGTCAATTGTTTTACCACCTCTCCCAATGCACAACTTCTTCCAGCGACCTCCGTCCGCCCTTCTTTGGCTCAGAGGTGAGTTTCGCCTCATCTGCGGGGTAGCCGAACGAGAGGGCAATGCGTAAATGCCAATCAGGCGGGAAACCCAAAATCTTGCGAGCCAGTTCCGGTTCATAGATCGAAGCGAGGCACGAGCCGACTCCCAATTCCCATGCGGCGAGTTGCATGTACGCCGCGGCTTGACCGGCGTCGAACAAGTCTTGAAATTTCCCTTCGGGATTCGGCGTGACGATGGCAACTCCAAGCGCCGCGCCCGCGAGGTGACCGGCGTACGTCCCTGTTTTAGAAAGTTCTGCGAGGATGGATTTATCGCGGATGGCGATGAACTGCCAGCCCTGCTCGTTCTTCGATGATTGCGACCTGCGTCCCGAGTTGAGAATGGCGCGTATCACATCATCGGGTAAAGGTTTGTCTTGAAATTTCCGCACCGTGCGTTTCAATCGAATCGCATCTGCTACGTTCATGCTCGCCTCTTACTGTTCACTGGTTACCGATTATTCCCGTTATTATACCTTTTCGAGCCGCCTGCAACCGCTGATATAATTCCGTTTCACAAGGAGAATACATGGCGTTTAATTTGCAGAGGCGTTTAGGACTTGTCGTGGGCTTGTTGCTCGGGCTGGGCTTTTCGTTGACTTCCAATCTGATCAATCAATGGTACATGCCGGAGATTCCGTTGTTCATGCCGTGGCCCGGCACGTTTGGGCTGATTTCACTCTCCACGATATCGTTCGGCGTTTTAGGTTTGCTCGCCGCATGGACGGAGGAAACCCTGCCGAGCATATTGTTATCCGCGCTGATTGGTACAATCCTGTCATCCATCTGGAGCATTGTCTCCGGCGTTACGAGTAGTGAAGGGGCGTTTGTGGTATTGTTATTTATCTTCCTGCCTCGTATGTTCTTTTATCTTCCCTTTGCCTTGTTGGTGCGTTTGTTGGTGAACCGTTTGGAATATCACCCGCGCCAATTGCAAATGGCCCCGGCGCGGCGCTTGTTGCCAGTACTTATCTGGTTCTTCGTTGCCGCAGGGTTGGGTGCCTTCTCACTGTACGAACCGGAGGTTCGCCAATCCCTCACGCGGATGGAGGCTCTCATCACGGAAGGGTCTCAAGCTACCTCGCGCAGTGAACTGCCCAAGTCTTTGCAAAATGTGGAAGGATATACTGTGAATGCGAAGGGCGCTCATACCTACCAGATCGGGGATGACCCGGATGTTCTGCCGGTGCAGCGACCGATCGCGGAATACGGCGAAACCGAACCGTTCATTATCGTCCGCTTTGAAAATGGTTTCCGTTTTGGTTGCATATTCTCGCCCCCTTATATTGTGCCGGCGTGTATTGATTTCTAGCAAAGACAGAATTTACATTCCCAATGAACTTCAGATCATTTGCGGTCTCGTCTCTTCTATTATTTCTTATCGGCTGGGGCGGCTTATCTGCCGTGTTATATTTTTCAGTTCCTATTGTTTGGTTTCGATGGGGTTTTTTCGCGCTATTGATCCTCGCGCTCACCGGCACCGTGCTTCCCGTCGTTTATTTTTTTCATCGCCGCTTCCCGGGCGACCCTCCCGCCGAAGCCAACGTGATCGTGCGTCAGGCGGTGTGGTTCGGCGTGTACGGCGCAACTCTCGCCTGGCTCCAACTCGGGCGTCTTGTCACCGTCTACGTCATTCTTGGTCTCGCGGGCGGTCTCATCGCCATCGAATATTTCATCCGCCTGCGCGAACGCGCACGCTGGAAGCCTCCGATCGTCTCCGATGACCAGCCTTCGTGACCTCCCCTCGATTGACGAATTACTAAAACATGCGGATCATCTCCTCACGAGATTTGGTCGCCCCTTGACTCTTGACGCGCTTCGTTTGACCCTTGACGAATCCCGCGCACGCTTCAAGCACGACAGGGAGTCTGCTTTGCCCTCCTTCGACTTGATCCTCGTCGGAGCTGAATCCCACCTCACCGCCTGGACGCGTCCATCGCTCGCACCTGTCATCAACGCAACGGGTGTCATCCTCCATACGAATCTTGGGCGCGCGCCGTTATCAGCATCCACTATTCAGGCGATGAATGATGTCGCCGCGAATTACTCCAACCTTGAATTTGACTTGGAAACTGGCAAACGCGGTTCGCGGCTTATCCATGCGGACGCAGTTTTGCAGAAGCTACTTGGCGTGGAGTCCGCGCTGGTTGTAAATAACAATGCCTCCGCAGTTCTGCTTGTGCTTTCTGCTTTGGCGAACAAAAAGCGAGTGGTCATTCCGCGTTCACAACTCGTGGAGATCGGCGGTGGCTTCCGCGTTCCCGACGTGATGAAGCAATCGAGTGCAAAACTGGTCGAGATCGGCACAACGAACAAAGTCCGCATTTCCGATTACAAAGATGCGCTCGATGAGCCGACCGCGCTGGTCATGCGCGCGCATCGCAGTAATTTCAAGATTGTCGGCTTCACCGAGGAACCCGAACTGGCAAAAATTGTAGATGTTGCTCACAAAGCAAATACACCTGTTGTGGATGATCTCGGCTCGGGCGCGTTGATTGACACCGCGAAATATGGTCTCGCCCATGAGCCGACCGTGCAAGAGTCGCTTGCGGCGAGCGTAGACATCGTCTGCTTTTCTGGTGATAAACTGCTCGGTGGTCCGCAAGCGGGAATTATCGTCGGCAAAAAAGTATTGATCGAGAAGATCAAGAAACATCCGCTGGCGCGCGCGGTGCGTGCGGATAAAATTTCGCTGGCAGGCATC
>CAZQES010000069.1:0-19387 GCA_964591425.1 uncultured Anaerolinea sp.
ACAAGGGACTGCCAAAGCCCACGGTGAACCGCTCGGCGACGAAGAGTTGAACGCGGCGAAACAAAATCTAGGCTGGCAACTCGAACCGCGCTTCTCTATCCCTGACGATGTGCTGGAGTTTTATCGCAAGGCGGTTGATGTTGGTCGCGGGATGGAAGACGGCTGGGAGAAAAACTTCGTCGACTACAAAAAAGAATTCCCTGAGTTAGGCGCGGAATTGGAACGTCGACTGCAAGGCAAACTGCCTGACAGCTGGGATGTGGAACTTCCAACTTTCCCTGCCGACCCAAAAGGTATGGCAACGCGTGCTTCGTCTGGCAAGATCATCAATGCGCTCGCACCGATCCTGCCTGAACTCATCGGCGGCTCCGCGGACCTTGCTCCTTCGAACAACACCAAAATTGACGGTAGTCCTGCCTTCCAGAAGGATTCGCGCGATGGGCGCAACTTCCACTTTGGCGTGCGTGAACATGCCATGGGCGCAGTGTTGAACGGAATGAATTTGTACGGCGGCGTCATCGCCTACGGCGGCACGTTCTTGATCTTTTCCGATTACATGAAGCCTGCGATCCGCATCGCGGCGATCTCGCACATCCCGACAATTTTTATCTTCACACATGATTCGGTTGGGCTTGGCGAAGATGGTCCGACACATCAGCCCATCGAACAATTAGCCGCGTTGCGCGCGATTCCCAACATGGTGACCATCCGTCCTGCGGACGCGAACGAAGTCCGCGAGGCGTGGAAGGTGGCGATCTCGCGTCGCAACGGACCCACCGCGCTGGCGCTCACGCGTCAAGCCGTTCCGACCTTTGAGGTAGGACAAACTTCCAGTTTGTCCTACGGCGCGTACGTGTTGAAAGATTTCGGAACACCCGAGATAATCTTGATGGCGTCAGGCTCGGAAGTTAGCCTAGTCATGGAAGCCGCGCAGAAACTGCACGAGGAGGGTCGCGGCGTGCGTGTTGTGTCATTCCCTAGTTGGGAGTTGTTCGATAAACAGGATGATGCGTACAAAGAGTCTGTGTTGCCGAAAAATCTCACGAAGCGACTCGCTGTCGAAGCGGGAGCAACCCTCGGCTGGGAACGATACGCAAAGTCCGTCATTGGAATTGATCACTATGGCGCATCCGCTCCGTATAAGGTTATCTTCGAGAAGTTTGGGTTTACGGTGGAGAATGTGGTGGCTCGTGCTAAAGAGATTTAACCACAAAGTACACGAAGAGCACGAAGGTGGGTTGAGTGAGGGCTTTGGTGCTGGCTTTCAAGTCTGGCCTTGATAGATTTTGTCAAAAGGATTGGCTGGCAAGAAAATCTAAAAGAAATCACCATGTTGCGCAACAGAGGACTTAGTGACCTTTGTGTCCTTCGTGGTAAAAAAGGAATCAAATGAAAATCGCCATTGGATTTGACCATGCGGGTTTCCCGCTGAAACAGGTTGTACTCGAAGCCGTCCGCGATGCAGGGCACGAGCCTATTGATTTAGGCACAAATTCTGCCGACCCGGTGGACTTCCCCGACTTTGCCGAAGCGGTGGGGCGCGCCATTCAAAACGGGGAAGCCGAGCGCGGGATTTTGGTCTGCGGTTCAGGCATTGGCGCGTGCATCGCCGCGAACAAGATGAAAGGCGTGTACGCTTCGATCTGCCACGATACGTATTCCGCCGCGCAGGGAGTTAGGCACGATGATATGAACGTGCTCTGCCTCGGCGGCCGCGTGATCGGACCTGAACTCGCCAAAGCGCTCATCTCCGCGTTCTTGAATGCGGAATATCAAGGCAATAAGGCGGGAGGGGAGAGGCTGGCGCGGCGCGTGGCGAAGATTCATAAATTGGAAAATGAAGCAGGAAGATAGAAATTATTTTATCCCTAGGTGGTTGAGTAGACCTGCGTGTTCGTCGCAGGTCGTATCGAAACCACAACTAACCTGTAAACAAAAGAGTGCGTGAAAAGTGTGGTCTCGATACGGGCTTCGCCCTACTCGACCAGCGAAGCATAGAGGAAACAGCATGTCAGAATCAGTTAAAAAATTAACAGCATTAGGCCAATCCCTCTGGTACGACAACATCCAGCGCAAGATTCTGGAAAACGGCGAATTCAAAGCCATGATCGAACGCGGTGACATTCGCGGCGTCACCTCCAACCCGACCATCTTCAACAACGCGATTGCGAAGACGAACGATTACGACTCCGCGTTGACTCCGCTCGCCTGGGCGGGCTGGGATGCGGAGAAAATCTTCTGGCGACTCGCCATCGAAGATATCAAAGCCGCCTGCGATGCGTTTGCGCCGCTGTACGAAGAATCCAATGGCGGCGACGGGTTTGTCAGTCTCGAAGTCAGCCCGAATCTCGCGCACGACACCGAAGCGACCGCCGCGCAGGCGCAACAACTCTGGGCGCGCGTGGCGCGCAAGAATCTCATGGTCAAAATTCCCGCCACCAAAGCGGGCATCCCTGCGATTCGCAAAGCGATTGCCGCAGGTGTGAATGTCAATGTCACGTTGATCTTTTCGCTCACGCGCTACGCCGAAGTGATGGATGCCTACCTCAGTGGGCTTGAAGAGCGCGCCGCGGCGGGGTATCCCATTGACCACATCGCCTCGGTTGCATCATTTTTCGTCTCGCGTGTGGATTCGAAAATCGATTCCAAACTTCCAGAGGGCTCTCCGCTCAAAGGCAAAGCCGCGATCGCAAACGCAAAACTCGCTTATGACGAATATCATAAAACATTCGCAGGTCGCCGTTGGGAAAATCTCAAGGTCAAAGGCGCGCGGGTCCAACGTCCGTTGTGGGCGAGCACCGGAACAAAGAACCCCGCTTATTCCGATACGGTTTATGTTGACAGCCTGATCGGACCCGAAACGGTCAACACCGTTCCACCCGCCACGCTCGACGCCTTCAAGGATCATGGCAAAGCCGAAATGACTCTCATGCGCGATCTCGATCAGGCGCAGGAGGACATCAATCAACTTGAAGCCGCGGGAATTTCAATGGCGGTTGTCACTCAGGAATTGGAGGACGAGGGAGTTAGAGCCTTCGCAGATGCGTTCGCGCAACTGCTTGCAACAATTGATGAACGGAGGAAGAACGCCGCTTCTTCTCTCGGATACCTCGACACGGCTCGGCACAAGCCTTTAGCTGATTCGGTTTCCCAGCGGATCGCGCAACTCGAAGCGGATTCCGTTCCCGCACGGCTGTGGAAGCACGATCCCTCGCTTTGGGCGCCAGCCAGGGACAAAGTCGGTCAGCATGAAGTCAGCATTCGCATGGGCTGGCTGGACTCGACGGACAAGGCGCGCAAGAAATTGAGCGAGTATCAAACATTCGTCAAAGAAATTCAAAACGCGGGCATGGATAGAGTTTTGGTCTTAGGCATGGGCGGCTCGTCACTCACGGCGGAAGTGTTCAGCCTGCTCTTCGACCATAGACTACAGACCACAGACCGCGAATCGTCCACGGTCAAGGGTCCAGCGTCCTTAAAAGTTGGCATTCTCGACTCAACCGATCCCACACAAGTAGCAGAAGCCGCTCAAGATTTTCCTCCCGATAGATCGCTTTACATCGTTGCCAGTAAATCAGGCGGGACTGCCGAGGTTATGGCGGCGTTCAACTACTTTTGGAAGTTGAGCAAAAAGGACGGCTCGCATTTCGTTGCTACCACCGACCCCGGCACATCGCTCGAAGCGCTTGCAAGAAAACGCAACTTCAGAAAAATTTTCACAGCCGATGAATTCGTCGGCGGACGCTACTCCGCGCTGACGGATTTTGGTCTCGTCCCCGCCGCGTTGCTGGGAATCGATTTGCCTCGCCTGCTCGACCGCGCCGATTGGATGCGTAAGCAATGCGCCGAAGGCATCCCTGCGGCGCGTAACCCCGGCGTGGCGCTGGGCGCCGTTCTTGGCGAATCCGCTCTCAACGGGAGAGACAAGCTGACCGTCGTAGCTGATGCGCCTTTGTCCGCATTTGCAAGTTGGATCGAGCAAATCATCGCCGAATCCAGCGGCAAAAATGGCAAAGGCATCCTGCCTGTTCCGTTGGAGCCGGTTGGCAATCCAGAAGTCTACGGTGATGACCGCATCTTTGTCTATTTGCGTCAAACGGGCGAACACGACAAAGCCATTGCCGCGCTTAACAACGCGGGTCATCCCGTCATCCAATTACCAATTACTGATTTCTACGATATTGGCGCAGAGATGTACCGCTGGGAAATTGCAACCGTCATCGCGTGTTCCATTTTAAGCGTGAACGCCTTCGACCAGCCCAATGTGGAATCAAGCAAAAAAATCACGAAGGCGAAGATCGTCGAATATCAAAAGAAAGGCAAATTGAAGGAAGGAAAGCCAGCATGGAAAAAAGATGGTATGTCAGTGTATTCACCAAGTCCCGTAGCGGGTGCATCACTGAGCGCTGTGCTTGGTAAATTCTTGAAAAAAGCAAAGGCTGGCGGCTATGTTGCTATCAATGCTTATCTGCCACGTAATAAAGAAATGACCGACGCTTTGCAAAAGGCGCGAGTTGCGATTCGCGCCAAGACAAGCAGCGCGGTGACCGCGGGGTTTGGTCCGCGCTTCCAACATTCCACAGGTCAATTTCACAAAGGCGGACCGAAGAACGCGCTCTTCCTCGTCGTCACTGCCGAACCCGAAAAGGATTTTGACATTCCCACCGAAGGTCTGACGTTCGGCGCGCTCATCCGCGCGCAAGCGCTGGGCGATTATGAAGCGTTAATCGAGGCGAAAAGAAAAGTGTTGCGCATGCATTTGCCGTCGGTTGAAGCAATCGCTGAATTGGTGAAAGCGTTGGCGTAAAGAGGATCGGTGGTCGAGCTGCGACCACCGATTTTTTGATGTTCTTTCCAGATCCCCAAATAAGAGTAAGAACATGAGAATTGGCGTAAAAACACGGATAATCTTCACTTTTTGAATTGGCGTGCTGTCATCATAATCATGGCTACTTCAATAAAAGGAGCCAATTCCCATGAGAAATAAAATAGCACCCGTATTACTCAGCCTGATCTTTCTTCTTTCTGCCTGCGCGTCTCCTGCCGAGCCTGCAACCCTGAAGATCGCGGTCCTGCCGATTATAGACACACTTCCTATGTACGTGGCGCAACAGGAAGGTTTGTTCGCCAAGTATGGCGTCAATGTTGAATTCGTCCCCGTCGCTTCCGCGCCCGAGCGTGACCAGATCCTTGCCGCTGGGCAGGCAGACGGCACGATCAACGAAACACTGGCGGTGATGGCTTTCAACAAAGAGAGTGTACAGATGCAGGTCGTTCGCTATGCGTTACGACCCACTGAAGGATATGGTCATTTCTTCATCATCGCTTCGGGTCAGAGCGGCATTACCGATGTTGGCGGACTCAAGGGTGTTGCGATCGGCGTCTCACAGGGAACCGTGATCGAATATGTCACCGAGCGCCTTCTGCAAGCCGAGGGCTTTACCGCCGACGAGATCAAGACCGTTGCTGTGCCAAAGATTCCCGACCGCATGGCTTTGCTGGCTTCCGGCGAGTTGGAGGCTGGCGTCATGCCCGATCCGCTTGCTTCGCTGGTCGTGGGGCAGGGCGGTGTCATCGTGGCGGACGATTCAAAATATCCCGAATATGGTTTCAGCGTCATCTCCTTTCGCAAGCAGGTCATTGATGAAAACGCCAAAACCGTTGAAGGTTTCCTCGCGGCGATTGAAGAAGCGACGGCGTTGGTCAACGCCGACCCCGCGAAGTACAAAAACGTTTTGAGCGAACAGAATCTTGTCCCTGCGCCCTTGCTGAATGCCTACCAACCGCCGATCTTCCCCGCCGCGGGCGTGCCCACCGAAGCCGAATGGATGGATGCTTTGAACTGGCTGAAGGATAAAGGGATCCTGGACGTGGACGTTTCCTATGCGGATTCGGTCAACGCCTCGCTTCTTCCCTAGCCGGTAAATGATTCGTATCCGCTCGCTCAGTTTCGCCTATTCCAACTCCTCGCCGCTTTTCGAGAACTTCTCCCTGGAAATCTCCCGCGGCGAGACTTGGGCGATTCTCGGTCCATCGGGTTGCGGCAAAACGACGCTGCTCTATCTCGTTGCTGGCTTACGTTTCCCAACGGCAGGAAGCATCGAGATTGATGGTGAGCGACTCGCACGCCCGCGCCCACATAGCGGATTGATCTTGCAGGATTATGGTCTGTTGCCGTGGTCAACCGTGCGCGAAAACGTAGAGTTGGGTCTGCGTGTGCGGAAGTTCTATCGCGAAGATGGCACGCACGCGCCCGTCAACTTTCAACCGGAAAACAATGTTTCATGTTGGCTAGAGCGTCTGGGCGTTGGCTCTGTTGCCGAGCAATACCCGTCTCAACTTTCAGGTGGACAACGTCAACGCACCGCCATCGCGCGGACACTCGCCCTCGAACCCGATCTCCTGCTCATGGACGAACCCTTCTCCTCGCTCGACGCGGTCACACGCGAAGACCTGCAAAACCTGACCCTGTCCCTGTGCGCGGAAAAGCAATTGACGCTTATCGTAGTCACACACGCCATCGAAGAGGCGGTTGTCTTGGGGAGGAAAATCCTTCTGCTCGATGCAGCACCCACAGGTACTGCAAAAGTATTTGAGAATCCAGCCGCAGGGATGGAAGGTCACAGGGAAAGCAAAAGTTATCAGGAAATATGCAACCTGTTGCGAAGGGAGATGCAACATGAAGCGGCGTGACGTGCTCCTTGCGGCGGTAGCGCTCCTGGTCATCTGGCAGATCGCGGCGATGATCGTTAGTCTGCCCATCCTGCCTCCGCCACTGGAAGTGCTGCGCGTGTTCTTCCGCGAACTGCGCAGGGACATGCTGGTCCATTTCGCGGTCAGCCTGTGGCGGGTTACTGCGGGGATGGCGCTGTCGGTGCTGGTCGCGGCTCCTGCGGGGCTGGCAATCGGCGGGTCCAGGCGGTTGAACCGTTTCTTTTCCCCGTTTATCTATCTGCTGTACCCAATCCCCAAAGTCGTCTTGGTGCCCGTTGTCATCCTGTTTTTGGGGATCGGCGATACGGCGAAGATCGCCGTCCTGTTTTTGATCCTGTTTTTTCAAATCCTTGTTCTTGTCCGCGATCAAGCATCGGGGCTCGCTCCGCAACTCATCCAAAGTCTGCGCAGTCTCGGTGCGGGACGGCGCGCCTTATTCCGATTCGTGTATCTGCCTGCCAGCCTGCCTGCCATTTTGACCGCGCTTCGCCAGTCGATTGGGACGGCGGTGGCGGTGCTGTACATCACGGAATTATCCGCCACAAAATACGGACTGGGCTATTACATCTACTATAAAGGGAGCACGTTGCTAGATTACCCCGCCATGTACGCAGGCGTGATTGCCATGAGCCTGCTTGGACTTGGCATGTATTTCAGCGTGGATTGGCTCGAACGAAAATGGTGCAAGTGGAGGTTCGTTAGCTGAGCGCCCATAATCGGCTGACGGGCTGGAAAAACCTTTTGCCTCAGAGAGCACAGAGAAAATGAGTTTGAATGCTCTTTCTCAAAGGTCTCTGTGTACTCTGTGGCAAAGAAATTCCATTGAATACCAAAGAGCCGAAAAACAAAAAGAATCTCTGCGTTCTCAGTGGGCTCAGTGGCTAAATCTTGAAAACTCAACCAAACAATAATCCAACCCAAAATAACAAACTGAATGCTAGCGCGGTCTGCCCCGTCTTGGCGAGCGCGGCGTTGAGTGGGCGCCCTTTTTGAGTCAACATAACTTGCGTGGCTTGGATGGCGAGCGGCAAGGAGAACCATGCCAGCAATGCCGACCAGGAAATCAAGCTGGTTGCTACAACGGGGATCAAAACCAAATACGCGATAGCCATGCAGATTATGTATTGAACCTTCGTGCCTTTTTCCCCCAGCCTGACAGCCAGGGTGTGTTTGCCTGTCTTGCGGTCATTTTCGAGATCGCGTAAATTATTCACCACCAGGATCGCCGTGACGATCAACCCAGGCGGGATCGTCATCCACCACACGGCAGGGGTGACAAAGCCTGCCTGAATGTAATACGTCCCTGCAACGGATGCGAGACCGAAAAAGATAAATACAAAGATGTCGCCCAGCCCGTAATACCCGATGGGGAACGGTCCGCCTGTGTAGGCAATGGCTGAAATGATCGCCGCGATGCCAAGAATGATGATGACCCACCCGCCGAGCCACGCGAGATACAGTCCCAGCAAAGCCGCAAAAGCAAATACCACTGCCATACCAATTTTCACCTGTCTGGGTGTGAGCATTCCCGCCTGCGTCACGCGCGTGGGTCCCAGCCGCTCCTCTGTGTCTGTGCCGCGCTCGAAATCGAAAACATCATTGGCAAGGTTGCTTCCGATCTGCAGAAGCAAAGCCGTGAATAAACAAACAAGCGCCGCGTCAAGCCGAAAGCATCCGTCACGCCACGACAACGCGGCGCCCATCACCACTCCGGCCGCCGCGGCGGGCAAGGTCCTCGGGCGGATCGCCAGCATCCATGCGTTCCAGTCAAAGGCGGGTTGTTTCACATAGTTTTGCTTCATCGCACAATCAATTCGGGCAGTATAACTTATAATCAATAGATCACGAAAACAAGTCCTTGACGCAGTTGCGCGAAGCGTACCTCAAGGCAGGCGATATAACTTGCCAAGCAAATCGAACCATCGCCTGAACTTTCGTGATCTACAGATTGCAGGAGACCGCATGACCCGACTGACCGGGAGTGAACGCGCAAAATACGTCCAGGGGATGTTCACGCGCATTGCCAGCCGCTACGACTTGATGAACCGCCTCATGACCGGCGGACAGGATATCCGCTGGAGGAAGCGCGTCATCGAACTGGCTCGGATGAAGAACAACGCCTCTTTACTGGACCTCGGAACGGGCACGGGCGACCTGGCGCGGGAGGCGCTGTCAACGTTTCCTCAAGCCAAAATCGTGGCGGCAGATTTCACCCTCGCAATGATGCGGGTTGGACAAAAGACGGATCCGCTCAACTTCGCCACCGCCGACGCGTTGCAACTGCCATTCGACGATTTTTCTTTTGATGCGGTAGTCTCCGGGTTTCTCATGCGCAACGTGATCGAACTGCAAAAAGCGTTGGAAGAACAATATCGTGTCCTGAAGCAAGGCGGGCGGATCGTCGTTCTTGACACGACCCGCCCGAAAAAAAATATCCTTTCGCCGTTCATCTGGTTTCACATGCACTTCATCATCCCGACACTCGGCGGATTTTTGACTGGTTCCCGCGATGCCTATCGCTACCTGCCTGAAACCACAGAGGGATTCGTCACCGCCGAAGAGATGGCAATACGCATGGCAGTTGCCGGATTCAAGAAAATAGAATTTCAGCGATTTATGTTTGGCTCGATAGCCGTCCACTGGGGAGAGAAAATTGTCAATGCCGGAGGTTCAAAATGATCAACCTTTTCAAAAATTATGCCCAGTCTTTGGAGTTCACCAACAAAGTTGCCGCCATCGCCGAAGAGCAAGACCACCATCCGTTGATCATGCTTGAGTGGGGCAGGGTCACTGTCCAATGGCGGACGCATGTGGTGAAAGGCCTGCACAAGAACGATTTCATCATGGCGGCAAAAACGGATGAAGTGTTTACGTAGCGGTGGACTTGGAATTCTGCTCCTACGACTTTGACCCCAAAATTGCAGGCAACACTTCATACCTGATTATTTTCAACAAGCCCAGATTCTTCGCCAGCCACACGGGTACATTGGCTGTTGACTTGGGAATCGGCACAACGGAAGCAAAATCCATCTACCGTCGGTGAAAGAAGTATCCGATTTGGTCAAGGCTTTGGAATGAAATGTGCTCAAACACGAGCGAATAAATCGAAACTCCGCATCTCCAATGGAAGGTGCGGAGTTTTGGTTTGATATTGAACCGTTGCTACCCGCCGGGCATGAAAGGCGCTTTCTGTTTCTTTTCCTGCTTCAATTTGCGCTTCTCTTTCAGACTGAGCTTGGGTTTCTTCTTTTGTTCCTTGTTGCCTTTATCCTTGCTTCCACTTTTGCCTGACATAGGACCATCTCCTTTCGTGTGTGATCGGGATGACTTTCGTTCTGCTGTGGGGAATTTTACTGCTCATTTCGCGGCAATTCAATGGTTGCACGGATATCAATTCCCGTTTGTACGCGATCTGCTGACTGCGCTCACCACCGCCGACGGGATGAGCATGATGGCGGTTACAAGTATCGTCCAGATGTTTAGGTTGAAACGCAACAGCGGCGGTGATATCTGTCCCAACCGACCGATGAAATCAATGTACATTGCCGAGAGTGGGGCAAGTTCATCCACCGCCACGCGTTCGAGCGTGTCGTCGTTGTCGAACAGCCACACGGGACCGGCGATCATACTCGCCACAGGATAGCCGGCGCGGGAAAACTCGCCTGCATCCGTGGGAACGCCGAGCGGAGTCCCGGTGGGGAAGACCAACATCCGGTACATGTCGTGCTTCACAACAGTTTTTGAGAGCGTCGAAACGAGTACGGGATTCTCGAAGACAAACGTTCCTCGCGGTTCCGCCAAGCCGGTGGACACTCCGCCCGGGTTGAAGTCATCGGCGATATGTTCGATGGCGATGTCAACGATCAATTTGGACATGATATCGTCCTTGTGTGTTTCCATGAAGGCATGATTGGAAGGCTCGCCGACCATATGCGACCCGCCGAGGAAGAAGACCATTGTGTATTCGCGCTCGTCGGCTGTCATCTGGGCATAGTAACGCGCCAACCCCAGTACCATCGCGGTTCCGCTCGCATCCTCCACCGCAGATTGCCACGGCGCGTCGTAATGAGAATGGAGCATCACAATATCGTCGCGTTTCCCGGGCAGAATCCCAAACACCGACCACGCTGTACCACCGCCCGGCGAGACTTCCGCGTCGAGCACGAGACGGGCGGCGGTTGTCTGTGTTCGAAGTTGTTCAACCAATCGCTGACCGTCTTTATCAAGCACATACAACGCCGGCATCGGTCTCAGCTCGCCATCGTACGGGGCGTAATAACCGAAAGTGCCCATTTCGGGATACTCATGTAAGATGCTCACCAAGCCGATTGCTCCATGTTCTTCAGCCAATTTGTGAGCCCTGACCGTGGGCCATGCGATCGGGTAGGGGTGAGATAAATCTTTGGCAGTTTCATCCGGATCGTATGCCAAAAAAGTGAACATCTTCATCTGATCCCAAGTGATATTCGTCGCAGGGAGATCGACCACCGCGATCTTACCGGTCACATCCACAGACGCAAAATTTTCCTCGGTGGGTTCGCCGACCAGCACTAACTCCGCTTCTATCCCTTCAGGGTTGGTGGGACCACTGTACGGGAAAAAGAAGGTCTCCGGTTGCCATGCTTCGGCATCTTTTCCGATTGTGAGACTCCACGATCTCTCTCTCCAAAGATCGAACGTGGTTGGTTCTACATTTACATCCTGGAACCCAAACGACTCAAGATGGCTTACAACATAATCACGCGTTTGCTCGATGGGAGACCAGCCCGGGCGGCGAATTCCGAAACTGTAGATATCGCTGATATATCCGAAGACTTCCACTTGGGTGGGTGATTCAGGTCGACCCGTCGAAGGCAGCGTCGCAGGGACGGATGTGAACACGATCAGCAGAAGAGGTCCAAGTATCGAAATCCCCAAAAAGGCAATCGTGCTTGTGGTGTAAACGGTTCTGTTCGGAATGGAGGGTTTATTCGCGCCCACGCGCGCACCGGCAATTCGTAACGTCAAGCCGCCGAGGAGGAATAGCAGCGCGCCGAGCAGATAGCCTTTGCCGCCCGCTAGAGTGTATGGAAACGCTAAGAGGCGTACTACGATGTGCAAACCTGCCAGAGCCGCGAAAATTGACTGCACGCCAAACCATATGCCCACGCCGACCGAAAGACGCCCGGCAAAGCTTGCCCAGTTCGGCTCATTGCGATAAAGCATCCATGCAATGATCAACAGGGTCGTTGGAGGAAAAACTGCGTACCATGCCATTCCGATCGCCAGCCCTAGGTTGGATTTATCGATCAGCAATGCGAGAACGAGGGGAAGTGCGGAAAACACTATGCTGAGTACGAGAAAAAGCGCTACTTGCCGATACATTGAACTTGAAACCCGTTTGTCCATGTTATCTCTCCTCTGCAAACGTCGAAAACGATCTATTGATTTTCGGAGCGGCATATTCAGTTTTAACTTTTGCTTCGATGGAGTTTCTATCCGAAGGAACGCTCGGCTTTGTTCGTTGCCCTAATTTGTTCAAGGATACACCATTTTGCCTAACCTGCGAGACCAATTCATCCAACTCCGTTAAACCACTGTCTTTTCCTTGACGCATGAAATTTCCAGTGATACACTCCGACCATCTTACCTACCCTGAAAGGAGGCACGAAATCATGAAAGCCAGCGTAATATCCACAGCCCAAGTCCTGAACGCGCCTCCGAAAGGTGAATCGCAGTAACGACCTCAGTCGTTTTGTATTGCCATTCAGCCGCAGGCGCGCTTCACAGCCTGCGGCTTTTCTTTTGACCGCAGTCCATCGTCTCCCAATTGTCACTTTCCTTAGTGGTTAAACATGGACACAAAACAATACATTCAAATATTCGACGAGTTGGATGATAACGACCAACTCACCAGTGCAACAAAGAACAACGGGCGCAAACAAAAACATCCCCTGCGCAACCCGAAGAAACTGTCGGATGCGGATCATAAGTTCAATTCCCAGCAGGATGATTCGGCGACCTCGTATAAATTCACATACAAAGCGGCGCGCTTTGAAGAATGGTGGCTCCTCGATTCCATCGGTCCGTTTTACGAACACAAGCTCATAACCGATGTCGTGCGGCGGCTCAAAGGTGGCAAAGAAGCATCCGTATATCTGTGCCAGGCTCCCGCTGAGTCCGAACCGAGTCTGCTGGCAGCAAAGGTTTATCGTCCGCGCTCGTTGCGTAACCTCAAGAACGATCAGATCTATCGCACGGGCCGCATCGATCTCGCCGACGACGGCAAGAAACTTTTCAAAGAGGCGGATGTCAACGCGATCATCAAGCGCACAGCCTACGGCGAAGAACTTCGTCACACATCCTGGATCGCGTATGAATTCAATACGCTGGAGATGCTCCACGCCGCGGGCGCGGATGTGCCCAAGCCTGTCGGCATGGAGAAGAACGCCATCCTGATGGAATACATTGGGGATGCCGGCAGCGCCGCGCCGACTCTCAACACAGTGACTCTAGACCGCGATGAGGCGCGCGAACTGTTCGACCGCGTCATTCGCAACGTGGACCTGCTACTAACCAGCGAGCGGATCCACGGTGACTTGTCCGCGTACAACATCCTCTACTGGGAGGGGGACATCACGTTGATCGATTTCCCGCAAGTGACCTTTCTTGAGGAGAATCCTTCGGCTTGGGTGATCTTCCTGCGAGATGTGACGCGCGTGTGCCAATACTTTAAATCGCAAGGCGTGAAGTGTGATGCGCGCAAACTCGCCGCCGGCTTGTGGACGTCGCATGGGCATAAGGTTGTGAAAGAGGTTCACCCTCTGTTTCTCGATGCAGAAAAAAATGAAGATCGGCGTTTGTGGGAAAAACAAAAAGCCCGTTAGCGTCATTGCGAGCCGAAGGCGAAGCAATCTTCGTCAACGTGTTGGGGATTGCTTCGTCGGCTTCGCCTCCTCGCAATGACGGGCTTAAACTGTTTACTGATCACTTTTATTTACTGTTCACTTCCATTTTCCCCACAACCCGTACCCCTCATTCCGCCTCTCCTCGCGCCGCTCATGCTGTTCGTGGATCTGCTCCACGTGATCGGCTTTCTCTTCGATCGCGGCTTCCAACCATAATTTCCCTTTATCCGCTGTGGCATGACTCCCCGCGCCGTACGCGCCTGTCTTTGTGTCATCATCCCACGGCGGATTTGCCACGAGGGACCCGCCTTCGATCCAATCCATGTAGTAATCGGGTGTTGCGACAAAATCGGTTTCATCCACCACGCGATCCATGTGGCAAAGGTCTGGGCGTAAGTGAAGCAAATAGGATGTTTCCAATTCGCACGCGTGGCCCATTCCGCCGATCTTCGATGTGCGATATTTCGGAAGCACTTCAGCGCCGATCCTGCCCGACGTATGCAGCCAGGTCGTGGCGCAAAAGATTCGGCGGTGACGTTCACCGGCGTACTTCACGATGTTGACTAAAAATGATGTGTTGCCGCCATGTCCACTCATCAAGTAGAAACGGTCAAACCCGCGCGCTACGAGTAAGTCAATTACTGCGACCCAGAAATCTTCAAAAGCGCGTCCACCTGCGTTCATTGTCCCTGCGAAAGATGAGCGATGCGTGCTGACACCGTACGGCATAACCGGCATTGCCCAACAGCGTGTAGGCACTTTGGATGCAGTTCCTTTAGCAATGGAATCAATAATGATCGTGTCAACCGAGAGGGGAAGGTGGAATCCGTGTTGCTCGGTATGACCGATTGGAATCAGAATCACTTTCCCGCGTTCGGAATCGGGTGGCAAAAAAGTTTTAGCCGCGTTATGAGTAAGGGAGGGGAGGCGGAGGACATTGGATGAATGATGAAGGATGAAGGAGGATTGGGGGTCGGTCACTGATGGCGCGAGGCAAAATACGCGCGAGAATCCGTCATCGCGTAAACTGTCGAGCAAATTGAAAATGTATTGTGCAAAGATTGTATCGGGAAGTTCCAATCCACTGCCGCGCCAGCCGAAGGGGAACGGAGGCAGGAGTCCTACACGAGTTGGATTCCCTAGCTGGCTTGCGAGTAGGTTGAAATCGTAGCCCGAATCGAGTGCAAGAATTAGGGGAGTGTCGCGCGGCAACTCGTCAACTTTATCCCAACTTAATTCATCATATTGAAAGAATGTGGTCATCGTTTTAGTTCCCTTGAAACTTGCGCGTAGCCATTTTGACTTTTACCTTCTACTCAAAATTAAAACCAATACCAAAACAAATAAACTAACGCTAACATGCGCGGTCGCCTTTTCTCATTTCGGAATATACAGTAGAATCGGCATCAATGTACTCGACTGAGATTTCAGTGCGTACGTCTTCACCAAGTATAACAACGGTATGTACTGCATCGCGGCACTAGCGGCTGCGGTGCAGTTTCTATTAACCTAGAGGAGTAAAGGATGAAAACCCGATATAACTTTCTTGTTGTTGTGACTCTGCTGGCATTGGTGATCTCCGCTTGTGGAG
This sequence comes from uncultured Anaerolinea sp., assembly GCA_964591425.1. Taxonomy (GTDB): domain Bacteria; phylum Chloroflexota; class Anaerolineae; order Anaerolineales; family Villigracilaceae; genus Defluviilinea. The sequence continues at coordinate 15,193 of CAZQES010000069.1, forward strand.
GAGCGGGGCAGGGAACACCCACCGTCCTACGCGTCGGTTGGGCGGGCAGCCCTGATACGCTGAACCCGGGGACAGGTGTGCTCTCGGAGGCATACACGATCTTTGCGCTTGTGTACGACACGATCTATGAATACCAACTCGATGGCACGTACAAACTCGATGTTGCTGAAAGTGTGGAAGTGTCTGAAGATAGTTTAACCTACACGTTCAAGATCCGTGATGGGATCAACTTCCACGATGGGCAACCGATGACCGCGCAGGATGTGGCGTTTTCCGTCAACTTGTACAAGAACAATCCCGATTTTATCTACCTCAACGCCTACACGGTGAACTTCGACACCGTCGAAGCGACCGACGAGAGTACCGTGGTCATCACATTGCTCAACGCAGTGCCGAACATGGATTACCTGCTCTCGTATTTGTACATCGTACCCGAACGTGTGTGGGCTGACTATACCCAGGCGCCAGCCTCCACCGAATTTGAAAACCTTGAGATGATCGGCACGGGTCCGTTCAAGATGCTGGAATATGTGCAGAACGAATTTGTCCGGCTGGGTGCGAACAAGGAGCACTTTGCCAACCCGCCAAAGATCGACGAGGTGATCTTTCAAACTTTTGAAAGCGACGATGTACTCGTGCAGTCGCTCCGAAGCGGCGCGGTGGATATGATCACCGAAATGCCCGCCACCGCCGTTGAAACCCTGCAAGGAGATGCCAATATTCAAGTCGTCACAGGCGCGCCGTTTGCTCCTTCTGTTTCGGATATCATCTTCAATCAAGTGGACCCTGAGAATTGCCCCACTGATGTGGGTGGTCTCTGCACGGGACACCCCGCGTTGCGAGATCGAAATGTCCGCCTGGCATTGGCTCATGCCACCGATAAACAAAAATTGATCGACATCGTCTTGCTGGGGTTTGGCTCACCCGGTCTCACACTAATCCCAGACGGACTCGGTCATTGGTACAACGATTCGCTAACTGATTTTGAATTTGATGTGGCGAAGGCGAATCAGATCCTTGACGATGCAGGTTATCTCGATACGGATGGCGATGGCGTGCGGGAGATGCCCGATGGTTCCCTGCCGTTGACCTTCCGTACACACTGGCCCAGTGACAGCATCGACGCCCCGCGCACGGCTGAGCTTCTCAGTGAAATGTGGAATGAAGTAGGCGTGACATTGGAATTGCAGGCGATCGACCCCGACGCGCTCACTGCCGAGTGTTGCCCCGCCTTCGATTTCGATATCATCCTCTGGGGCTGGGGTTCAGACCCTGACCCGAACCTGTTGCTATCGGTCTATGCTACGAGCGAGATCCCGAATGGCTACAATGAAACAGGTTATTCCAACCCTGTTTATGACGAACTCTATGTACAACAAGGCGTAGAACTTGATCTTGAAAAACGGCGGGAACTCGTCTGGCAAATGCAGGAGATCGTGTTCAACGATGTTGTGTACATCATTCCATTCTATGAGCAAACGATCGAGGCATACCGGGTGGATCGCTTTACCGGTTGGATCACGGATACGCCCAAAGTAGAATTGTCCGATGTCAGTTCACTGGTTCGGGTAGAGCCAGTTCAATAGCTTTCGGCACCACGAAGAGGGACGGTATATCCTGCTGTCCCTCTTCGTTTTCCCGCTGAGGAGTTCTTTTGAGTCGTTATCTTTTTTTGTGGAAGAAGATCGGCTGGGCGATTTTTACGATCCTATTCGTTGTCGTCCTCAACTTCTTTCTATTTCGCGTATTGCCCGGCGACCCTGTTCGGTCCGGCACGCGCGACCCACGATTAAAAAAAGAGGCGCAGGAAGCGTTGCGCATCCGCTTCGGGCTGGATAAACCGGTCATCAACTGCTTCGAGACTCTGAACCCGGTCAAAGTGGGGGACTGCGCTATCAATCCGTTCGAAACCCAATTCTTCATCTACCTTCGCAACCTGACCCAGGGAGAGATGGGATTCAGTTTCCATACGAATCGCCCCGTCTCTGAAGTGCTGGCGGAGCGATTGTGGAACACCGTCCTGTTGATCGGCGCTGGGCAAATCCTTTCGATACTGATCGGCGTGATCTTTGGGATTTTCGCCGCGTGGAAGGCGCGGACTGCCATAGATTACGGCGCGCTGATCACGGGGCTGGTCGCGTGGAGCCTGCCAACCTTCTGGCTTGGAATCATCCTCTTGTTTTGGGGCAGTAACAATGGTTTTCCCATCGGCGGGAAGGCAACGCCCGGCACCAGTTCGTATCCGTTCTTCTACCAGGTCGGCGACATCCTGCACCACATGATTCTTCCGACGATTACGTACACCATTGTGTACATGGGGGAATACCTGTTAGTGATGCGCTCCAGCTTGCTGGACGTGTTGGCGGAAGATTACATACTGACCGCAAAAGCGAAGGGACTAAGCACTTTTCAAATTTTGAAAGACCACGCGCTGAAGAATGCCATGCTTCCAATTGTCACGATCATCGCCATCAACTTGGGGTTTACTGTGGCTGGTGCGATTCAGATCGAAACTGTGTTTTCATGGCCCGGGCTGGGAGGCTCGGTCTACGAAGCGCTAGAACGCAGAGATTATCCTGTTTTGCAGGGGGTGTTCCTGCTGATCGCCGTTAGCGTGGTGCTGGCTAACCTCATCGCCGACTTGACCTATTCCTTCCTCGACCCGCGCGTGCAGGCGGAATGATCCATGGCGCTTCAAACGGTCGAAATCAAACCCGCTGTCCCGTCCTCGCCGCTTTCAGGGTTCTGGAAAACGTTCAGCAAGAACCGCATGGCGGTGGTGGGCTTGTTCATGCTTGTAACGGCGATCGTTGTGGCGATCTTCGCTCCGTACATTACGCCGTATGACCCAGAGACCTCCGCAGGACTCACCTCCAGTGATATTTATAACGCGCCCAGCGCCGAACACTGGCTCGGTACCGACGACGCGGGCAAGGATGTCTTTTCCAGCTTTATTTACGGCTCGCGCGTTTCGTTGATCGTCGGATTCTTCGCGGCGTTCATTTCGATCGTTATCGGCGGCGTGATCGGTATCGTGGCGGGATTCTACGGTGGGCGGCTTGAAAATCTGCTCATGCGCTTCACAGACTTGTTGCTGGTCATCCCTGATCTACCTTTGATCGTTGTCATTGTCGCGCTGACCAAGCCCAGTCTGCTCAATATCATCTTTGTGATCGGTATCCTCGGCTGGACGACAACCGCGCGCATCGTCCGTTCGCAGACGCTGGCGGTGAAATCGCGCAAGTTCGTGTTGCGTGCTCGCGCCATCGGCGCGGGGAATCGGCACATCATTTTGAATCACATTCTGCCGTTGGTGTTGCCGTTGCTCGTGGTCAACGCGATCCTGGTGATCTCGCTGGCAATCCTCAACGAATCAACATTGTCGTTTCTTGGGCTGGGCGACCCGACCGCGATCTCGTGGGGACAGATGCTCAACTTTGCCTTCGGACGCGGCGCAATGAGCGCCGGCGCGTGGTGGGCGTTGGCGACCCCCGGCTTTGGAATCGTTTGGGTGGTGCTCGCGTTGACTTTGCTTGGTCACGGGATGGAGCAAGTATTGAACCCGAGGCTTGAATCACATCACCTCATGCCGGGCAGGCAGACCGTCCAGAGTGAAGCGGAAGTTAAATCCGAAGATCGAAAGACTAGAAAAGAGTCGCCCATCTTGTTGGATGTTCGGAATCTGTCTGTGCAGTTCGTCAATAACGGGAGTGTGGCGCAGGCTGTACAAAATGTCAGTTTTCGATTGCACGAGGGCGAGATGATGGGCTTGGTGGGGGAGAGCGGATGCGGCAAGACAACGCTGATCATGGCGATCAATCGCCTGCTTCCCGCGTCGGGTCAGATCTCGAATGGGCATGTTCATTTTCAAGGCAAAGACCTCGCCGAAGCAACCGAGGAAGAACTTGCCGATGTTCGTTGGAGCGGAATCTCGATCGTGTTCCAAGGCGCGATGAACGCGCTCAACCCCGTGCGCACGGTCGGTGATCAGATCAAGGAAGCGATCGTCAAACACATTCCCACGATGCCGCCGGGACAAGTGGAGGAACGTGTGGTGGAACTGCTCGACCTTGTAGGGATTGCCGCCAAGCACAAGGACCACTTTCCGCATCAATATTCGGGTGGGATGCGGCAACGCGCGATGATCGCGATGGCGCTTTCGTGCAATCCGCAAGTGGTGATCGCCGACGAGCCG